>DASVEP010000054.1:0-18667 GCA_036380475.1 Candidatus Dormiibacterota bacterium
GATGGCGGTGGCGATCGCCGTAAGGGCGCGGCTCTTCGCGCGTTTGCGCGAGCAGGCGGGCACTGACTCCGAGACGGTCGAGGTCAAGGGCGGCGCGACGGTCGACGACGTCTACGACGCGCTCCGAAAGCTGCACCCCGCCCTGGACCCCAACCGCGAATCAGTGCGGGCGGCCGTAAACCAGGAGTTCGCCGACTGGGACGTGATCGTCGGCGCCGGCGACGAGGTTGCATTCATCCCGCCGGTCAGTGGTGGCGCACATCCGGGCGGCGTCTTCTTCGAGCTCACAAAGGACCCTTTGGACGCGCGCCGTCTCGAAGCCGCGGTCGCCCACAAGGGCGCGGGAGCCATCTGCACGTTTACCGGTATCGTGCGCGACACGTCGCGCGGGAGCTCGGTCACGCATCTGGAGTACGAGGCCTACGCGGAGATGGCGACGGCCGAGATGCGCAAGATCGCGGGCGAGATCGCAGAACAGTGGCCGGACGCGCGCGTTGCGATGGCCCATCGCACCGGCCGGTTGGAGATCGGCGAGGCGTCAGTGGTGGTGTCGGTCTCGTGCCCTCATCGCGCCGAAGCGATCGATGCCTGCCGGTGGGGGATCGACCGTCTCAAGGAATCCGTGCCGATCTGGAAGAAGGAGCACGCATCCGACGGCACCTTCTGGATCGAGGGAAACGAAGCCCGCACGGCCCCTTAGACGCCAGCCGGTGGATGATGCGTCTGTGGAAGTCCCTTCCACTCCGAAAAGCAGCCATGCAACGCGCGCGTTGGTGTTGGGTCTGCTCAGCCTGCCGTTCGGGCTCTTCGCACCGTTCGCGATCTGGGCAGCGCTGTCTTCATTACGCCGCATTCGCAAGTCCAATGGCGCGCTGACCGGTAAAACCTCGGCGGTCTTTGGGCTCGTGGCGGGCATCCTCGGCATGACCGCGCTGCTCGTCGGCACCGTGTACTGGTTCCTGGCGCCGTGAAGGTGCCTGCCGCCGTTCCACGGCTGGCCGTTGCGCTCCTGGTCTTGGTGGTCGCGGTCTTCACCTACCCCGGTGCGGTCGCGACCTCGATCGTCGTCGGTCTGACGCCGGCGCCTGCTACGTCAACACCAAAGCCGGGGGCGTTGCCGTGGCTGCATATCGAGCATCCCAACGGTGGCCAGCCGTACATAGCAGACGATCGAGGCCGCATGGTGCTGCTGCACGGCGCGATCGCGCAAGGGCTGATCGACTTCTATTCGGGCGCGGACCCGTCGGTGGTCAACCCGGCACCCTATTACCCGATCGACCCGGCCGCCTACGAGGACAGATGTCCGGAAAACGCGGCCTTCATGCCGTCCCCGGCCCTTTGCCAGAGCGACCTGGTCCAGATGGCAGCGTTCGGCTTCAACTCCTTGCGGCTGCCGCTTTCGTGGAGCTTGCTGGAGCCCGAGCGCGGTAAGTTCAACCAGCAATACGTCGACCGCGTGGCACAGGTGGTTGGCTGGGCGAGGGCGGTCGGGATTTACGTGATCATCGACATGCACCAGAACGCGTACTCGCGTTTCATCGGCCGTGTGTCGCCGCCTCCGCTGCCGGGAGGCAAGACCGTCGAGCTGCGCTACTTCACGGGAGCTCCGGCATGGGCGACCATCACCGATGGCTTTCCACCTGAGACTTACGTGGGCCACCGCGAGATCAACCCGGCTGGATTGGAGGCGTTCAGCAACTTCTGGTACGACCGCAGTGGCATCCAGGACGAATACATCACCGCGATCGCCACCCTGGCTATGCGTTTCAAGGACGACAGCACCGTCGTCGGCTACAGCCCCTTCAACGAGCCCGTTCCTGGATGGAACCTCCCGCCCGGTTTCGAAGACCTCCTCCTATTTCCGTTCTACCGCAGGGTCGTAGACGCAGTCACCGGCGTCAGGGACGGCTTGCCGTGCTGGACAGGGTTTTATATGCCCTCCATCTGCGGCTACCGCGACTTCGGCATCCATGACCTTCATCACCTCTTCTTTCTCGAAGCCGGGCTCTTGCGCGAGGTGACCGACTTTCCAACTCATCTAGGCCTCCCGGTGAGCTCGTACCCGAACCTCGTCCTGTCCCTCCACGACTACACCCACCAGTACACCTTCGATGCCTTCGCAGGCCAGTCGCCTGACAACGCCACCTACCCGTGGGGCGGATACGACCAGACATACGCGTTTGGCGAGCGCGAGGCGAGGGCGATCAAGGCGGCCCTATTCATTTCCGAATTCGGTTTCCCTCCGGGCGACGTGGGAGACCGCGTGATCGCCAACCAACTTCTCGAGATGGAGAAGCACCGGATTGGTTTTGCGTTATGGACCTGGAAGGAAAACGGGAGTGGTAACTGGAGCATGTTCAAGGGCGCCGATCCAAACCAGAGGCCCGAACCGCCGAGCGGGTGCTTGAACATCGCGCGGGAACGCCTGGTGGTGAGGGCGTACCCCCTGGCATCAGCTGATCCGAGCCTTACCTACCACTACGACACAGGCAATGGCGCCTTCTCGC
Source organism: Candidatus Dormiibacterota bacterium (assembly GCA_036380475.1). Lineage (GTDB taxonomy): Bacteria > Chloroflexota > Dormibacteria > Dormibacterales > Dormibacteraceae > UBA10449. The sequence continues at coordinate 2,508 of DASVEP010000054.1, forward strand.
TACAGGCACGGGGCCGACCCGGCGACCCCGCCACCCTTGTCTATATCCCGCCCGAGGTCACGGGTCAGGTCTCCACCGACGGCGGCCTGATCGACCACTCGGTCGACGTCAACCCGGACGGCAGCCGGCTCGTCACGGCGAGCCCCTCCGGCGGCGCTTTTTCGATCGCGATCGCCGCGGCGCCGCTGGCGTTGACCGGCTGCGCATAGATTGCCGAACGGCAGCTAGTTCTTGACTCGCGCCACCGATATGCCGTCCCTGATCGGGATGACAACGCTGTCGAGACGCACATCCTTGGCGACCAGCTGGTTGTAGAAGGCGACGTTGCGCGCCTGCTGGTTCTTTGGTTTCAGGACCTCGCCCTGGCGCAGGGCGTTGTCGGCGATCAGCAATCCACCCCCGTCGAGGTGCTGCATACAGAGGTCGAAGACCTTGCGAGTAACGTCCTCCGAAGGAAACGAATTGAGCAGGTCGATGAAGCAGACATCGAATCGTGCGTTCAGCTTCTCCAGCCCACCGACGGCGTCCTGCTCGAGCACCAGCACCCGAGCAGCGAGACCAGCGTCGGCAAAGTTGGCGCGTGCCCGCCCGGCACGTTCGTGATTTGTCTCATAGGTGGTCAAGGTGCCGCCTGAAGTTCCGCGCAGCAGCCATATCCCGCTGTAACCGATCGCAGTCCCGAGCTCCAGAACGCGCTTTGCGTTGGCGATGCGCACGAGCAGGCTGAGGAACGCGCCCTCGTGGGCGTCGACGATTGGTATGCCCTCGCGATCAGCCTCTGCTTCCATCCGGGCCAGGACAGCATCACGTGTCGAAAGGAGGCTGTCGAGATAGTCCTGAAGCTCGTCTGTCACCTGGACCGTGTTCATGCCAAAAAGACTAAGACCATGGGCTGGAGGGCCGTTATGTAGGCCTCGAGAGACTTGATGGCGCCTTCGAGAACGTGGTCGTCCAGCTGTGGCGCCGGCAGCGTTTCGTACAGCCGCGACCACCCTCGGTCCCACGGCTCGAGCTCGGCGCGTGGCAGGAGCGCCTTGACCCCCACCATTCGCTCGCGGAAGTAGTCGAATGCGAGGCGATTGGCGTCAGCGGTGCCCTCGAAGTGCAGCCCGATCTCGAGCCGGCCGGCACCGGTGTGGTGCCAGGCCTCGTAGTGGATCTCAGGGTGCCCGTAGTGGAGCTTGAGGTGGCGGCTGTGGCCCCGGCTTGTCTCGAACGCCTTCAGGTCGGGCGGGAGCCTCGATTTGACGCCTTTGCGCAGCCCAGAGAAGAACTCGGTCGGCGCCATAGCCGAGGCTCGTGCCAACCGCTCGAATATATCTCGTAGAGTTCGTTGACACGATGGCTTACATCCCGACCGTCACCGAAAACGAAGGCGGAAACCGCGAGCGCTCGTTCGACATCTACTCCCGCTTGCTCAAGGACCGGATCATCCTCATCGGCCGTCCCATCGACGACGTAGTCGCCAACCTGGTGGTCGCGCAGCTGATGTACCTCGCGGCCGACGATCCCGAGAAGGAGATCCAGATCTACATCAACTCTCCGGGCGGCGCTGTCAGCGCGGGTTTCGCGATCTACGACACCATGCAGTACGTGCAGTCACCGATCTCCACGGTGTGCATCGGCAGGGCGGCGAGCTTCGGCACCGTGGTCCTGATGGCCGGCGCGAAGGGAAAGCGATTCTCGCTCCCCAGTTCGACGATCCACATGCATCAGCCGCTGATCGGCGGTAAGGGCCTTCAGGGCCAGGCCAGCGACCTCGACATTCACGCGCGCGAGATCGTGCGTATCCGCACGGTGCTCAACGAGCTCATCGCCAAGCACACGGGTCAGCCGCTGGAACGAGTCGAGCGCGACACCGACCGCGACTTCTTCCTCACTCCCGAGGAGGCGATCGAGTACGGGCTGATCGACGCGATCATCCAGCAGACGCCAGTGCCGGTTCTCGCCGCCACCCACTAAACCGTACTAGTAGCCAGCCGACCAGCAGCACCCCGGCGATCGCCGGCAGGGGCAGCGGAGCGAAGCCCGCGATGGCGGCGCCCACCGAGAGCAGCAGCCAGTCGTGCCATCTGGCCTGGCCCCAGATCGCGAGCGCCACGCCAACGATGACGAGGTCGGCCGGGAGAGCATGTGGAGCAGCCAGCACCCCGCCCGCGGTGAGGATTGCTGCCGCTGCCCGGAAGTCACCTCTGCTTCTCCAGGCCAAAAGAACGACGCCGACGATCGCCGCCACGGTCAGCGCCGCGACCGCGTACGTTTGCACGCCGGTCCCCAAAAGCGTGCCGAGGTGAGGTAGATCGACCTCGCGACTGCCGGGTGTGATCGTGCTGCCGGTCGGCGCCAGCCATTCCAGCACCCAGCGCGGGTTGAGCACAGCGACCGACGCCCAGAGCACCACCCCGGCCGTGGCCCAACCGGCGAGAAGCCGCCATCGCCGCCCGACGAGCATCGCTGCGCCGAGGGGCAGGACCAGCTGCGGCTTCATGAGCGTGAGGCCGAGCGCTAGGCCGGAGAGATAGGGGCGAGACCACAGCGCGATTGCGGCGCCGATGCCTAGAGCGACGATGCCGTCGAGTTGAGCGTTGAGCATCATGATCGCGGTCGGAACGCTCGCGAAGGCGGGCAGAATCGCCGTGGGCGGTCTGGGTCTTGTGGCCAGATAAAGGCCGATGGCGAGACAGGCGAGACCGAACAGGATCCAGAGCCTTCCGCCGAGCGCGGTACCGACCAGCTCGAACGGCACCGCGACAACTGCGACCCACGCCGGCGCAAGGAAGGGCAGGATGCCGTTGATGCCGAGCGTGACTAGGGTCTTGCCGCCAGTCACCTCCGACTGAACCTGCTTCTGCTTGTCGAGGTCGTACAGGTGTCCGGGGTCGGTGAGGATGAGCCGCGCGCCCGTGGCAAACGGCGTCCAGTCCGAGTTGATGACGTCGTTCGATCCCTCCGTCAGCGGATAGATGACGAAAGCAACCGCGACACCGAGGAGCGCGACGGTCGCTCGCCACTGCCAGCGGGAGCGGGTCACGCGGCTCGCTCGATACGAAGCCCGCGCGCGACGGGCGCAATGAGCCCGCCTTGAACGAACAGCGAAAGCAATACCACGCCGTAGGCGACAAGCGACACGCGCCGGTCGATTTGCGGCACGTCCGCGACCGACAACGCCAGCGCGATCGAAAGCGCGCCGCGAAGACCAGCCCAGAAGGTGAGGTGGCGCCACGACCATGGGATCGGTGCGGAGCGCCACACGGCAGCACCGAGCAATCCGTAAACCGGAGCCGCGCGGCTGAGCATCATGATCACGAATGCTCCGACCACGAGCCCGGCCACGGGGAGAAGGCGCCACGCCGGCAGCGCCGCCCCGACCAGGATGAAGAGAACGGCGTTGAGGATGAACGCCAGCACGTTCCAATAACCGAGCAGCTGGGTGCCGTGCAGCTTGCCCGATGACGAGCCGTAGCGGGCGATGACCACACCCGCCGCCACAACCGCGACGATTCCCGACGCGTGCAGCACGTCTGCGGCCAGGTAGCTGCCGTACGCGATGACCAGCGTGGCGAGTATCTCGAGCGGGGCGTCGTCGGCGACTCGAACGAGCGCCACGCCGAGAAAGCCGACCGCGGCGCCGATCAGCGCGCCTCCGACAGTTATCGCGACAAAGCGGACGGTGGCGTCTCCGAACGATGGGTGGCCGGCGAGGATCGTCGCGAGGACCGCGCTGAAAATCGCAACGCCGGTGCCGTCGTTGAAGAGGCTCTCGCCTTCGAGGATCGCCGCCAGCCCCGACGGCGCTTTGATCTGGCGTAGCAGCGACACCACAGCGATGGGATCCGTGGCGGCCAGGATCGAACCGAGCAGGAAGCCGCTTGCCCAGCTGAACCCGAGCAGAAGATGTGTGAGGACTCCTACGACGAGCACGGTGAGCAAGACACCCACGGTCGCAAGAAGGCTCACCGGAAGAAGGCGGCGGCGCAGCTCTCGGAGATCAAGGGTGAGGGCGGCTTCGAACACGAGACCCGGAACGAACGCGAGCAAGATCACGTCCGCACGAACGCGCGGCAGGGGCTCGCCGGGTAGAAGGCCGACGACGACGCCTGCGGCCGCCAGCACGACCGGGTACGGCAGCATGCGGGCGCGCTTCGAAACGAGGCCGAGGATCGTCGCCAGCGCGCCGACCAGGATGAGCAGCAGCAGGAATCGCTGCTGTGGAGACATCACGGTGTCCGGCGGGTGCTGGACACCTAGATCTCGAGGACCATGCCGTCGCGCGCCGCTTTGACCTCGGTACCAAGCCGCTGCGTTAGGTCGGCGGCCACCTCCCACGGGTGCGCACGCCAAACCGTCATGCCGAAATGCGTGAGGATCGCGAGACGCGGTTTGGCATCGCGGATGATGCGTTCGGCGTCTTCGAGACACAGATGCGGCAGGCCGTGCCTGCAGTCCATGAGGACGAGGTGGATGATCATCACCTCGGCCCTGTGCTGCTCGGCGATGCCGTCGTAATACTCGGAATCGGTCACCCACCCGAGCCTGTCACCGAAACGAAATCCGAAGGTCTCCACCTGGTGCACGTGTCGCGGGGTCGTGGTGAAGGTGAATCCCTTCACCATGTAAGTCGTTTCCGGCTGCAGTCGCACGACCTCTTCCGGAAAGTTCCGAAGGTATCGCAGCACCACCGGATCCTCGTCGAGCGCATCCGACGGACAGAACAGCTGGCCGCGGTGGCGGAAACCGCCTTCGGTCATCGCCTCGACCATCACGTTGACGTCGCCGCAGTGGTCGAGGTGGCGGTGGCTGATCACGATGGCGTCGAGCTTTGTAAGGTCGACCTTTCGCTTCGCATACTGGACGATGGCGCCGGGCCCCGGATCGAGGCTTACGCGAGCGCCTCCCTCCTCTATGTAGATGCCGCCCGATGCCGCGAGCTGCTTGGCGACCATGAACCGCGCACCCGCGGTGCCCATGAATGTCAACTTCACGTTTTCACCTCCCCACCTTGTGGGGAGGTCGGCCGTGCCCGCCGCTGCGGGCGCGGCCGGGTCGGGACCGCCACCTCGGACAGCGTCTCCTCAGTCCGCGCGCCGAAATACCTTTCGTAGAGCTCTGCTACGCGCTCGAGCGTGTCGATCTCTTCGACCGGCTTGTCGTCGCGGATGCGGACGATCCGCGGAAATCTCAAGGCGTAACCGCTTGCGTGCCGGTTCGAGTGCTGAATCGAATCGAACGCAACCTCGAGCACGACCTCGGGTTTGACCATCCGGCCCCAGCCTCGGTCATTGATCGTGATGCTCAAGAAACGCTGTGTCATCTCAGCGATCTCTGCATCGGTGAGACCGGTGTACGCCTTGCCAACGTTGACCAGCTTGGCGGTCGCGGAGTCCTTTACCGCGAACGTGTAATCGGACAGCACTCCTTTCCGCTTCCCGTGCCCCCACTCGACAGCGGTCACGACAACATCGAGAGTCGCCAATGGACGTTTCAGCTTCAGCCACGCGAGCCCGCGCCGTCCCGGCGTGTATGGGCTGGCAGGGTCCTTGACCATGAGACCCTCATGGCCCCGCTCCCGCGTGTCCGCGAAGATGCGGTCGAGGTCGTCGGGGCCCGTCGCCTCCTCGAGGCGCGCGAGCAGAAAAGGATGGTCCAGCCCCAACCCTTCGAGCAGGCGGCGGCGCTCCTCCAACGCCTCGTCGAGAAGCGACCGCCCGTCGAGAAACAGAAGGTCGAAGATCACGAGCACGACAGGGACCTCGCGGCGCAATTCAGTCGTCACCTGCTTGCGCCCGAGGCGGTGCTGAAGCTCAAAGAATCTCAGCACTCGGCCGTCGCGGTGGGCCAGGACCTCGCCGTCGAACAGGACCGAATGTCCGATGCGCTGCGCACCCTCCGCCAGCTCCGGAAAGGCGCCGGTGGTCTCCTTCAGGTCACGCGAGAAGAGCTCCACCCGGCCATCGGCAAAATGGAGCTGGCAGCGCACCCCGTCGTACTTCTCTTCCGTCCACACCTTCTCCGCGCCCATCCGCTCAAAGCCTTCGGTCGCGGTCTCGACCGGGCTGGCGAGCATGAACCGAATCGGCTGGAACAGCGTCACCGTGCTCGTCTCGAGCTCACCACGCTTGACGCGCACGGCCGCTTCGCCGATATCGCCCGTGATGAGGTGGATCCGTTTCACCTTCGTCACTGGGAGCGAAAACGCCTCGGCGATGGCTGCCTCCACCAGGCCTTCGCTCAGGCCGATCCGCATCTCGCCGGAGATGACCTTGACCACGAAGCGCGCCGCCTCTGGGTGCAGCCGGCGCAGAAGCTGCTCCAGAGGCGCCGCTTTGGATCCACCGCGCGCGGTTCGGATCACGTCAAGAGTGCGCTCGACCTCTTCGAGCGGCACGTCTTCGTTCGCGGTTCGTCCCTCGAGCGCGTCGCCCGCCCAATCGCCGAGGTCCGAGTGCTTACGAAACAAGCGCTGTAGGTCGTCCTCGTCTCGACCGGAGATGGACCCGACCACTTTGCTGATCACCGCCCAGCCGAGGCCGAGCGTCCTGCGCTTGGATGGCCCGAAGGCGCGGCCCGTCATGAAGATCGCCGCCCGTCGCAGGTCATCGTCATCGAGCGACCGAAAATAGGCGGCGAGCAGACGTGTTTTCTCGAGAGTTGCGGGCGTTCCGCCGACTGCGGCTCCGGCGCGCGCGAAATCGAGCATGTCTGGGTACGGTGGCCTATCGTAAGTCGCATGCGCCGGTGCCCTTATCTGGAGGAGCTTGTCAAGGATCAGCGCCTGCAGGTCCGCATCTACCGTTTCGACTGCCATGTCGATCACAAGTCCAAGCGCAAGCTCGCGCTGAGCGACAGCCCGCCGATCTGCGTCCGCAACTTCGAGGACTGCCCTCTCTACCGGGCAGAGAAACGGCGCGAGGACCAGATCATCACGAGGTACACGGATTGAGCGCCCTCGATACGCAGCACCGCGGCGGCGGATTGAGCTGCTCCGTTTGCGCGGCGCCGGCTTTGCCGCTCGACGGAATCTGCGTGTTCTGCCACTCGCCGCTGGATGAGCAGGACGAGCCCGCCGAGCTGCTCGACTACCTGGTCGAGAGGATTCCTTCCGCCAAGGCCAAACGCGGCCACCTGAATCGCGGTCCGATTTCTGAGCTCATCGTCGAGGTCGGCGGCCGCACCTTTCGCGCTCGATGGAACAAGGAGGAGCTGGAGTTCCAGCCGCCGGTCCTGCTCACAGCGTGGCTCGACCTCCTGCTGAGCCGGCTCAGCGACGCGGCCGCGGGTGATGCCGATTTGCGTCGAGCGGTCCTCCGGTCAGGTTGGGCCCTGCGCTAAAGCGCTAGGGCGAGCTGTTCAGTCGCTTCGAGCGCTGAGGCTCGGATGCCGCGCTTGCGCAGGTGGCGGGCGAAGTCCGCGGTATAGCCATGGACCGTGTACACCTGGTCGGCTCCTGACCGCTCGACGACCTCCATGAGCTCGTCAAAGTCGCAATGGTCCGAAAGGTCGAAGGTCGCATCGGCTCCGAACAGCCGGGCGAATTCTGCGTCCTTCGCCCAGCCGGAGATGAGCGCGGTCCGGTAGCGGCCGAGGCGACGCACCTCGTCCTTTCCCGCGGGCGGCGCAATGACGACGCGGCCGAGCGGCGTGTCACCGTTGAGCTCGATCCATTCAGGAAGCCGGTTTCCCGCGCCCTCGTAAGCACGGGCGCAAGGGACGCATCGACTCTCGAGCGCGAACTCGAAGCCATAAGGCGCGAGCGCCAGCATCACCTCCTCGGTCTTGCCGAGCGCGTGGCATAGGAGCACCGGCGTCACGCGGCTGTCGAGCGCCAGGCGGCACCAACGGGCGATCGACTCCACCGTCGAGTCGGGATCGCCAAACCTGAAATGCGGGCGCCCATACGTGCTTTCCATAACGAGCACGTCGGCTCGAGGGATGTTCGTCGGCGCACGACCGCCGGGTTGGCGCAGCTTGAGATCGCCCGTGTAGAGCAGGCTCGTGCCGTCGTGCTCGAAACGCAGCTGGGCGGAACCGAGCATGTGGCCGGCGGGATGGAGCGTCAGAGTCGCCGGGCCGCGGCGCATGGGCTCGCCGTAGCCGAGCATCCGCCAACCACGCGGCCGCCGTGCCTCCGGGATGAGCGCGAGCGTTTGCGGCGTGAGCAACGCCTCTTTATGGCGTCGCGCGTGATCGGTGTGAGCGTGCGAGATGAACGCGAACGCCCGCACCACCAGCGGATCCAGCCACAGGCTGTGCTCTGGGAGCGAGACGCCGTGGTCCCAGACAACCTCTCGTGTCACAGCGTGCTCAATCGCACGAGCTGCTCTTTGGCGAACAGGTCAGCCGGAACGCTGATGCCAAGTGCGGCATAGGCCTCCAGCGGCACGCCGATGTCGGCGACCAGCACCCCGCCGGAAAGGCGCGGGCCATCGCCCTTCAAAAGTCCAGGCTTGGGAAGCCCGAGCGTCACGGTCGTTGTCGCGTGCACAGTCGGAGCGTAGGCGACCCCGGTGTCGGCGTCGAGCCCCGAAGGTACATCGATCGCGATCACCGGCTTTCCTGATGCGTTGATGGATTGGATCCACTCGGCGAATCGACCTTCGGGAGCGCGCGTGATGCCGGTCCCGAATATCGCATCGACGATGACCTCCGCACCGTCGATCGAGGGCTCGCTCGATACCTCGACCCCGATGCGTCGGAGGGCGTCCAGCTCGCGCGCCGCGGGGCCGCGCAGCCGGTCGGGGTCAACGCAGCAAACACCCGCTAGCCTGCCCCAGCGGTGCAGGTGTCTTGCAGCGGCCAGCCCGTCACCCGCGTTGTTGCCGACGCCGCACACGACGGCTGCCGGCTGGCCGCACAAGCGCGCGACCTGCCACCCCGCGGCCTCCATCAGCCAGTCGACCGCGATGCCGAAGCGCTCCTGCGTGAGCGCGTCGACCTGCTTGACCTGTGCGCTAGTCAGCGTTGGTAGGGCGCTGGACGACAAAGGAGCAATAGGGATCGCGGCGGTGTATGGAATCGGATTGCGAGACGGCCGTGCCCAGAAGCTGCGAGAAGAGGTGCGGGGTGATCGTGCAGACCTGCGGGAACTTGAGCGCGGTGTTTCGGAAGGGGCAGTTGTGGATGGTGACCTTGACGCCTTCCGGGGTCTCGGTCTGCTCGGCGAGCGTCCCCGCACGCCCGATCCAGGCCACGACCCGGTGCAGCTTCTGGTCGAAGTCGAGGCCTTCGAGAGTTGGCGCGATGGCGTTCGCATGCCGGGTGGCCATCCGCGCGAAGACCTCGTCCAGCGCCTCCGGGCCCCCCATGTCCTGGACCTCCTGGAGGACCATGCTGGCGAGCTGGCCGTAGCGCTTCGGGAACACCGAATCGGCTCGCTCGGTTAGCGAGAAGAGCAGGGAGGGGCGGCCGCGGGCGCGGCGCTCGGTTTTGCTCACCACGAAGCCGTCGCGTTCGAGGTTCGTGAGGTGCTGGCGGACCGCGTTGGGGGTCACACCGAGATCGAAAGCGATGGTTTCGGCGCTGGCGTGGCCCTTACGCCGGAGCAACTCCAGGACTTCCATACGGGTGGAACGGCCGGCGAGGGTGGTGGGCATATTTCCGGACGCTGACGGGCGATGCTACCACACCCCGGCTATTTATTACAGGTGGATCTTGACAAAATCCCGGCATTTCGTAAACTGGCCGTGAAGAGGGATAAAGCATGATCAAGCAAGCTAGTCGCGCCATCGAGCACATGACCGCGAAGGAGCGCCGGATCCAGCGCGCCAAGTACGCGCGGCGAAACAAGATGCATCTCATCGACAAGCTCCTGAACGAGCTCGAGATGCTCAATCTCGCCGACCAGCGTCAGATGCCACCGGTGCTCTCGGTCGCCATCAACAAGGTCATCGAGGAGTCGCCCGAGGTGACGGTCCTGGCGCAGGCCAAGCCCGCCAACGTGATGGAGGCTATGGACGCCCTGTACGAGATCCAGGACAGCCTGATGTACAACCAGATCGAGGACGAGTAAGCCTCAATACTTCGCAGTCAAACCGAGGCCGGGTTCATGCGGACCCGGCCTCTTCCTTTGTCTAGGCAGTGGTTTGCCCGTCGCGCCCCAGCTCATCGACCAGCCGGCGCGTCACCGGCACTTCGATTCCCGCCCGGGCTGCCCGCCTGAGCAACGCGCCTCCCAGCGCATCCAGCTCGAGCGGACGGCCGGCTGCCTGGTCACGCTGCATCGACGTCTCCATCGACTCCGGCATCGAATCCAGAATTTGCAGGCCCCTCTCTCGATCGATGACGACTCCATCAGCCGCGGCGACGTCGGCAAACTCCCCGATGAGGGCGATGGCGTCCTCGCGCCGTTTTGTACGGACTGCCCCGGCGTTCGCGCGCTCGTGGGTTGTGAGCAAAGCCAGCGGCGCCAGCAACGCAAATTTGTCCCAGAGCATTGCCAGCTCGTCATCGCGAACTCGAACGTCGATACCGGCTGCACTCAGGTGCCTGGCAATCGCGTCCACACGATCGCGGTTTTCGGCCGAAGCGGAGATATCGATCGCGGCGAATGGGCTGGTGTGGCGAATCAGGCCAGGGCTTACCCGCGTCGTCTCGATGCGGATGGTGGCGGCCGCCACGCTCGCGGGAGGGTAGACGGTGCGAAGGAAGTCGACGTGCTCCAGGCCGTTGAGAAATGGGATGACCAGGCCCGTCCCGATGGCATCCGCCGATACCCGCTTCACTGCATCTTTCAGGTGCGTCGCTTTGACCGTGACGAGGTAAGCATCGAGGGAAGCGGTCAGGTGTGATGCGGTTTGCACGGAGACAACGAAGTCGCCAAACCGCCGGCTCTCGAGCTGGATACCGCTGCGAGCGATCGCGCGAGAGGTGTCTTCGCTTCCAAGCACCAGGACCGAGCTCCCTTCGCGCGCAAGCATCGCCGCGAGGAACCCGCCCACGCCGCCCGGCCCGAGCACCGCAACGTTGAGCCGGTCATGCGTCATGAAGAGGAAATGATATGCGGCGGCTGGAAGACGCGGCCTTCAGGTCCGGCGGCGCGCGGCCAGGGAAAACGAGATGAGGCACGCGGCGGCGACAAGCGACAGCACCGCGGGCGCCCAGCCGATTCCGAACCGGCCGATCACCGCGCCGATCCCGCCCGGTATTACCGCCCCACCGACCATCGCCGCCGGGAACAGCCATGATGTGGCGCGCGCGTCGTCCGGCCTGAGCTTGGCGAGCCACACGATTCCAGTGGGGAAGATCGGGGCGATCACGAGCCCGGTGACTATGTAGGCGAAAGGCGCGACTGCGGGCACCAGAGCGAACAGCAGCGCAACGGTTGCGACGGCCGTGGCTGCAATCACGGTCACGCCCTCGGGCATGTGGGCTGGGACGAAAGCGATGAGGAGGCGTCCCGCCGACAGCGCCAGCCAGAAACCGGATGTAAGCGTCGCCGCCGTGAGCGCTTGAAAGCCGATCGATTCGAGGTGTGACGGCATCCAGCCTCCGGTGCCGGCCTCGACGCCGACGTACAACGCGAAGGCGACCATGAAGATGACCAGCAGGGCGCCAGACCTGGCCGTGGTCTTCTGGGAGGTGAAAGGCAGCTTGCCCGACATCCCGGCGACCAGAGGCACCAGCCCAAGCACGACCACGGCGGCACCGCCGTAAAAAAGCGGGAGGTGGGCCTGGCCCAACCTGGAGACGAGGATGGGGCCGGCCACCGCGCCCAACCCGAACGTGCCGTTCAGCGCGTTCAGGACCCCCGTTCGTCGTGCCCCGCCGCTATGCGCCACGAGCTGGTTGCAGCCGATGTCGAGAGCGCCCCAGCCGATGCCGATGACGAACACCGAGCCCAGGAAGGTGGGCCACGACGGCGCCAGCGCGGCGCCGACGCAACCTACTCCGAGACAGCCCAAGGCTGCCCGAATGAAGATGCGGCTCGAGACGTTTTGGAGAGCGCGCATGGAGATGAGAACTCCGATCAACGCGCCGGCGAAATGCGTGCTCAGGACCGTCCCCGCGACCGAGAGCGTGACGTCGAAGCGGTGGGCCAGATGCTCCAGGAGAGGCCCGTAGGCCGAGCCCAACACGCCCATCGCGAAAAAGATCGCCGCGATCGCGATGAGCGACGCCCGGTTCAGGTGGACGCGCTCGGTCGTGGCAATCAATTCGACACAAGGCTACGTAACCGCTAGGATTCCGGTCCGTTTCAACTGCGATGACAACGCTTGGCAACCTGTTCTCGTGGCTCGTCACGGCGCTGTTCGGCGTGCTCTTCCTGCTGCTTGTCTACGAGAGCTGGGCGATCATCACCCACCACACGCCGATCACCGATTACATCCGCCCTGCGGTGCACGAACATCCCGCATGGGCGTTCGTCGTCGCTGTCGTCGTCGGCATCCTCCTCGGACACTTCTTGTGGGGGCCGGCCAGCGGGCGGACCTCACCGTCGGACCGTCAGGCGTGAATCTCACTCCCGAGGCGATCCTCGCCCTGATCGCCACTGCGGGCGTTGGCATTGCATTTCTGCTGATGCTTGAGGAGGCCATCGCCCTGAGGCACGGGCGGGACCCGATGACCAATGGCGTACGCGCCTTCATCAGGCGCTTTCCACGCGGCACGTACGTACTGGCGGTCTTGATCGGAATGGTCCTTGGCCACCTGCTGTGGCCGTGATCGGCCTTGATTTCTAGGCGGCTGTAGCGCATGGCGGCGGGCAATGTGCGAAGGTCGGGGGGATGACGCGACCCCACCCGACAGAGATCCCGTACCTGCTGGCCTTCTTCCCAAGCCTGCGCGCTGCTTCGGACCGAACGCTGAGCGTGTATTTCCCGATGCGGCCTGGAACGTATGACGGCAAGTTCTACGACATGGAGCTCAAGCGGCTCGTACAGAAGCATCGACACAAGCTGAGTGACGAAGACCTCGAGGTCGTCGACCGCGAAATCCCGCGCATCAAAGCGCAGCTCGAAGTCACCCGCCCGGTCGAGTGCCCGTTCATGGCGGCGTTTGCGGACGAGCCGAAGGGCCTGTTGAGGCTGATTCGATTGCCCGAAGCATCCGAGGAAAGGCTCGAGGTGGACCCGCCGCTCCTCGCGCCGCTCGAGCTGCTGCTCAGGAAGACCCCGCCTTCGCTAATTGTCGTCGTCGACAAAGAGGAGGCTCAGACGTTTGCCGCCATCCTCGACGAGGTGATCCCTCAGCATCATTTCGAAGGGACGACTGTCAAGCACATCAGGTCAGGCGGCAACAAGAATCCAAACCTCCAGCACAAGGAGGGCAACCGCGTGAAGGCCAACATGGCGGCGGTCGTGCGCATCATCGATCGCGAGGTGAGCGCGGTCTCCTACAAGCGCCTGTATCTCGCGGGGACAAATGAGGTGGTCGCGGAGCTCGAGAGTCTGCTGCCGCCTTCGCTGAAGAAAATCATCGCCGGGCGGCTGTCCGCGGACCTGGAAAGGAGCGTTGGAGAGCTGGAGGTCGAGCTGCGCAGGCAGCTGAGGGCGATCGCCGCCAACCCGACCTAGCTGCCGGCGGTCTTTTTGTCGTCCAGGAACTCCTGGTAGCGGCGATACGCATCTTGCTTGCGGCTGTCGACGATTTTCGTGTAGCCCTGCAGCGTGTTGAGGTTGGCATGGCCGAGGACTTCCTGGACCAGACGCACGTCGCCTCCCGTCACCTCCAGAAGCGTGGTCGCGGTGGTATGCCGCGCGACGTGAGGTGACTTGAAGGACCACGCACCGAGCTCTTTGCGCAGGCGGCGGACGATGAATCTCGATCCTGCACTCGTCAGCCTGCGTCCTCGGTCGTCCTGCACCGAACGGTCGAAGTTGACAAACAGCGCCATTGAGGCGTCTTCGCGAGCGCTGAGATACTCCTCCATCGCTTCGCGCGCGTCGGTGGTCAGGTAAACCACGCGCTGCTTGGAGCCCTTGCCTGTGACGATGATGCGATTGCCGGTGCGTGGAAAATCGGTGCGGTCGAGGGCGAGCGCCTCGGAGATGCGACACCCGGTGCTGATCAGAAACTGCACCAGAGCGCGATCACGCTTCTCTGCGGGGGTCGATCTCGGCAGCGCCGCGAGCAGTCGCGTCAGCTCATCGGGATCGATAGGCTTCGGCAGCCGCTGCTCGAGCTTGGGGAGCGTGATCCCGTTGGAGAGGTCGCGTTCCATCATCCCTTCGCGGGCAAGCCAGCGCAGACACGAACGAACCGCGACCAGCGCTCGCGCCCGCGAGGCCGGGCCTTTCAGACGGCCGGCCAGGTGACGCTGATATGCGCGCAGGTCTTCGTGGCTAAGGTCGGCGAGGGCAAGGGAATGTCCTTTCGAGGTGAGAAAAGACATCAATCTGCGGAGCTCGGATTCATACGCGCGAACCGTGTTCGGGCTGCGGTTCGCCTCGAGCTGAAGCCAGCCGATGTATTCAGAAAACGCGGCCTGCAGGTCGTGGGGCATATCGAGGCCAATTGCATGTTGGCACACCGGAGCCGATGGAAGTCACCGTAGAGTAGATCGCATGCGCCTCACCCTGACTGCTCTGGCTTTGCTGCTGATGGTCGTCGCATGCGGACCCATTGGCGGACCCGGCACACCGGCCGTTACCGCATCGACCGTTGCGGTTCAGTCCAGCGATCTGCCAAATGGTCTGACGAAATGCGACCTCTCAGGCGACGTCAACAGCTATCTGACGAAGATCCAGACCAAGGATCCAAGCACGTACGCAACCATCAAGAGTCAATGGGAGGCGGCGCAGAAGGATGGCGCTACCGCGGCGCAGGTCGAGTTCTACACCGACTCGACCGCTCACTGTGCAAGCCTCGCGTCGAGTGGGTCGCAGATCGGCACCGCGACATACAAGCTCGTGGTCAACTTCGTCTTCCAGTTCAAGGACGAGGCGAGCGCAGTCAAGGGCTACACATCCGATTCGATCTTCGGCTTCAGCGCCTCATCGCTCAGGGCGTCTCAGGTTCCCGTGACGGAAGGTGCCGCGACAGGCCTGGGACCGAACTCGATCGTGCTCACGATCGCCGTCGCCACCCAGACCTTCTACATCGTGGTGTGGCAGAAGAGGCAATTCATGGTCATCCTCGGCATCCTCAACATCGATAGCGCCACCGACAAGAAGGTTGCGCTGGCGGAGGACGGCCGGATCCACTAACCCGGCTCGTTAAGTTTCGGGACCGCTAAACTACGCGGGCCGATCGCAAACTCGCGCAACGTCCCACCACGCACTCGGCGCCGCCAGGCCCCTTCGGCCCTGCTCCGCACAGCGCTCGCATTCGCGCTTGTGGCGACGCTCGCCCTGGTCGTCTGGCGTGTGACGGACTCGGCCGGGAGCGCGCCGGTCCAGGGGCCGGACGCCGCCACCATCCCGATCCAGGCTGCGGGCTCCGTCACGCAGGCCAACATCCCGGGCCTGGAAGCGGGCGCCTGCATGGCCTTTGCCCCGACGCGGGGGCATCTGGATCAGACCGTGTTCATCGATGCCGGTCATGGCGGTCTAGATCCCGGCGTTGTGGGCACGAGCAGCTCGGGGCACACGGTGCTCGAAAAGGACGCCTCGCTGGCAGTGGCGACCCGCCTGTCCGACCTTCTTCGCGCCGGCGGATATGAGGTCGTCATGGCGCGGACGCAGGACACGACCGTCCGGAAGCTTGCGGCGACCGATTCGAACTACGGAGCGATCACCTCGAGCGCAGTGCATCGAGACCTAGCCGCACGCGCCGCATGCGCGAATGTCACGGGGGCGAACGTGCTCCTCTCCATCCATTTCGACGGCTTCAGCGACCCGTCCGTCGGGGGCGCCGAGACCTTCTACGACGCAGCTCGGGCTTTTGCGGCCGCAAACAAGCGCCTGGCGACAGCTCTTCAGTCGGCCATCATCGCGCGGCTCGGCGTGGCGGACCGCGGGGTGTGGACGGATGACCAGATCGCGGCCCCGACGCTCACGGGATCAGGCCAGAGCTACAACCATTTGATCGAGCTCGGCCCGATGTCAGAAGGGTGGGTCGACAGTCCGAGCCTGATGCCTGGGGCCCTGGTCGAGCCGCTGTTCGTGACGAATCCGGGTGAGGCCCAGATCGCCGGCGACCCGGCAGGTCAGCATAAGATCGCTGAGGCGCTGGCTGCAGGAGTGATGAAATTCCTCTCATCGCCGGGGTGAGCCGGGCACCGTTTC
>DASVEP010000055.1:0-30507 GCA_036380475.1 Candidatus Dormiibacterota bacterium
GAGACGACGTCGAGCAGGTCCTCTTCCCAGTAGTCGATGCGGCCTTCGGGCATGAAAAGGACCCGGCCCGGACGCAGCGCCTCGACGAAGTCGGGGTCGTGGCTGACGATGATCATGGTTCCAGGCCACTCCGCCAGCGCGCGTGCGACGCCCGTGCGCGACGGCGGGTCGAGGTTGTTGGTCGGCTCGTCGAGGACAAGCAGGTTGTGGCGTCCGGCCACGAGCTGCGCCAGCGCAAGCTTCGTCTTCTCGCCACCCGAGAGCGTGCCTGCGTCCTGGCGCGCGATGTCGCCGGTGAGGCTGAACGAGCCGAGCAGCGCTCGCAGGACGCGTTCCTCGGCCTCGGACTGCTCGCGCATGTGGGCGAGGACGGTGACGCCAGGACGGATGCCTTCGTGCTCCTGCGCGTAGTAGCCGAGCGATGCGTTGTGCCCCAACCGAAACGACCCCGACGTTGGCTGCGTCTGGTCGGCGAGTATGCGCAGTAGGCTCGTTTTGCCGGCGCCGTTGAGTCCCATCACAAGGAGCCTCTGTCCCCGCTCGACCTCGAACGTGACGTCACGGAAAATCAGCGGCCCGCCGTAGCCCTTTGCGAGCTTGTCGACCGTGAGGACGACGCGCCCGCTGTGTGGCGGATCCGGAAAGTGGACTTTGATCTTGCGTTCGCGTTTGGGAGCGCTCACCTGCTCCGCTTTCAGACGGTCGACACGTTTGAAAATCGACTTCGCGGTTCGGGCTCGCTTCGCCGTCTGGCGCCGCATGACCTCGGCCAGAAGGCTCAAGCGCTTTATCTCCGCCTGCTGGCGGCCGGCGAGCGAAGTCATGCGCGTTTCCTCGAGCGCGCGAGCCTGCTTGTACTGGGAGTACGTGCCCCGGTACTCGACCAGGCGGCCTGCGTCGAGGTGAATCACGCGCGTGATCGCAGAGTCGAGCAGAACAAGGTCGTGACTGACGACGATGACCGCACCGCGGTTGTCCCGCAGGAAATCCATCAACCAGGCCTTGGCGTCGCTGTCCAGGTGGTTTGTCGGCTCGTCGAGGAGGACGAGGTCGGCGTCGGCAAAGAGCACGCGCGCAAGCTCGACGCGACGCCTCTCGCCTCCTGAAAGCACCCCCAATGGAAGGTCGACGCGATCCGGCTTCAGGCCGAGACCGGTTGCGATCCGCCGGGCATCGGATTCCCCGGAGTAGCCACCGTCCATGCGGAAACGCTCTTCCGCCTCGGAGAAGCGCTCGACGCTCGCAGGCGAATGATCCGTTTCGAGCCGGCGGTGCAGCTCCTCGAGGCGCGCCGCCGCTTTGTCAAGGCCCCGCCCGGACAGGATGTGCGAAAGGGCGGTCTGAGCCGCCTCGGCGCGAGGCCGCGGGTTCTGCGGGACGTAGCCGAGCGTGCCGCGGCGAAGGACGAGGCCGGCCTCCGGGTCGTGCTCGCCTGCAAGCACCCTGAGCAGGCTCGTCTTGCCGGCCCCGTTGCGGCCGACCAGGCCGACCTTGTCGCCGGCGGTCACGGTGAAGCTCGCGTCGGACAAGACCCGGCGCGCGGCGACGTCGATGGCGAGGTTGCGGACCTGGAGCACGAGTGGGGATGTTACCCACACGGCGCGGCCGCGTTTGGTCTGCATCAACTCGGGAGGTGGTCGCATGAAACGTTTCCTCGTCGCTGCCGCGCTGTTCATCGGGATCCTGGTGGCCGGCGCCGCTTGCGGAGGCGCGGGTTCTTCCACGACGGCCGCCTCGCGCGGCTCGTCCAACTACAGCGGCCCCGCCCCTGTCTCACAGAACCTGGCGCCGACTAAGGGCGTGCCGGATCAGACCGGCGGAGGCACGAGTACCAACCCCATCTCCGACGTGGTTCCGCCCATCCAGGGCCCGCAGGTCATCCGCCAGGCCCAGCTTGCCATCAGCGTCAAGTCGGGCAGCTTCGACTCGAGCCTCGGCGCCGTCCGCTCGCTGGTCGAGCTCGAGCAGGGCTATGTGTCTGGCACGGATGCCCAGGCGAACCCCGTCACCAATGACCAGATCCGGACCGGCGTCATCACCTTCATGGTGCCCGCGACGAAGTTCGACGCCACGATCGACGAGCTGTCGAAGCTGGGCACGGTCCAGAACGAGCACATCAGCGGCCAGGATGTCAGCGCGCAGTACGTCGACCTCCAGGCGCGGCTTGCCAACGAGGAGGCGCAGCGCAACGCGATGATCGCCTTGCTGGCGCGGGCACAGACCGTTTCAGACATCATCAACGTCCAGAACCAGCTAGGCCAGATCACCGGGCAGATCGAGCAGCTGAAGGGCCAGATCCAGTACATCGAGCACAACGTCGCTTTCAGCACCATCACCGTCCAGCTGACCGAAGCGGGCGCGCCTGTGGCAGCCACGCGCACCGACAGCTGGGGCTTTGCCGCGGCCGTCGGCGACGCCGCGCACAACTTCGTCACCACGATCAACTACCTGATCACCGGTCTGGGCGCGGTCGCCCCGGTCGCGATCATCCTCGGCCTCGGCTACCTGGTCTGGCGGCGGGCGGGTCACCCGGGCTGGCGACGCGTATGAGAGGAGCTTTTCGCTTAGCCGGTTAGGGTCCGCCGTCGCTCAAGTAACCTGCGCGAGTAACGCTTTGAGCGGAATTGGTCGAGGACTGCACGCATGACGAGGTGGGTGGTGATCGCGGCGTGTGCCGCGACCGTCTCCCACCTCTGCGCGTCCGGCAAGGGAACTGCTGCGTAGCACGTTCATGACCGCGGAGCCCCGGCGTCCCAGTGATCCAGCCGAGCCATCCGAGCCTGCCGGAGAGGTCGTCGACCTACCGAATGCAGCGCGCGCGACCGACATCGCCCTTGACGAGCTGGAGCTCGTCTACGCCTTCATCTATGCCCGCGTCGGCAACCGCGCCGACGCCGAAGACCTAACGCAGCAGGTGGCGTTGAAGGCCATTCCGCGCTTGCGGCAGGGCGCCCCGGCGAGCGCCATCCGCGGCTATCTGTTCGCCACCGCGCGCTCGGTTCTGGGCGCGTTCTGGAGCATGAGGCTCGGGCTTTCGCAGGCGGAGCTCCACGAGGACCTCGCGCTGGCCATCCCCCAGGGCCCGCCGTCCAACGAGCCGGCAGAGCGGGCGCAGCGAATTCTCGCGGAGCTCAGCGACAACTACCGCCGCGTCCTGGAGCTGCGTTTCCTGCACGGGTACTCATTGAAGGAAGTGGCATCCGAGATGCGATCGACCGTGGGCGCGGTCAAGGTCATGCAGCTGCGCGCGCTGCGCGCGGCGGCGAAGGTGGATCCAGATGCCTGAGCAGCCGGAGAACCGGATCGACAGGATCGTCAACGACCTGCTGCACGGGCGGCGCCTGCGTTTGCGAGCCGGTGACGCCGACGAGAAGGAGGCGATCACCGCAGCGGCACGCTTCGCCGCCGCCGGCCAGGGCCCGCAGCGGATGAGCCCTGCCTTCCGGCGCCGCCTGGCCGAGCTCATCGAATCAACGCCTAATGAGGCGTGGTTGACCCGTCGCGCGGCCCTCGTGGCAGGTTTCGGTGTTGCCGCCGGAGCTGTGGCCGGCGGCCTGCTTGGCAAGCAGCTCGGCTCTCTGGGCGGCGCGAGCATGCTTTCGGCTTCGAGCCCCGTTGTTCCTGTCAATGGGCAGTGGACCGACGTCGGCGCCCTCGCAGATTTCGCAGATGGACAGGCCACGCACGTCACGGCCGGCGCGGTGGGCGCCTTCGTGTATCGCCGCGGCGACTCTGTGAGCGCCGTGTCCTCGATCTGCTCGCACCTGCCCTGTGAGCTGTGGTGGGAAAAGGGTTCGGGCCTGCTCGAGTGCCCGTGTCATCCGGTGTCGTTCACGCCCGACGGCAAGCCGAGCAGCCCGTCGTACACGCTGTCGGCGCTCAATGAGGTAAAGACCCGGATCACCTCAGCCGGAAGGGTGGAGGTCCTCGGCACATGACGATTGCCGAGCACAGGTCCCGCCAGCGGGCGCTCGACCGCTGCTTGCAGCTCCTCGAAGAGGCTCAGGTCAGCGGCCGCACTCGGGTCGACGGGCCGCTCGGCAATTCGCTGCGCCGACATCTCGAGCGTGCGGGCGTGATCGCAGACCACCGGCTCGAGGGCAGGCGCATCGATCGCGTCCTTGACGACATCTTCGCGCTGCAAGCGCAGCTGTTAGGCCAGGCCCCGGAGGATCGCCGCCAGCGCAACGGAAGCTGAAGCCTGCGGTCCATCGGCCTCAGACGGATATGATTGGCGGTCGTTGTGGCTACTTCCTTCAGCTCTTCGCACTCTTTCCTGCTGACCTCCGAATCAGTCACGGAAGGCCATCCCGACAAGGTTTGCGATCAGGTCTCAGATGCAGTGCTCGACGGCATGCTCGCGCAGGACTCACGTGCGCGAGTGGCCTGCGAAACTGCGATCACGAAAGGCCTGTGCGTGGTCATCGGTGAGGTCACCACTCACGCTGAGCTCGACATCCAACGCACGATTCGCGACACCATCCGGGGCATCGGGTACAACAACGACGAAGTCGGTTTCGACGCGGACCACGCGCTGATCCAGGTCTACCTCAAGGAGCAGTCCCCGGACATAGCGGCAAGCGTCAACCACTCGCTCGAAGAACGCGAAGGCACGCTCGAAGACGACCCGTTCGAGCTGCAGGGTGCAGGCGACCAGGGGATGATGATCGGCTTCGCCTGTCGCGAGACACCCGAGCTGATGCCGCTGACGATCTCTCTCGCACACCGGCTGGCGCGGCGGCTCGCGCAGACACGCAAGGATGGCTCACTGCCTTTTCTCCGTCCGGACGGCAAGACGCAGGTCACGGTCGAGTACGAGTACGGGAAGCCGAAACGGATCGAGGCAATCGTCGTCTCCACGCACCACGCTGCGAACGCGAGTCAGAAGGATGTCGACGCCGGCGTGCGAGAGTTGGTCATCGGCCCGATTCTCGAAGGGATGCTGGTCGACGCCAACACCAAGATCATGGTCAACCCGAGCGGAAAGTTCATAGTCGGCGGACCGGCCGCTGATGCCGGCCTCACCGGGCGCAAGATCATCGTCGACACCTACGGCGGCGTGGCCCGGCACGGCGGCGGCGCGTTCAGCGGCAAGGATCCAAGCAAGGTCGACCGTTCGGCCGCATACGCGGCGAGGCACGTCGCCAAGAACCTCGTCGCGGCCGGCCTCGCCGAGCGCTGCGAGGTGCAGGTGTCGTACGCGATCGGCCGAGCGCACCCGACGTCTATCGCCGTCGAGACCTTCGGCACCGGCGTCGTCCCCGAGAGGGAGTTGCTCGAGCTCGTCCGCCGGCACTTCGACCTCAGGCCGGGGGCGATCATCGCGAACATGGACCTGATGCGGCCGATCTACCGGCCTACAGCCGCATACGGCCATTTCGGCCGGGACGACCTCGGGGTGCCCTGGGAGAACACGAACAGAGTCGAACCGCTGCGTGCTGACGCATCGGTCCTCTCACGCGCGGCCGACTAGCCGGAAGCCACGGAGCCCGGTCCACGTGCCTGACGCGGCGCTCGATCTCCGCGTGCACGACACGCTGAGCGCCCGCAAGGTCCGAATCGAGCCGGGCGAAGAGCGCGGCCGCAAAACGGTGCGTCTCTACGTGTGTGGGATCACGCCTTACGACTCCGGGCACATGGGCCACGCGTTCACCTTCTGCACGTACGACATCCTGGTCCGCTTCGTCGAAGCGTCAGGCGTCCGTGTCCGATACGTGCAAAACATCACGGATGTCGACGACCCGCTGTTCGAACGGGCGCGTCGGGATCGGGTCGATTGGCGGGAGCTTGCCGATTTCGAGACCGCGATTCACATGCGCGACATGGGCGCTCTCGGCTGGCGCGCGCCAGACGTGATGCCGCGCGTGTCCGAGGAGATCGCTCCGATTCTTCGTGCCGCCACGCGGCTGCACGCCGGCGGTTACGCATATCGCACGGACGCGCTCTATTTCGATGCGAGCCGTTATCGCGGATACGGCCGGCTGTCGCATCGCACGAGACTTTCGATGATCCGCAAGCTGCGCGAGGAAGGACTGCTCGGCACCGTCGGCCCGGACGCGAAGCAAGATGCGCTGGACTTTCCATTGTGGCGCTCGTCAGCGCCCGAGGAACCGGCATGGCCGTCGCGCTTCGGCGAAGGGCGGCCAGGTTGGCACATCGAATGCACCGCGATGGCGATGCGCTACCTGGGCGAGCAGATCGACATTCATGGCGGGGGCCGGGACCTTGCGTTCAGCCATCACGAGTCGGAGCGGGCGCAATCGGAATCCTTAACAGGCAAAGTTCCCTTCGCCCGCGCCTGGATGCACACTGGCCTCGTCCGGTACGAAGGCCGGAAGATGAGCAAGTCGCTCGGCAACCTGGTGTACGTGAGCCAGGCGCTGGAGCGCGCGCCCGCGGCCGCGGTGCGGCTCTATCTGGCCTCGCATCGGTATGGGCGTGATTGGGAGTTCAGCTGGTCGGGGCTGGCGCGAGCGGCCACGCTGGCTGCACGCCTGCGCGATCTCTTGGCAGGTGAGACGGTGGGGGTGGGAGCCGGTCGACCTGCAGCTGGAAGGGTGGGACCCGATAGAGGTATGTCTGCCGCCCGGCGGCGGCTCCAGGCTCAGTTCAACAGCGCCCTGGCCGACAACCTCGACACCCCCCGCGCGATCCGCGTGCTGCGCCAGGCCGTCCGGGACCGCGACGCGGAATCGGCCCGGTGGATGCTCGGTATCCTCGCCGGAACCGCCTCGCTAAATTAGGCCGTCAATCTCGCCGAATCGACACGGACTCCGTTTCCGGCCGGGTCGAGACCTGCGATAAGGCGTCGCTGGTTCCAAACGTGCGGAATTCGTCGCTCGCAGAGGCGCCGTTGGATCCAAACGTGCGGAATCAGCGACGCCGGCGACCCGTGCGGCCTCAGCCCACCTCGAGCGCCGCCCCGCAGTTGGGGCACTCCATGCCCTCATCTACCTGGACCAGGGTCTCGCAGACCGGGCACAGGATGTCCGTCGCGACCGATTTCACCTCGTCTTCGCGCGCCTCCGCCTCCATCTCCACGGGCACCTCGCTGAGATCGAATGCAGGCGAGCCACAATTCAGGCAGATGTATCCAGGCTGCGCGATGCGGTAGTCCTGATACTCGCCGCCGGAGTCGATCTCAACCTCAGCGAAGAGCGCGCGGAACAGCTTCCCGCCGCAGCGCCGCGAGCACACGAGCATCATGTCCGCAGCTTACGAAATACGCGGCTACGCGATGCGCCGCCGGAGGGTCGCGCTGCCCGCCACGATCAGGAGCACGCAGAAGCCTGCGACCACTCCCGCATCAAGCTGCAGCGACGGCCAGGTCAGATCCGCGCCTTTCAGCATCACGTCGCGCAAACCGTTGACCGCATACGTCAGTGGCAGCACGTCGGAAGCAATCTGGAGCGGCCTCGGCTCAGTCGAGACGGGGAAGAGAATTCCTGACAGCAGCACCTGAGGCACCACCACCAGAGGGATGAATTGAACCGCCTGGAACTCGCTGCGGGCAAACATGCTCAGGAAGATCCCCAGGTTCACCGCCGCCAGCGCCATCAACGCCTCGATCCCGAAGATCAGCAGCACGCTGCCCTGGTTGTGCACCTTGAGCACCGCGAGCGAGAAGGCCAGCACCTCCGCCGATTGGATGAGCGCCAGGACCGTGAAGCCGATCATGTAGCCGAGGACGATCTCACCTCGCCGCAGCGGGCTCGCCATCAGCCGCTCGAGGGTCCCTTGTGAACGCTCGTTGAGGAAGGAGACGATCGTGATGACGAAGACCAGGAAGAAGACCACCAGACCGATGAAGGCCGCCCCGAAATAGTCGAGCGTGTCCAGGCCTTGGCCTCCGTAGAGGTAGTGAACCTGCGGCTCGAAATGAAATCCCGGACCGGGCCCGGCCGACGCAACCGATGTGATCGATTGTTGAAGAGCCTGGAACACCGTCGCGCTGATGCTCGGCTGGGAACCCTCCAGGTTGACCCCCGGAGCGATGGTGCCGGTCTGAGCGCGCTGGCTGAAATCGGCCGGGAAGACGATGTACGCGACGAGCGATCCATCTTTCAGCCGGGCATCGCCGTCAGAGGCGTTGATCGCGCTCGCGCTGATCAAGCTCGAACGCTCCAGCGCCGCCGCAAATGTTTCCCCGAGCGGGCCCTGGTCTTCGTTGGCGACGCCCACCGCAGGCGCCGATGAGGAACCGCGAATCAGGTACCCGAGCAATCCGAGGATGACGATCGGCGCCACGAACAGAAGCGCGAGCGTCCTACGGTCACGTCGGAACTGCTGCAGCAACCTTCGGGTGATGGCCCGGACTCGATGTCCGCTCATGACACCTTGTCCCCTGCGAGCCTAAGGAACGCCTCTTCAAGATCGTTGGTGCCGGCCTGCGCTCGAACCTCGTTGGGCGTTCCTTCTGCCAGCAACCTCCCGAACTGGATGAGGCCCAGCCGCTGGCAGCGCTCCGCCTCGTCCATCACATGGCTCGAGACGACGATTGTGGTGCCTCCGGCGGCCATCTTGCGAAAGTCTTCCCAGAACTGGACCCGCAGTTGCGGATCGACGCCGACGGTCGGCTCGTCGAGCAAGAGCAGCTTCGGCTTGTGCACCAGCGCACATGCGAGCGAGCAGCGCTGCCGCATCCCTCCGCTCAATGTCGCCACCACCGATTTCCGCCGCTGGTCGAGCTCAACCATCTTGAGCACCTCGTCGACACCTTCTTCCGCGCCGTTGATGGCGGCGAAAAACTCAACGTTCTCTTCGACCGACAAACCTGGGTAAAGGGCTGCCTGTTGCGTCATGTAGCCGATGTTTCGCAGCACGTCGACAGCAGGCATACGCCGGCCGAGCACGGTCACCGTCCCGGCATCAGGCGCGACCAGTCCGACGATCGACCGGATCAACGTCGTCTTGCCGGCGCCATTGGGGCCAAGCAGACCGTAGATCTCGCCAGGCCGGACGCGCAGGTTCACTCCATCGAGCGCTCGCAGGCCGCCGAAGCTCTTCTTCACACCTTCGATGTCGACGGCGAAGGTTTCAGCCATTGGTACTTCCCTCCTCATCCGGGCGCATGGCTCGCAACCAGCCGCCCGCAAGCGTCACGACCGCTTCTTCACCGTCCATCTGAAGGCCAACCAGCCGCTCCGCGAACGATCGTGCCAGCAGGTGAAAAAAGATGGGACCAACGAACGATTGCAGCGCGAGCACCGGATGCATCGGCCGCAGCCGGCCCGCGGCCATCTGTGCCATCACGTACGCGCCGACCGAGCCGAGGATTGTCGTCACCAGGTCGCGGGCAGCCTCCTCTGCATCGGGGCTCAGCGAAGTGACCTCGAAGAAGATCGCCCTCAGCAGCCCGATCCGCGGCGTGCCGGATCCATAGATGGTCCGAAACACTGTCCGCGCGACCTCCGGCATCACCACCTCGGGCGGCTGATCTTGCATGGAGTTGACGAGCCGGCTCACCGGCTCGAGCGGTGAGTACGTCCGCAGGAGTCCGGCGATGAGGGCGGGTTTGCCGGGAAAGAGGCGGTAGAGCGTGGCTCGCGAGACGCCGGCGCGGACAGCCAGCTCGTCCATGGACAATCCGGAGAGTCCGGCGGCGCCCACCATCGCCACCGCGGCCTCCAGGATCCGCTCTGCCGCGCCTGGCTCGGGCGCGACCCTCAACGCCGCCAGCAGCGCCCGCCGAGACCCGAAGGCGCGATAGAAGCTGGCCCTGGATACGCCAGCCGCCGCCGCCACCTGCCCCACGGTCGGTGTCCCTCCCTCGGCCAACAGGCCTCGCGCACCGTCGAGGATGCGTTCGCGGGTCCGCTCGGCCATCTGCGACGACACTAGACGAGACGTCCCGTCTCGTCAAGGATCATTTCTGGTGATTCAGCCGCTCGGCGGGGCCTTAACACCCTGGGTTTACGGGCTGGGCCAACCGCCGTAGCTTCGTCCCATGCGACGCGTGGCGGCAGCGGTCGTCGGAGTGCTGCTGGGACTTTTTCCATCGCCTGTGGTGGGCGGTTCCGCGTGGGGAAGCCCGGGCTATGGCGACCCACCCGGTTGGTGCACGAATCACTCCGATATGTGGACCGCCACCATCGTCACGAACGACCCGTCCGTTGGCACGAACCCGGAACGCGACACGTTCTACGGCTTCCACAGAAACCCTGGCTACGACGATTGGTATGGCTACTTCTACGGCGATTTCAGAGGCCGGCCCGGCGACTCGTCGGGGTGGGTGAAGCTGCTGCACGAGGACTACCCGAACCACTACCACTGGAACTTCGCCGACAACGGATGGGCGGTGCACGGCCGCGCGAAGGAGTACATCGCGTACTACAACTGGACCTTCGGAGGTGAGTGTGGCCTCGGGCGCAACAGGAACGGTTCACCGCCGCCCTACATGGCCGACCAGTACGGCTATCCGGTCGTCGACATCTACGTGGACTCGGTCCCGCCGCAATCGCCGCGACCTCGCGTGGCTCGTGTCTCCACAAACTCGGTTGATTTCACCTGGGACCCCGTGGTGGATGTGGGCGACGGCGCGGGCGCCGACTACTTCGTCGCCGGCATGGACCACTACCAGTCCTGGGTGACGTTGAACGGAAGCTCACAGCGCCTGCAGCCGGCGTCGAGCTACTACCCGCTCACCGTGACGCAGGCCCACATGTCACCGGTCGATATCGCATGCGTTCACGTGCAGGCATTCGACAGGGTCCAGAATGCGAGCCCGGAGCAAGTCGCGTGCTCGCGCGCGCTGGCAGCGCCGCCGATGCCGCCGTGGAACGAGCTTGCCGCGCAAGTGCGTGCGAATCCGTCGCGCGTCGGGCTGGTGGGACTGGACACGTGGTTCTGGCTGGATCCGACGCCCCGTACGATGACGGTTCAGGAGAACCACGCAGGCACCGACTATGCCATCACGGCAACGCCGATGTCGGTCGCATGGCAGTTTGGCGATGGCACCCACGCAGACATCGCCGGCCCGACAGGGTACGGACGGCCATACCCACAGCAGTCAACAGTCACGCACGTCTATGAAGCGCACAGCCAGGATGGGTATTCAGTGCAAGCGTCCATTCGCTACGCGGTGTCGTGGACGGCGTTCACCGCGGGACAGACTGTGGGGCCATACCCGATGGGCACTTTCGTGGAGACGGCGACCGGGCTGCTATACCCCGTCGAGCAAGCGCAGCCGGAGCTGCTGCGCATTTGACCGAGCACCCATCACGATGCCGACCAGCCGGTCACCCGCTCGATGTCCATCGCCACCGCCGGGCCAGGTGGAGGTGCGGACTGATATTGCGGGTAGCGATTGATCAGCATCGCTATCGCCGAGTCGAACTCCGCACCCTCGTTCAAGATGCGTGCGAAGCCATCGACACGCACCCACCACAATCGGGTCCAATCGTCCTCGTAGTGGTCGACCAGTATCGAGACCGCAGGATTGGATTCGATGTTGCGAAGTCGCTGAAGGTCCACGGACCTCTTCGGTTTGTAGTCGATCGCGAAATACACACACGTGTCGTTCATCGCGAACGTGATCGGCACGATGTGCGGACGCCCATCGCGCCCGACCGTGGCCAGCCGCGCCACCATCATCATCTGGATACGGTGTCTCGCTTCCTGCACGTCCATCGAACTCATCCGGCAAGTCTGCTGCTATATCGTTGACGCGTGCAAAGGCTGCGCACGTACACCGTCGAGGAGGCAAACAACGAGCTGCCCCGCGTGCGGAGGATCGTCGCCCAGATCGCCGAGCTCTCAGCGCTCGTGCCCGAGCTCGAGGACCAGGCCCGCATCGCCGAGTACGAATCGAAGAGAGCCGGCGCCGGCGCCGAGGATCGCGATCGCCATCAACAGGCGCGCGACGCAGTCGGTGGGGCCGAGCTCGAGCTCCTCAAGGCGGTGGCGAGCCTGAATGGTATGGGCATCCAGCTCAAAGGACCCCTTGAGGGGCTCATCGATTTTCCTTCTTACCGAGACGGCGAGCTGGTCGAGCTCTGCTGGAAGCTCGGTGAGGAGAGGGTCGAGCACTGGCACCACGTCGGCGAGGGCTTCGCCGGCCGCAAGAGGCTCTAGCAGAGAGCCTCTCTAGGATCCGCCCGTTTCGCTCGCGACTCTCCCCGTGATCGCGTTGTACGTCGCCCGTGCGATGCCTGCCGCGTCCAGGCCTTGTTCCTTGAGTATGTCCGCGGCCTTGCCCTGAGGTAGGAACTGATCGGGCAGTGCTAGCGTGCGCACGCGGCCTGCCAACCCGTGCGGCGCGAGCGCCTCGAGCACCGCGCCGCCGAATCCCCCGCTGCCGACGTTGTCCTCGACCGTCATGACGATCGGGTGACGCCGCGCCCAATCGACGATTCGCGGATCCACGGGCTTCACCCATCGCGCGTTGACGACCGTGCACTCGACGCCCTGCAGCGCCAATCGTTCGGCCGCTTCCTTCGCGATCTCGACCATCCGTCCGACCGCGAAGATGGCTGCGTCCGAGCCTTTGCGCAGCTCCTCCCAGCGGCCGACGGGCAGCGGTTCCACAGGCAGGTCCGGCGTGGCGGGAACCGGGCCTTTCGGGAAACGAATCGCCATCGGGCCGTCGGTCGTGAGCGCAGTCTCGAGAAGTGCGCACAGCTCGGTCGCATCGGCAGGAGCCGCCACCTTCATGTTCGGGATGAGGCGGAGGTAGGAGAGGTCGAACGCGCCGTGATGAGACGAACCATCCGGCCCAGTGACCCCGGCGCGGTCGATCACGAACACGACGGGGAGCTTGTGCAGGGCAACGTCCATGATCATCTGGTCGAAAGCGCGCGCCAGGAAAGTCGAGTAGATGCACACGACCGGCCGCATTCCTGACATCGCGAGGCCGGCAGCGAAAGTCACAGCGTGCTGTTCGCAGATTCCTACATCGAAGATGCGGTCAGGAAACTCTTTCGCGAAATTGAGCAGGCCCGTCGATGACGCCATCGCAGCTGTGATCGCGCACACCTCGGGTCGCCGCGTGGCGGCGTCCATGAGCGCCTCACCGAACACGTCGGTGTACGCGAGGTCCGTCGATCGCGGCCGTCCGGTCAGCGGATCGAACGCGCCGACGCCATGGAGCTTGTCGATCTCGTCCTCGACTGCCGGACCGTATCCGTGTCCTTTCTCTGTGACGACGTGCACGACCACCGGCGATTTGAGCCTCTTGACGCGAGTGAAGATCGCCTCGAGCTCGGCCTCGTCGTGGCCGTCGACCACACCCGCGTACTTGATGCCAAGGCTTTCGAAAACCGTCGACGGCTGAAGCAGCTGCTTGAGGCTTTCCTTCACGCGGTACGCGGCCTGGTCTGCGGTCGAGCCGACCAGCGGCAGATCGCGAAGGAGACGCGAGATCTCGACTTTGATGCGCTCGTACCGCGGGTCGATGCGCAGCTGCGACAGATGGCGCGCGAGACCGCCCACTGTCGGCGCATAGGAGCGGCCGTTGTCGTTGATGACGATGATGAGGTTGGGTGGTTGCAGGTGCGCGATCTGGTTGAGCGCCTCGTATGCCATGCCGCCGGTCAGCGCCCCGTCGCCGATCACGGCGATCACATGTCCGCCGACCTTCTTGCGCAGCCGCGCTTCCGCGATCCCGAGCGCATAGCTGAGAGACGTCGATGCATGGCTGTTCTCGACGAAGTCGTGCTCTGACTCCTTGCGAGACGGGTAGCCGGACAGCCCATCGGCCTGGCGCAGCTTCTCGAAAGCCTTCGCTCGGCCGGTGACGATCTTGTGCACGTAAGCCTGATGGCCCGTATCCCAGACGATCGCATCCTTCGGGCTGTCAAAAACCCGGTGCAGCGCGAAGGTGAGCTCGACGACGCCGAGGTTAGGCGAGAGGTGCCCGCCGGTCCTCGACGTCTGTTCGACGAGAAACGTACGAACTTCTTCGGCAAGCTGACCCAGCTGCGTTTGATCCAGGCTGCGGAGATCTGCAGGCGAGTTGATCGTTTCGAGAATGGCCATACCTGTTCTTAACGCCGTTTCCCTGTCATGAGTTCCCCATAGGGTAGGCCAGCGACCACAGCTCTCATCGCTGGAACCCGAAACCCGAGCTACGCGAGGTGCTCTGCGACCAGCTCGAGAACGTGCGCAACGCGCAGATCGAGTCCGCGTTTTTGTGCGGCGGCGGCGATGTGCATGAGGCAACCCGGGTTGTCCGAAGCCACGACTGTGCAGCCGGTCTTCGCGATCGCATCGAGCTTCCACTCCGCAAGCCGATCGGCCACGCGCGGCCATTCGAGGCTGAACGTGCCTCCGAACCCGCAACAGTTGGCGATGTCGGGAATGTTCACCACCTCGTAACCCGCGATGTCGAGCAGCTGCCTTGGTTCGCTCTTGAGCCCGAGCTGGCGGAGCGTCTGGCAGGAATCGTGATACGCGATCTTCAGGCTCATCTGGTCCGTGCGCACAAGCTCGGGGTGGCGGGCCAGCAGCTCGAGCACGAAACGGGTCGAGTCACGGAAGCGTGATCTCAGGGGCTCGTGCGACGGGGCGCCCCAGTCCGGCGCATCGATGGTGAACGCGCCGAAGCACGAAGCCGACGGAGTGACGATGGGCCCCTTGGAATCTCGAAGGCTTTCGGCGAGCTGTGCATTCAATTCGTCGGCGCCGTGGAAGTCGCCGGCGTTGGCCGCGATGAGTCCACAGCACCACTGACCCTTGGGAAACTCAACCCTGTAGCCCGCGGCTTCGGCGATGCGGTGCAGCGCCACCGCCGATTCCGGGAGCATCCGATCCACCATGCACGACGCGAAGATCGTCAGCGGCTCGCCGTTGCCGGTGTCGCTTCGGGCGGCGATGTCGCGGTATGGCACCCGAGCGACTCGGGGCGCCCCCGGCACGAGCCCGCTGAACGGCGCGCCCACACGCAGCAACCGGTCCGCGAGCTCCGGGCGCTCCCAGACACCGAGGACCGCCTTTTTCCGCAACGACTTGCGCCCTTTGCGCCGGTGTTCGAGGATCTGACGCGGCAGTGGGATGTCGACCGGGCAGATGTCCTGGCATGCGTTGCACTGGGTGCACAGCGCGTTCGGCAGGTCGGCCTGGTCGAGGCCATGGTGAAAGGGCGTCAGCACAAGGCCGATGGGGCCGGTGTAGATGTGTCCGAATTGATGGCCGCCGACAGCCATGAATGCGGGGCAGGCGTTCGAACAGGCTCCGCACCGGATGCAGGTGAGCGCATCACTGAAGACAGGGTCTGCGCGCATCTCCTCGCGGCCGTTGTCGAGGATCACGCAGTGCATCTCTCGCGGTCCGTGGACGCCAATGGTCAGAGACTGCTCGATGTCTGCCGAGCGTGAGGGCCCAGTGATCCAGTTGACGTAGCTGCTCATGATCTGGCCGGTGCCGCTGCGAGGCAGCATGCGCAGCACCGCGACGGCGTCGTCGAGCGACGCGACGACCTTGTCGGATCCGAACAGCGCGATGTGCACCGGAGGGAGCGTGGTCGTGAGGTCCGCGTTGCCCTCGTTGGTGACGATCACGATCGTGCCGGTCTCGGCGATCGCCATGTTGGCGCCGCTGATGCCGACGGCGGCGTCGATGAACTTCTGCCGCAAACTCTCGCGGGCGTGGGCCTGGATCGCCTCGACCGTCGGCTCGGTTCCGAACACGCGCGCGGCATCCTCCTTCGTCAGGTGGATGGCGGGAGCGATTAGGTGCGACGGATGCGTATGCGTCAGCTGGACCATGCGCTCGCCCAGGTCTGTCTCGACGACCTCCATGCCGAGCGATTCGAGGTATGGGTTGAGCTCGATCTCCTCGCTCGCCATCGACTTGACCTTGGTGACCACGGGACGCTGCCGGCCGCCGGCGGCGTTAGTGCAAATCTCGCCGATGATCTGCCTGGCTTCGGCCGCGTCCTTGGCGAAGTGGACCTGGCCTCCCACCGCCTCAAGGCGTTCCGTGAACTTTTCCACCAGCTCGGGCAGCCTCTTCAGGTTCGCGCGGCGGCGCTCCTTGAGGTCAGCGCGGCCGGTGGCGAAGTCGAAGCTCTCGAAGGCTGCGTTGCGCCGGCTTCGCAGTCCGGTCATGGCCTGAGTAAGCGCGCGCTGCAGCTTGGGGTCGTCGAGAGCCTTGTTGACGCGCCGGGTGAAGTGGCGCCGGGACTCAGGCACGCGCTTGGCGTGCTTCCTGGATCGCCTCTTCCACTGCTGCTGGCGTCGACACCGGGGCCAAGCATATGGTCCCGACGCACACGACCGCGCGCTCGTCGCCATTGGGATCGATCACGGCATACGGGTGCACTCGCATCGCGGCCCGTGCAAGTGCGGAATTGCCGGTGCTCACCTTGATGGGATGCTGCAGCCGGTCGAGCGCGCGAGCGAAGACCGATGCCATCAGGCCGTACTGCCTAGGTAGCGCGGCGACCGACTCGAGCGCGCGCCGCGCGCGGGCGAGGTATGCCTGCTCTGGATCGCCGACGATCTGGTCCAGCTCCACCAGCGCCATGGCGACAATCGAGTTTTCGACGAGCGGCTTGATGCGGTCGCTCAGGCGGCCAAGCTGATCCGTCCCGGCGTGGTCGAAATAACCGCCGAGCTCAGGATCCCCGTAGGCCGCCTCCAGGTGATCAGCGATATCGCGTGCCGTCGCCAGCCACGTTCCGTCCAACCCCGCCTGGTGCGCTCGCACCGCCGCCCACAAGCCCCACGCCTGGTCGGGCAACTGCCCCGCAACACCTTCGGCGTGGGTGAGGCCTTTGCCGGGCCGATATCGGTCTGCGAACAGGTGGTCGAGCAGCAAAGCCGCGCGTTCGTGCAGCGCACGCCGATCGCACCGCGTGGCCGCATCGAGATAGGAGATCGCGAGGGCCGCGTTCCACGAGGTATAGATCCGGCGGTCGACGTACGGAGCGGCGACATCGGTCCGAGCAGCGGCGTCGAGCGAGTAATAGTGCTCGTCGGCGTCCTGGCTGCCGCCATAAAGGCCGGTCGCCGGGTCGCGAAGGACTCGGTCGAGGTAGCCGGTGGTGGTATCCAGCGCGTCGGTCATGCCCGCCAGAGCGAGGCCGTTCACAAGGCCTGCATGGTCCTCGAGCATCTTTTCGAAATGAGGCACGCTCCAGTCTTGTGTTGTCGAGTAGCGGAAGAAGCCGCCCTCGACATGGTCGTACGTGCCGCCGGCGGCCATCCGCTCGAGCGTGTGCGTCGCCATCGATCGCAGCTCTTCACCGCCGCGCAGCTGCGCCTGTTCGAGCAGCAGCACGATGGCGTCGGTCTGTGGAAACTTGGGCGCCGACCCGAAGCCGCCGTACTCGGGGTCGTAAGCGTTCTTGACCGCATCGAGAATCAAGTCCACCGATCCCTCTTCGAGCGTTCCCGCGCTGCGAGCCACGGTTGAGCCCGCGCGCTTTCTTCCCTCCAGCACACGGTTCGCGATTTCCGGCCTGTTCGTGCGGTAGTAGCCGGCGATACGCGCGAGCGCGTCGGCCATCTGTTCAGGAGGAAGGTAGGTCGCGCCTGTAAGGATCTCGCCCGTCGAGGTGAGAAACGCGGTCGTCGGCCAGCCGCCCATGTTGTATCGCTGGTTGATGTCGGGGCGCAAGTCGTTGTCGACTCGAATGGGCAAGTACTCGCGGTTGATGAGGTTGATCACACCCTCGTTCGAGTACGTGGTCTCATCCATGACGTGGCACCAGTGGCACCACACGGCCGATATCGAAAGGAGGATCGGGCGGTCGAGCTTGCCGGCTTCGGCGAAGGATTCCTCGGACCAGGTATGCCAGTCGATCTCGTTGGCGCGGTTGGGCCGAGGAGAGAAGTGGAACTCGCCGCCGCCCATAGCTGCCTAGGTTACGTAAGAATTGACCTGTGATCTCAACCAGCGCCGTCGACACGTACATCGAGAAGAATTCCCGGCGGTTCATCGATGAGCTCGAAGAGCTCTGTTCGTTTCCCAGCATTTCGAACCACGGGCTCGACGCGGTCCGGCCGGCTCGCGACTGGATCGCGGAGCGACTCGGAAACTTCACGGACCGCGTGGAGACGCTCGACGAAGGCGGGATGCCGGCCCTCTACGCCGAGGTCCGGGGAGCGGGGCGACGGTCGCTTCTCCTGTACCAGCACTACGACGTGCAGCCGGTGGACCCGGTCGACCTGTGGGATTCGGATCCGTTCAAGCCCATCGAGAGAGGCGGGCGCATCATCGCCAGGGGAGTCGCGGACGACAAGGCTGACGTCATGGCGCGCATCCACGCGCTCGAGACCCTCAGGGGTTTGGGCGAAGTGCCGGTCACGCTGCGCTTTCTCGTCGAAGGCGAGGAGGAGATCGGCTCGAAAACGTTCGAGAAGATCGCCCACAAGCACGCGGACAAGCTGAGGGCCGACGGCTGCCTGTGGGAGTCGGGAGCGTCGTTCGATGACGCCGGCCGCCCGACGCTCCAGTTCGGCTGCCGCGGCCTTCTCTACGTCCAGCTCAGCGTCAAGATGCTCAGCTTCGATCAGCACTCGGGTTTTGCGTCCATCTACCCCTCGCCGGCGATCTACCTGGTCGAAGCGCTCGCCAGCCTGCGCGACCAGGACATGAACATCCGCATCGATGGTTTCTACAACCGGGCGGTCGAGGCCAGCGATGCCGACCGGCGGATGATGGCCAAGATCGACCCGGAGATCGAGGAGCGCAAGAAGCTCGTCGGCTTCGATCGCTTGATCCGCGACCCCAAGCCCGAGCAGGTCATCGAGCAGCTGCTGTTCACCCCGACGTGCAACATCGCCGGCATCACGACCGGCTACCAGGGCCCGGGGTCGAAGACCGTTCTTCCCGCCGAGGCCACGGCCAAGCTCGACTTCCGCTTGATCCCAGACCAGGACCCGGAAGACGTCCTCGCCCGCCTCCGCAAGCATTTCGACAGCCACGGATTCGAGAAGGTCGACATCGTCTGGCACGACGGGGAGAAGCCGGCCCGCTCCGACCCCGACTCCGATGTCGCTCGCAGCGTCATCGAGTGCGTCAAGGACCTCCACGGCGAGCCCATCCTCTGGCCCTTCATGCAGGCCACCGGCCCGATGCACCCGGTGGTTACCGACCTGGGTGTGCCGACCGTGCTGCCGGTCGGCGTCGGCCGCCCGGACAACCGCATCCACGCCCCCAACGAAAACATCCACGCCGCCGACTACATCAACACCGTCCGTCTGATGTGTCGGGTCTGGGAACGCTTCGGGGCCGGATAGACTGGAGGAAATGGAGAAGCTCACCGAGAAGCTCTTCACCGTCAAGTACAAAGAGGACACCGGCCGGCCTCATATCGAGATCGTCGATCAGGCTGTCTGCGCCAATACCTGCAAGGGCAAGTACTGCACTCACTTCTGCCCGGCGGGGGTCTACGAGTGGAACGAGGAGCAGAAGAAGACGCTCGTCAGCTCGGGCAACTGCATCGAGTGTGGCGCCTGCTCCATCGGCTGCCCGTACGACAACATCGCTTGCCACAGCCCCAGGGGCGGTTTTGGCGCCCAGTACAAGTTCGGATAGCCGAGTTCGGGGCGCTTGAGGAATATCGACCGCCCCTACCGCTATTGGACTTGATGAGATGAGCAATCACGACGTAGTTATCGTCGGGGGAGGCCCGGCAGGGCTTGCGGCCGGGCTGTACACCGCCCGGATGAACCTCAAGACCCTCCTGCTGGACCGCGGGCCGCTGGGAGGCCAGCTCCTGAACACCGAGCTGGTGGAGGACTACCCCGGCTTCGAATCAATCCTCGGCTCCGAGCTCGCCACCAAGATGGGCGACCACTCGCGCAAGTTCGGCCTCGAGGTCCGGGAGTTCGAGCCGGTCAAGGAGATCGACAAGGAAGGCGATTTCAAGGTGATCCGGCTGGAGTCGGGCGACGAGATCCGCACCCAGGCGCTGATCATGGCGGCGGGCGGCCTGCCCCGCTACCTGGGCGTGGCCGGCGAGAAGGAGTTCCAGGGCAGAGGCGTCAGCTACTGCGCGGTCTGCGATGGGGCGTTCTTCAAGGGCGAGGAGCTGGCTGTGGTGGGCGGCGGCGATGCGGCGGTCGAGGAGGGTGACTTCCTCACCCGCTACGCCAAGAAGGTCTACATCGTGCACCGGCGCGACCAGCTGCGCGCGCAGCCGATCCTGATCGACAGGGCTCGCGCCAACCCGAAGATCGAGTTCATCCTCGAGGCCGGGGTCAAAGAGATCGTCGGCAACGGGAAGGTGAAGGGACTGAGGTACGAGCAGTTCGGCTCCACCAGAGAGCTTCCGGTCGGCGGCGTGTTCATCTTCATCGGCTTCGTGCCCAACTCAGGGCTGCTGAAGTTTCACGTCGACCACGACGAGGCCGGCTACATACTCACCGACCGCAACATGCAGACGACAGAACCCGGGCTGTGGGCCGTGGGCGATGTTCGCGCTCAGCTGACCAAGCAGATTGCGACCGCCGTCGGCGACGGAACCACGGCGGCAGTCGCGGCCGCGGCGTTTGTCACCTCGCTGAAGGACGCCGCCCGCGCTTAGGCGGTGACGTCGATCCAGACGAGGCCGGGCGGTAGGGTCACGGCCTGACCGCCGTCGATGATGAAGGTCAGCGGCCCGTGGCCATCCGGGGCGCTCCAGTTGCCTGAGTAGCCGATGCCCTTGTAGTAGATCTGGACGCGCCCGCCAGAGTCGAGGTCGAAGT
Source organism: Candidatus Dormiibacterota bacterium (assembly GCA_036380475.1). Classification (GTDB taxonomy): domain Bacteria; phylum Chloroflexota; class Dormibacteria; order Dormibacterales; family Dormibacteraceae; genus UBA10449. The sequence continues at coordinate 20,634 of DASVEP010000055.1, forward strand.
CATGGATGTGCGCGCCATGACCGTCGCCAACGTTGACGAGGCTCTCGGCGGTGTGGATGACGATGAGCATCTCGATCCTCAGCGGCTGGTGGAGGCTCGCGTCCTGGTACGCGTGCCCCTCCTCGGATTTCTGGTACGTGCCCATCGTCGGGTCGTAGGTGTAGACGGAGTAGTGCTCGTCGACCGTGATGCTGTTGACCAGCGAGCCGCCGGTCAGCTCGGGTCGCGCCTTCGGCACCGTGAATGCCGGGATGCCGGAGAAGAAATTCTGCTCCGCCGCATTGACCGACCCGCCTTTTATCATGAGGTTGTCCGGCGCGTATCGCGCGCTCGTGCGGTAGGTGTACCCGATCGTGTCGAAGAACTGCGGCACGGGATCCGAGGCCGCGCGGTTGGCAGTGGCTTGAGACTCACCCGACTGGAAGAGCAGGCCTTTGTAATGCCGCGCGATCTTCAATGAGATGAATCGGCTCGAGCGCATCGGTCCGACGACGTCCGGAGCGTTCTGAAAGATGGCAGTGCAGCGCGTGATGCCGCCCTCGGCCAGGTATTCGAAGACCACATCGGCGGCCTGGAGCCCGTTCTGGTCGCGGGCGTAGTAGTCGTTTGGCACCTGGATCAGCGCGGGGTACTTGAGCGCTGTCGTGTGCTCGCGGTCGTGGTAGTAGATCCCGGTTTTCAAAGTGAAGGCACCGGGGACGTGGTGGCCGCTCTGATCTCGCCCGCCTGCATCCATCTGCAGGACGAGCGGCCCGGACGGGATCCCCTGAGTCGAGATGGTGGCGCTGCGATCGTCGGCGGCCCATTTGAGGTCGGCTTGCTGCGCGTTGACGTTGACCCTGATCGTGACCGGCTCCATCGCGTCATTGAAGTTGACTGTCAGCTGAGTGCCGGGATCGAGCTCGGCGCCGTCGCTGATGGCGGCGCCGCCCGCGCCGGTGACAGACGTGATGTGAGGAACGATGGTGGTCGTGAATGTCCAACGGCCTCCGGGGATCCGATGGTGGCTCAGGTCAGTGATCGCGCTCAGGGTGACCGTGTAGGCGGTCAGGTCGGCCAGCGGCTTCGACGGCGACCACGCATATTCCGTTTGCCCTGACACGGACGCCAGCGTGCCGTCCGTGGCCGGCGCAACGCTGAACGCACGCGTCAGCTCGCTCAGCGCCAGAGGCCTGCTGAATGTCAGCACGATCCGCGAGTACGTGGATACGTCTTTGTCGCCGTTCTTGATGTTGAGGCTCAGCGATGTCGGCATCGCGTTCTCAAAAGCGAGCACGCCACCCCCGGCGGTCAGCGCGACGGCGACCAGCGCACCGAGAGCCACCCAACCGCGCGTTGCGATCCGGCGCTTGCGCCTGATTCGCCGGTTTGCGGAGGCCGCTGCGGCCCAGGGCTCGTTTTCTTGCATGGACGTGGGGAGCGACAACGGAGCGCCGGGATTATCCCATGCCGCCCCGGCAGCCGACTATGCCGGCGCTCTCCTCGCCCGGCACTCGGGGCAATCGCACATCCCGCGCAAAAGCGAGAACGTGTAGAGACCCGTCGAGTGTCCGCTCTCGAACGCTATCTGGAGGGCGTACTGGCCGACGAGCGCGACATTCTGCACGCGCAGCTCGTTGGGGTCCAGATTCTTGACCCGCGCCAGCCGGCCCGGTGCGCCGGCTTCGCCACGGCATTCGGCGCATGGACACGCCCAGCGAAGGCGCTCACCCGAGTAGCTGCTGCGATGCCCATCCTCCCAGGCGATCACCATGACCTGGCGTTCGCGGTCGACATCGACGTTGAGTGGAAAGGGATCTGGGTCTTTCAGCGTCTGCCTTACCGGACGTTGATGACCGGAAGCTGCCGAAACGATTGAATCGATGTGCGCGCCGCAACCTGCGAAGCGATTTCCATGAACGCGCGCGCCCCGGCCGATTCCGGACGCGAGATGACCACCGGAGTCCCCGCATCCGCGTCCTCGCGTATCGACTCCTCGAGGGGAACCGCGCCGAGAAATGGAACGCCCAGTCGCTGCGCGGCCGCCTCGGCGCCGCCGTGGCTGAAGATCTCGTGCCGATGTCCGCAGTTCGAGCAGATGTACCAGCTCATGTTCTCGATGAGCCCGAGTGGGGTGACGTTCAGCTTGCGAAACATCTGCAGAGCCTTGATCGCGATGTCGGTGGCGACATCCTGCGGGGTGCATACGATCGCGACGCCGGTCAGCGGGATCGCCTGCGCAAGCGTGAGCGACGCGTCGCCGGTGCCCGGGGGGAGGTCGATCACGAGGTAGTCGAGGCGGCCCCAATCGACCTGCACCATCATCGCCTCGATCGCCTTCCCGACCATCGGGCCGCGGTAGATGGTGGGCTGGTCGCCGGGGTAGATGAGGCCGAACGACATCACCTTCAACCCGTGCGCGTCGATCGGCTGGAGCCGCCCGTTGACCTGTTCGGGCACCGTGCTCGATCCGGTCATGGCCGGGATCGACGGACCGTAGATGTCGGCGTCGAGCAGCCCGACCTCCGCCCCGGCCTTGCGAAGCGCGGCGGCGATGTTGACGGCCACCGTCGACTTCCCCACGCCACCCTTACCAGATGCGATGGCGATCGTCTGCTTGACGCCCGGCAGGATCTCGGAGGGCTTGGGCCGCATGAACGCCGGGCGGACATTGGCGGTCATGCGCACCTCGACGCCCGATACGCCCGGAATATCACCGACGAGATCCTGAGCCTGTGTTTTGAAGCGGTCGCGGACCGGGCAGGCCGGAGTCGTGAGCTCGAAAGTGAAGCTGACCTTGCCCTCAGGACTGACTTCCAGCTCTTTGATCATGCCGAGGCTGACCACGTCGCGGCCCAGGTCGGGATCCTGGATGTGCGAAAGCACGTCGAGGACCTGTTGCGGAGTGGGGCCCATGGCCGAGGATGTTACCGACCGTCGGTCGACGATGTAGGTTCGACGGATGCCGGCTCGTTCCAAACCCGCTGCGCTGCGCACCCTTCAAGCTGCATGCAGCGTGTGCCGCGTGTGCGTCGACGCGGGCATCATCCCTGAAGCCAACCCCACGTTTTCCGGCCGGTGGGGTGCGAGGTTCTTCCTGGTCGGGCAGGCGCCAGGGCCGGCCGAACGAGAATCGCGCAGGCCGTTCTCAGGCCGCGCCGGCAAAGAGCTGGACCGCTGGATGCTGCGCGCGGGCTTTTCGAGCGCAGACGAGTTTCGCCGCCTCACCTACATCGCCGCGCTCATGCGATGTTTCCCCGGCCGCAATCGCACCGGCACTGGCGACCTCCGCCCGCCGCCGGCCGCCGTTGCCAACTGCACGCACTGGCTCGACTCAGAGCTCGAGCTCCTCCGGCCGGGCGTCCTGATCCTGGTCGGGCAGATGGCGATCTCTCGCTTCCTCGGCCCAGGCTCTTTGGAAGAGAGAGTGGGCCGGACCTTCGGCAGCAAGCCGGTCATGGTTCCGCTGCCGCATCCATCCGGGCAGAGCCGGTGGCTCAACGAGCAATCGAATCGCAAGCGTTTGGAACAAGCACTCCAGCACCTGTCACGACTGCGCGCCGAGGCGCTAGGCTGACGGCGACCGCGTCGGCAAGACGAACGAGGGGAAGTGAATGGCGAAATACCTGCTGGTTTTTTACGGTGGTGGGATGCCAGAGACGCCGGCCGCCCAGGCACGGGTCTTGAAGCAGTGGGAGAAGTGGTACGCGAAGCTCGGTCCGGCGGTGGTCGACGCCGGCAATCCATTTTCCGGCGCGGTGAACAAGGTCAAACCGGATGGAACCGTGGCCAAGGGACCCATCGGGCAGAGGGCGACCGGCTACAGCATTGTTGAAGCCGGCTCTCTCGACAAGGCGACGAAGATGGCGAAGGGCTGCCCAATCCTGAAGAGCGATGGGCAGATCGCCGTCTACGAAACCTTCAGCATGGGGTAGGCGAGTAAGCCCGAAACTTGCCGTCGTTTTTTGCCGAGCGTGACGGCGGGCGTGCGGTCATCGTTGGCGCCGACGCCCGCCACCTCGCCCGCTCGCTGCGGGCCCGGGTGGGGGAGGAGATCGAGGTCATCGACCCCGGGGGTTTTCTCCTCACCGTACGTCTCGATGGGGTAACCGCTGAGCGCGTCGAAGGGGTTGTCGTCGCGGAGCGTGAGCATCGACCCGAGCCCTCGGCGCATATCACCATTGCGATCGCACAGCTGCCCGCGCCGGCGCTGGAGCTCGTGCTATCGAGGTGCACCGAGGCCGGCGCCTTCGCCTTTCGTATCGTGGCCGCGGATCGCAGCGTGGCGCGGGGCGCCAAGCTCGAGCGCTGGAACACGATCACCCGCGAGGCGGCGATGCTCGCGGGCCGGTTCAGAATCCCGGAGGTGCAAGGGCCATCGACGATTGACGAGATCCTGGCAGGTGCCGAGAACCCGCTGCTGCTGGTTCGGGGCGCCCAAGTCCACTTGTCCGAGCTGACCGAGCCGCGTGACGTGACCCTGCTCGTCGGTCCCGAAGGCGGGTGGTCGGATCGCGAGCTGTCGCTCGTCGCCTCGAAAGCCGGGCTCGGGCCGCGCAACCTCCGCGCTGACACGGCGGCGGTGGTCGGGCTCGCTGTCGCGCTGGCCGCCCGAGGTGAGCTCTAGCTAGCGTTTGAGCGCGCGGTAAGTCTCGATCTCGCCGGCGATGGCGATCACCGAAGCGCCGGCGAAGCTGATCCCGCCCAGCACGATCAGGCTGGTTCCGATGGGAATGTCCAAGCCGATGACGCCGAGGCCGAGCGTGAACAGACCGACGGCCAGGACCAGGGTCGCGTAGACGTTGAAGCCCCCGCGGGAGGCGGCGAAGCCTGGGGCAAGGTCGCCGAGCTTGCGCGACGTCACGCGGCGGATCACGGCATCTGCGGCTCCGCCCACATTCAACAGGAGGACGAGGCCCGCAGCGGACAGCAGCAGCCCGAGCACAACCAGCATCTCGTGCGCCGAATAGTCCCACGTCGGGTCACATAACTCACCGCACTAGCATTTGAGCGTGCCTACCACCACGCAGGCCCGCGTGCGCAACTTCTGCATCATCGCCCACATCGATCACGGGAAATCGACGCTGGCCGACCGGCTGCTCGAGTTCACGGGTTCGATCAGCAAGCGGGACATGCAGGACCAGGTGCTCGACAGCATGGACCTCGAACGCGAGCGCGGAATCACCATCAAGCTGCAGGCGGTGCGCATGACCTATCCCGCGCGCGACGCTCTGACCTACGAGCTCAACCTGATCGACACCCCCGGCCACGTGGACTTCGCATATGAGGTGTCACGCTCGCTCGCCGCATGCGAGGGCGCCATCCTGGTCGTCGATGCGGCGCAAGGGATCGAGGCGCAGACGCTGGCCAATCTGTACCAGGCAGTAGAGGCCGGGCTGACGATTGTTCCGGTCGTCAACAAGATCGACCTCGACGCCGCGCAGCCGGAGATGGTCGCCGAGGAGATCTCCGACGTCACCGGCATCCCGCGCGAGGACGTGGTGTTCGCGTCCGCAAAGCAGGGGATCGGGACGCAGGAAATCCTTGAGGCGGTCATCGCAAGGGTGCCGCCGCCGCGCGGCGATCCGTCCGCACCGCTGCGGGCTCTCATCTTCGACTCGCACTACGACCCGTACCGCGGCGTGATCACGTACGTCCGCGTTGTCGATGGCGAGATCAAGCCACGAATGAAGATCCGGATGATGAACACAGGCAAGGTCCACGAGGTCGATGAGGTGGGGTGGTTTGCACCCCGGCCGCAGCCGGCCGAGAAGCTCACCGCCGGCGAGGTCGGGTACGTGACGGCCGCCATCAAGAACGTCACCGATGCGCGAGTCGGCGACACGATCACAACGTCCGAGGGCGGGGCAACCGGCGCACTGCCCGGCTACCGGCAGGTGAAACCGATGGTCTTCGCGGGCCTCTTCCCGACCGACTCAGACCAGTTCGCGGACCTGAAGGAGGCGCTCGAGAAGCTGCAGCTCAACGACGGCGCCCTTTCGTTCGAACCCGAGAACTCGGCGGCGCTCGGGTTCGGGTTTCGCTGCGGGTTTCTGGGCCTATTGCATCTCGAGATCGTCCAGGAGCGCCTCGAGCGGGAGTTCGAGCTCGACCTCATCACGACGGCGCCGACGGTGGAGTACAAGGTGGCGTTGAAGCGAGGCGCCATCGTCGAGGTCGACAACCCCGCGCTGCTTCCAGATCCGACCGCGATCGAGTCCGTCTCAGAGCCTTTCGTGAAGCTCTCGATCATCGTGCCGTCGACGTATGTCGGGCCGATGATGGAGCTCTGCCAGGACCGTCGCGGCATGTTCAAGAAGCTGGAGCACCGGCCTGGCGATCGTGTCGTGCTCGAGTACGAGATTCCGTTGGGCGAGATAATCCACGACTTCTACGACCAGCTGAAATCGCGCTCGAAGGGCTATGCGTCGATGGACTACGAGATGATCGGATTCCGCGAGGGCGAGCTGGTCAAGCTGGACGTGCTCGTCGCCGGCGAGCCTGTGGACGCGCTCTCATTGATAACCCACCGCAGCAAAGCGCAGATCCAGGGCCGAAAGCTGGTCGAGAAGCTGAAGGCGATCATTCCGCGCCAGCTCTATGAAGTGCCCATCCAGGCCGCCATCGGCGGTAAGGTGATCGCTCGCGAGACCATACCGGCGATGCGAAAGGACGTCCTTGCAAAGTGCTACGGGGGCGACGTCACACGAAAGCGAAAGCTCCTGGAAAAGCAGAAGGAAGGGAAGCGGAGGATGAAGCGGGTTGGGTCCATCGAGATTCCGCAGGAAGCGTTCATGGCGGTGCTCAAGCTTGACTAGGGCGAACCGCTTAATCGCATTCGTGGCGCTCGCCGCGGTCGCGCTCGTCTCGTGTGCAAGGCTCGGTAGCAGCGGCACCAACGCTCAACCCGCGGATATCTATGCGGCTGGTCCGACCGTATCCGACGTGAGAGCTCTTTTCGGCGACAGCAACTGGTGGCAGGGTGCTCCCTCGTTCGAGGTTCGCCCACTCGACGCAGCGACGGTCTCGTTCACGGAGCGGTACTCGATCACTCAGCGATTCATCCACATCGGCAGCGCCGAGCAGCTGCTGGTCCGCTACACCGTTTACGACACCACGTCGTCGGCAACGACCCAGATGACTAACTTTCAGAACGCGTTTGGCACCTCGCCAACGAGTCCTCGTGAGGGCGACCAGGTCCTTTACTACGGTCTCGGCGGGAGTGGCGGCGCGCCCTACATCACACGGACTTTCGTCAGGGTTGGCCAGGTGATCATGCAGATCATCTGGTCCCGCAAGGACGGCGTCGCAACCCTCCAGCAGCTCGGGACGAATGCGGCCAAATTCGTAAGCGGCCTGAAGAAGGCGCTGGCCGCCAAGGTGCACGCCTTGCTGCCCGGGGTGGATCCCAAACTGCTGCCGCCTGCGGGCCTGGACATCACGTTCCTGGGAGCCGCGCAGCTGCCGATCGAAGCGTGGCTGATCATGGACCAGCTCGCGATCCCCGCCCCTCTCGCCACGCAGCTTCATTCGCAGGGAGTGAACAATTTCGTCTTCGGCGATTTCGCGCTCAACAACGACACGCACATGGAGGTCCAGGCGGCGGTGTTGACGTTCATGACCACCGCCGAGGCGACAGACTGGGCCAACAACTTCAGCACCAGCACCCCTGACCAGACCGGAATCTCGACTGCCTACATACCGGGCTCAGGAGTCGAAGGCGCAGGTGAGTATCACGTGCTGTTCGCGACCGGAATGCATGGCGCGATGCTCGTGTGCAGGCCGACAGTCGAAGGCGAAGCTGCGTCCCGGGCGTGCGAGGGGCCGCTGAATCGCACGGCCCTGGCCTGGAAGCTGAGCCTGGGCGGTTAGTTCTTCGTCTCCCGCGAAGCGGTGGCGCTCTTCCGGCGGCGCGTTTCCTGAAACCACTCCCACTGCTTCGTCAGGCCTTCGCGCAAGCTGACCCGCGGCTCCCAACCCAAGCGCTCGCGGGCGAGGTTGATCGACGCGCCCGTGTGGCGCGGGTCCCCAGGCGCAGCGGGGAGGTATTCCCGGCGCAGGTCCAGCTTGCTGATCTCTTCCAGGGTCGCGAGCACCTTGTTGACGGTGACGCGGCTGCCCCCGCCGAGGTTGAACACCATGCCGACGACATCGCTGGTTGCGGCTTTGACGGTGCCCTCGACGGCGTCTGAGACGAATGTGAACTCACGCGTTTGTTCGCCGTCGCCGAAGACTTCGATGGGCTCGCCATCGGCCAAGGCCTGCATGAATCGAGCGAACGCCATGTCGGGCCGCTGGCGCGGACCATAGACGGTGAAGTAGCGCACTGACACTGCCGGGATGCCGAAGTTCCGTGTGTAAAGGTGGGTCAGGTGCTCGGCGGCCAGCTTGGTCACGCCGTACGGAGAGATGGGGCGCGGGAGCGCCGACTCACGTGTTGGGAAGGCTTCGGCGTCGCCATAGACGGACGAGCTGCCTGCAAACACGAGGCGCTTGATGCGGCTTCCCTTCAAGTTTTCGAGGAGTCGCTGCGTGGCGATCAGGTTGTCGCGCGCGTAGCGGTCGAACTGATCCCCCCAGCTGGGGCGGACACCCGGCTGTCCGGCGAGGTGGTAGACGAAGTCGGCGCCCTCGAGGACGCCGGCGATGTTTCCGTCGACCAGGTCAAGCTCCTCGAAGGAAAAGTTCCGGTGGCTCCTGGCCGCCTCCAGGTTTTGCTCCTTGCGAGCGCGCGGGTAGTAGTCGGTAAAGCTGTCGATGCCCACGACCTCATGGCCGTCCGCCAGCAATCGCTCGCTCAGGTGCGAGCCGATGAAACCCCCGGCGCCGGTGACGACCGCTTTCATAGAGCCGATAGCGTGAGGCGTAACCACTGTCATTTGCAAGCGCCCCTATCCTCATTAATGTGCAAAGTCGGTTCGAAGAATGGCTTGCCGGGTCAGGAATCGGCATCGAGGTCAAGCAGTTTCCCGCGGGGACGCGCACGGCTTCCGATGCCGCGCGTGCGGTTGGCTGCGACGTAGGGCAGATCGTCAAGTCGCTCGTGTTCGTAGCAGCCGGACGTCCAGTGGTCGCCCTTGTCAGCGGCGCTAACCGCCTGGACGAGAGCCGGCTCGGCGCGGCCGCCGGTGAGCCCGTGGCGAAGGCCGACGCGGAGGCGGCCCGGTCGGCGACCGGCTACTCCATCGGCGGCGTCCCGCCTTTCGGCCATGCCACCGAGGTGCCGGTCTTCATGGATCGCGATCTTCTCTCTCACGCCGTCGTGTGGGCGGCGGCGGGGCGGCCGGATTCGGTTTTCGAGATCGACCCGCAGCGTTTGCGCGAGCTGAGTCAAGCCACCGTGGCGGATCTGAAAATCGCCGACGCGGTGGGGCGATGAAATGAGCTCCATCCTCATCTTCTGTCGCGACTGCGGCAAACAGGTCCCGAGCTCTGAGGCGCGCGATGGTCTGTGTCTCGACTGCCGGGTGCGCCGCTCGGTGGCCGACCTCCGCGACGAGCATGCGCGGCTGTGGCGCAAGCGCGAGCGGTACCGCAGCCAGAACGCCAACGTTGAACAGATCGGGCGCCAGATCGCGAGGGTCGAAGACCGCATGGGCCAGCGCATCAAAGAGCTGGTCTCCAACGACCGGCAGGCCAACGATTACATGCGCAAGGAGCTCGAGGCCGCCCGCGGGCAGCGGTACACGATCAAAGGGGTCTGACGTGCAACCGGTGACGCACCTGTACGTCCACATCCCGTTCTGCAAGCACAAGTGCGGCTATTGCGATTTCAACGCCTACGCGGGAATGGACCGCCTGATGCCTGACTACGTCGACGCACTGGAACGCGAGCTGTCCGCGGCTCGGCATCGATACTCGTTCGAGCCCCTCGAGACGGTTTACCTCGGTGGCG
>DASVEP010000056.1:0-12342 GCA_036380475.1 Candidatus Dormiibacterota bacterium
CCCTGGTTCTTGACGACGAAGCCGCTGAACGCCAGGTCGCCAGGGGCGTTGTCACCACCGCCGTCGGCCATGATGAACGCCGAGTTGGGGCTCGTGGGAGCGTCGAACTTGACCGCTTCGCCGTCGGCGAGCGAGTTCAGAGCCTTGGGAAGGCTGACCGTCAGGGGTCCTTTCTTCTGACCTTTTGGAGGCGCCGGCCAGAGGTAGATGAGGATCGGCGCCAGCCCGATGACGACGGTAGAGGTAAGAAGGCTGGCCATCCACCAGGCGAGAAACGTTCGCCGGGTGTGGCCCCGCGGCGCGGTGGGATCAGCCATCCGATCCGAATTCTAGCGGGCCTTCATGTCCGTCTGTAGGGGGGCAAACCAACCGCGTCGCGCACCTCATCCATGGTCTTTCCGGCGATCGCGTAGGCGCTCTCCGCCCCCGCTTCGAGGATGCTGTCGATGCGCTCGCGGGTAAGGCCGGCCCGGCGCTCGCGGAAGGGTGCGAAGCGCTCGACGATCCGCTCCGCCAGAAGCACCTTTTTTTGCCGGCATCCGATCTGCGCTTTACGGCACAGGTCCCAGTAGTGCTCCCAATCGTCGAAGAAGAACTTGTAAAACCCGCACACGTTGCAGGTGCGCGGGTGTCCGGGATCCGTCATTCGGATCCGCTTTGTGTCGGTCACCATGCTCATCACCTGTTTGTGGATCACGTCCGGTGGGTCGGTGACGCCAATGATGTTGTTGAGGCTCTTCGACATCTTCGCCTTGCCATCGGTGCCTTTGACGATGGGTGCGTCAGGGTTGAGCACGACCTGGGGCTCGGGGAAGACCGGGCGATACGTGCGGTTGAACCGGCGCGTGATCTCTCGGGTCAGCTCGACGTGCGCTGCCTGGTCGCGGCCCACCGGGACCACGTCGCCTTTGACGATGATGATGTCCGCGGCCTGCAGGACCGGGTATTCGAACAGGCCGAGGTTCACGTTCTCCGGTTGGGACCGGACCTTTTCCTTGAATGTGGGCACCCGCTGCACCCAGCTGAGGGGCGTGACCATGGCGAGCAGAAGGGTGAGCTCGGCCACCATAGGGATCGAAGACTGCCGGTAGATGACGGTCCGCTCGGGGTCGACTCCAATCGCGATGAGATCCATGACCATGTCGTAAAGGTCATCGGTGAATTCGCGAGCGTCGGGCTTTGTAGTCAGCGTGTGGTAGTCGGCCACGAAGATGTATGACTCGAACTCGTCCTGCAAACGGACGTAGTTGATCCCGGCGCCGAGATAGTTGCCGATGTGGAAGCGGCCTGTGACGCGGATTCCACTCAGCGAACGTTTGCGGCCCGTCATGCAGTGGAAAGTGTATTTGACGTGGATGAAGGCCCTGTGACCGGGCGTTAGCATTGCCGCAAATTGCCAGACAACGACCGAGCCCCTGATGTTCCGGTCGCGACCGCCGGATTAGGGTCGCGGGCGCTTCGCAACACCGTTCTGGTTCTCACGGCCAAGGTGGTCGCGCGACTCATCGCGCTGGTCACGGTGATCGCGACCCTGAAACAGCTGACGCCGGCGCCGTACGGGACGTTCACCACGCTTGTCAACTACACCGCGATCGTGAGCGTGGTCCTCGACCTCGGCTTCAACGTCCTCTACGTTCGTGAAGGCGCGCGACATCCCGCAGACATCCAGCGCTATCTGCGCAACGTGATGTCTCTTCGCATCCTGATGGCCGTGGTCAGCTTTGTCATCCTGGCCGGCGCGCTCGCCATCGCGGGCCTGAACACGCTCCTGCTTCCAGGGTTCGTGCTCATGGTGTTGACGTCTTACTCGACTCTTCTACGCAACACGCTGTACGCGGTCCAGCGCCTGGGCTACGAGGCAGTTGCGGTCGTCCTCGAAAGCATCGTCCTGTTGGCGCTGGTGATCGTCGGCATCAAGATCAACGCAGGCGTCACGTATTTCGTCTGGGCTTACGCCGCACAGTACGGGTTCAGCTGCCTGTACTTCGCGATCGTCCTCTACTGGAAGAAGATCGCGACCGTCGGTTGGAGATTCGAGCCGGCGCTGCTGCGCGAGTGGTTCTTCCAGGGTCTCCCATTCGCGCTCACGTTCGTGCTGACAATCCTTTACTTCAAGGTCGACCAGCCGATCCTCTACGCGCTGAGGCAGCATGTCGAGGCGGGTTGGTACGCGGCCGCTTACAAGCCGTTCGAGGCGCTGCTGTTCATCCCGATGACGCTCCTGTCGGTGGTGTTTCCGGTTCTCTCGGTCTACTTTCGCGAGAGGCCGCAAGAGCTGGCCGATGCTGTCAGCCGCTTTTTCAAAGCGCTGCTCGTGGTCGGCTGGCCGATCGCAGTCGGTCTGTTCATGCTGGCGCATCCGCTCACCACGATGTTTCTTGGCTTCGACTATGCGAACTCAGAACCTGCGATTCGCATCCTGTCGCTGGCGCTGGTGCTCGGCTTCGTCAACAACGCCTTCATCGGAGCCCTCAGCGCCTCCGACCACCAGCTGTCGTTCACGTGGGCGGCAGGCTGGAGCCTGGTCGCGAACGTGGGACTCAACCTCGTCCTCATCCCCTTCTACGGCTACATCGGCGCCAGCTGGGCGACGGTGCTCACCGAGCTGGTGCTTGGAGCGGCGGGGTGGGTCCTGACGGCGCGCCACATCGGTCGCATCCCGGTCCTTCGCCTGAGCTGGCGGCCGCTCCTCGCCGGCGCCGTCATGGGCGCGGTCCTGTTCCCGCTGCGTAATCTCGATGGCGTGCAGATCGCCATCCCGATCGTCGTCGGGGCGGTCGTCTACGCCGGAGCGGCCCTGCTGCTGCGCGCAGTTACTGCTGACGAGATCGCTTTCGCGCGGAGGGCTCTAGCGTTAGCAAGGTAGCAAGGTAATGACACAGAGGCCGGTCCTACTCAAGCCGCGTGGCGCGGTCGACCTGGTGCCGTGGGAGGCGATCGCGGTCGATGCTCCCGAGCTCAGTCCCAAGACTCAGCTTCAGGACGCGCAGTTCGTTGCCCTCGATGTCGAGACGACCGGCAACGCCCCGTTCCTGGTGCTTGAGATCGGCGCCGAGCGGTTCACGCTCGCGGGTACCTTGTCCTTCTTTGACACGCTGGTCGACTGCCGCGCGCCCATCAATCCTTATGCGCGCCGGCGCCACCACATAGACCGGTCAATGCTCATCGGCGCCCCCGAGTTCAGGGACGCGCGGCGGGCGTTCCTGCGTTTTGCCCAGGGCGCAGTGCTGGTCGAGCACAGCCACGATGCCTTCGACACCTGGCTCGTCGGGCGAGGCCTCGAGACCCCGCTCGAGCACCCGATCATCGACACTTCCGCGCTTGCCAGGATGGTCCTCGACCTACCCAAGGGGCAGACACCAGGGCTGGCTCGGTTGGTGGAAGCGCTCGCGCTCGACGTGACCCCTGCGCACGCGGCGCTGGACGACGCCCGCGCCACGGGCATGGTGTTCCGTGCGCTCATCACCGGGGCGATGGAAACGCTTGGCTGGAAAACCGTCGGCGATGTTCTCACCGCTTTGCCGCCGCGGCCGGTGGTCGACCGGACGCCACCTAGTCGAAGAGGGTCAGCTGCAGGTCCGGCTCAGGGTGCTCGAGGCCAGAAAGCCCAACCCCGATCAGCCGCACCGGCCTCGACTCGACGTGCGACTTCTCCAGCGCCGACCGGGCGGCGCGGAAGATCGTCTCGACATCGTCAGTCGGGCTCGTCCGGCTCACCTGGCGGCTCACCAGCCGGAAATCCGGGAGCTTGAGCTTTACGTAGATCGTGCGGGCGCGCACACCTTCTGCCTTCAGTCGCTCGACCACGCGGTCGGTCAGCTCGCGCAAAGCCTTGTCCAGCTGAACGCGATCGCTGACGTCGTTCTCGAACGTCGTCTCGGCAGAGATCGTTTTCGCGGGCTTGCTGCCGTCCACCGGCGCGCGGTCGCGCCCCTGGGCCATGCGCTGCAGTACGGCGCCACCTACACCCAATGCCTGGACCAGCCGCTGCGTCTCGTAGGTCGCCAGCTCGCCGACGGTGCGTACTCCCATGGCGGTGAGACGGTCCTCCGTCTTGGGGCCGATGCCGGGCAGGGCCCCGATCGGCAGACGCGCGAGAAAGTCCGCCTCAGTCCCCGGTGGAACCAGGACGAGTCCATCCGGTTTCCTCGTCCCGCTCGCGACCTTGGCGACGAGCTTTGACGTCGCCCCGCCCACTGACGCGGTCAGGCCGACCTCGGTGTGGATCTGAAACTTGATCCGGCGTGCGACCTCCTCCGCATTCGATGTCCCGTGTCGCGTGCGAGCGGTCACATCGAGGTAGGCCTCGTCGAGGCTGATGCCTTCGACGAGCTCGGGTGAGGTGAACCGCCTGAAGATCTGATGGATGAGGCGGCTCGCCTCGCGGTATCGCGCGCTGTCAGGACTGATGACGATGAGCTGCGGGCACAGCTGAAGCGCTTCGTGCAGCGGCATCGCCGAGCGCACTCCGAACGCGCGGGCTTCGTACGAGGCGCCCATCACCACCGCGCGGCGCGAGCGTCCGGCCACCGCCACAGGCACGCCACGCAGCTTGGGATCGTCGCGCTGGTGGACCGATGTGTAGAAGGCGTCGATGTCGACGTGGAGGATCGTGCGTGGCCAGTTGTCCGGGCGGGGCATGCTGTGGGGCAGTCTGCCACAACAACTTGTGGCTTACCTACGATCGGTGCGCTCTTGGTGCGGTCCTAGGGTGAAGGGCTGGCCAGGGCCGCGGCCACGTTCGAAAAGATGTTCGCGATTTGCGGCCCGGCCGCGTACAGGACCCCGACCACGATCAGGGCCACGACAACCAAGACGACCACGAAGAGCCCGACCGTGAGGCCGATTGCGAGACCGGCGCCTCCGCCCGAAGCTGGCGGCGGGCCGGCGGCCGGCACCCATTGCTGGCCGGTCCAGCGCCAAAGCCGGTCCTGGGAATACGCGGGCCTCCAGTTGGACCCATCCCACCACCAAAAGCCGTCGGGCGAGAAGCGTCCCGGCTGTGCGATCGGAACAGGGGCGACGACCGGTTGCGGGTCTGGGGCCGGCGGCACTTCCGGGGTCGGGGGCACCGGTGGTTCGGGAGGCCCGGGCGTCTCCGGGGGCGGTGGCTGTTCCATCCGGGCCAAGCCTAGCCGAGATCGGTTGATGGACAATCCCGGGAGCAATGAAGGGAGTGATCCTGGCGGGAGGCACCGGCAGCCGCCTGCATCCCCTCACGCAGATCACCAACAAGCACCTGCTGCCGATCTACGACCGGCCGATGATCAGCTACGGCATCGAGGCGCTGGTGAGGGCTGGGGTGACCGAGATGATGCTAGTCACCGGCGGCACCCATGCAGGCGAGTTCCTTCGTCTTCTCGGCAACGGTCAGGCGTTCGGCGTCGACCGGCTCTTCTACGCGTATCAGGAGAAGCCGGGCGGCATCGCCGAAGCGCTTGGGCTGGCGGAGCGTTTCGCCCGCGGCGGCCGCACCGTCGTGCTGCTGGCCGACAACATCTTCGAGCGATCCGTCCAGCACTGCGTGGATGCGTTTCAGCTGCAGCCTCAAGGGTCTCGGGTCCTCCTGTGGAGCGAGAGCGACGACGAGCATCTGCAGCATCTCGGCGTGGCCCAGCTCGATGGCGATCGGCGCATCGAGCGCATCGTTGAAAAGCCGCCCAATCCCCCTAGCCGCTACGCCGTGACCGGCATCTACTTCTATGACGACACCGTGTGGAACGTCATCGCGAATCTCAAGCCATCAGCGCGTGGCGAGCTCGAGATCACTGACGTGAACAACTGGTATGTCGAAAGGGGACTTATGGAGTACGACATTCTCGAGGGCTTCTGGGGCGACGCGGGCGAATCGATCGAGGCTTACTACTCGGTCAACGACTTCGTTCGCGCGAACGGGGCGAATCACGAGCGATGATGGAAAGCCGATGAGCTCCATCGAAGGTGTTGTCCTCAAGGAACTGGTCACCCACGCCGATGAGCGGGGATTCTTTCGCGAGGTCATTCGCGAGACCGACGGATTTTTCGATCACTTCGGTCAGTGGAGCCACTCGCTCATGTATCAAGGTGCGACGAAGGCGTGGCACATCCACCACAAGCAGACCGACTGGTGGTACGTGATCGGGGCGTTGAAGGTCGCGCTGTACGACACTCGCGATGGATCCCCGACGAAGGGACAGCTGATGGAGTTCCTGATGGGCGACCTGCAGACGACGTGCGTCAAGATCCCGCCGGGGGTGGCCCATGGGTGCCGCGCTCTGGAGCGCAGCCACCTGCTCTACGTCACCTCCAATGTTTACGCGCCAGACGATGAGGGACGGATCCCGCACGACGACCCATCCATCGGCTACGACTGGACGTCGGGCACCGCGATCAAGTGACGCGTAAGTTCAGGCGGCTCCTTGTCGCAGGGGGCGCCGGGTTCATAGGCTCGAACTTCGTCCGCCTGCTTAGAAGGACGCGGCCCGAGGTCGAGATCACCGTCCTCGACAAGCTGACCTACGCCGGCAACCCGGCGAACCTTGCCGAGTTCGAAGGCGGCGATGGTTATCGGTTCGTGCTCGGGGACATCTGCGACGCCAAATTGGTGGATTCGCTTGCGGCCGATGTGGATGCGATCGTGAACTTTGCGGCGGAGACGCATGTAGATCGTTCGCTCATGTCCCCACTCGCGTTCATCGATACCGACGTGCGGGGAACCGCGGTCCTGTGCGAGGCGGCGAGAAAGCACTCACACCGCGCGTTCCTTCTGGTCAGCACCGACGAGGTCTACGGCGACGTGCCGGAAGCACGATCGCGCGAAGAAGACGCGCTCAAGCCACGCAGTCCGTATTCGGCCAGCAAAGCCGGAGGCGAACACATTGCTCACGCGTACGCAGAGAGCTTCGGCTTGCCGCTGCTGGTGACAAGGGGATCCAACACGTACGGTCCGTACCAGTACCCCGAGAAGCTAGTGCCTGTGCTGATAACCAACGCGATCGACGACCGGAAGCTGCCTCTGTACAACGATGGCAGCGCGGTCAGGGACTATATACACGTCGAAGACCACTGCCGTGCGATCGACCTGGTGCTCCACGAGGCGCCGTTCTCCGATCGCGTTTACAACATCGGTTCAGGCGTCGAGACCAATGGCAATCAGGTTGCCGCTGCGATCCTCGAGATCATGGGCAAGCCGAAGAGCCTCATCGAGTACGTCGCGGATCGTCCCGGCCACGACTATCGCTATGCGCTGGACGTAACGCGAATCACGGATTTGGGTTGGGAGCCGCGAACCACGTTTGCCGATGGCCTCGAAGGCACCGTGCGCTGGTACGTCGACCACCCCGAATGGTGGCGCCCGCTCAAGTCGGGCGAGTACTGGGAGTACTACAAGAAGAACTACCGACCGCTTACGAAGAGCCCCTCCTGAAGCGGGCGCCCAGTCCGACCCAGTACCAGCGCAGATAGCGAGGCAGCCACTCCCACAGCTTGAAGTGACTCTGGCCGGCGGTGCGGTCGTTCCACGTCGTCGGCACCTCGGCGAGGCGCATCCCCAAAGCGTATGCCTTCACGGTCAGCTCGAGCCCGAGCTCGAAACCGCCGTCAGACTCGATGGTGACACGCTCCAGCAGTCGTTTCGAGTACATGCGGAAGTTGGTCGTTGCGTCATGGATCGGCAGGCCGCCCAGCCAGTGCAGCGAGAGCCCCGCAACGCGCGACATCGTGCGCTTCAGGAACGGCCCGCCCACCTGGTGGCCGCCGCGCATGTAACGCGACCCCGCGACGATATCGGCGCCGTCATGAGCAAGTCCATACATCGCGTCGATGTCGCCGGGATCGTCGGATCCGTCGCCCATTGTCACGAGCACGTACGGCGCTTGGGCGGCGCCCAGGCCTGATTTGAGGGCGTTGAGAGCGCCTCGCCCGATGTCGTTGCGATGGAGACGAATCTCTGGCAGCTCGAGCTGGAGGCGCTTGACCACCGGCACAGTGGTGTCCTCGTCGAAGTCGTGCACAACAAGCACCTCGAGCGGGCGCGTGCGCGTTCGGTCCACGACGCCGCGCAGGGTTGGCACCACGTTCTCGCCTTCGTTGTAGACGGGAATCACGACGCTGAGGGCCGGGCCCTCGCGGTCGCTCAAATCCTCCCCGCCTCGATCTCGTCTCGCACCCAGGGGATGACCTCGTCCAGCATCTCGTCAAGGGAGGTGGTGGCTTCGAAGCCGAGCACTTCGCGCGCCTTCTGCACGTCAGGGGCGCGGCGCTGCACATCGTGTTCGTACGGCGGATCGGAAACCAGGTGCAGCGGGCGATCGGGACCGTGAACCTTCCGCCAGATCGCCCCGGCGAGCTCGCTCACAGTCGTCGATTGAGCGGTCGAGAGGTTGAAGTCCTCGTTGACCGCCCGTGGCGACTCCATAGCAAGCCGGATACCGCGCGCCAGGTCCCCGCCATATGTGTAATGACGAACCTGTTCGCCATCACCAAGGATGTGAAGAGGGTCCTGGCCTTTCAGCACCTTCTGGCACAGGTCCGGCACCACGTGGCTCATCGCGAGCTTCACGTTGCCGCTCATGACATCGTGGTCGCGGAGGGCGCGGCGCTCGCCGACGCCGACGCAGTTGAAGGGTCGAACGATCGTGTAGGGCAGGTGGTACTGCTCGTGGGCGCCGCGCGCGAAGTACTCGACCGCCAGCTTTTGAAACCCGTATGTAGATCGAGGCGGCGGGCTGGTGAGCTCGGCGCCCTCGGGCGTTGGAAAAACCTCGGCCGACTCGAACACCATGCTGCTCGAGATCACCGTGATTCGATCGAGGCGGCCGCTGCGGCGCGCCGCGATCGCGGCATCGAACGTGGCGGCACAGATGCGCTCGTTTTCGGCGAGAAGGTCGTATGCGAACTCGTGGAAGTAGGAGATCCCTCCGATCATCGCGGCGCCCGCGACCACGTGGTCGCAGTCCATGGCCAGCTCGGTGAGCAGCTTGGCGTCCTTGGCGTCGCCCTCGACCAGCCGGTAACCAGGGTCGTCGTCGTGGCCGCGCCGGACGGGTCCGTATTTGCTGAAGTTGTCGACGCCGACGACTTCATGGCCGGCCTGCAGCAGCTCCGCGACCAGGTAGCCACAAATGAATCCGGCCGACCCGGTGACGAGGACTTTCATGCGTCGCCAGTAGGCCTGGCTATGCCAGGCCGTCTCTGTGCATTCCTAAAGCCACCTTTGCATCGCTTGGAGAAATCATTCAAACAATCCCATCCCGGGGAGGATGCGCAGGTGCGCGAATCCGGCCGTGTAAGCATTACGAAGAAGAACGGCCGAATTGCGGCCGTTGAGCGCACCGATGAGAGGGAACCGCCGAGGTTCCCTCTCATATGCATTTTCAGAGTCGAATTGGTCCGGTGATGCCCCAGATGTCCACCACCTCGCGGTCGTTGAGGTCGAGCTCGCGATAGGCGCGGTGCGGGGCGGCGATGATCAGCAGGTCGGATTCCTTCAGGACCCGATCCAGCGGAAAGAACGATTCGTCATACACATAAGGATCGGTGCAGAGAACGCGGGCGCCCTTGAAGGCAGCCAGCTTGCGCACCTTGTAGCTAAGCGACGCGCGCGGATCGTCCGACTCGCCCTTGAACGCCATGCCGAGGATGCCCACCGTGCGTCCCGAGAGAGGCCGCCGCGAGTTGAGCGTGTCGACGATGTAGTTCGGCAGGCCTTCGTTGATCTGCATCGCGGCCTGCCCCATAGGAAAGTGGTCCGGCGTGAACGCAGATAGCTGCATCGTGTCCTTCAGCAAGCACGGCCCGGCGGCGAAACCGGGTCCGGGAAGGTCCGCGGCGCGCGGATAGTCCATGCGGATCGCATCGAGGACATGGTTGTAGTCGAGCCCTGAACGGTGGGCGATCTGGAAGAACTGGTTGGCGATCGCGAACTTCATGTAGCGCCAGGTGTTGGTGAGCAGCTTCGCCAGCTCCGCCTCGAGCGGGGTGGTGCGAATGACCTTGACGCCGAGGCGCTCGAACAGCTTGCTCGCCTTCTCGAACGCGCTGTCGGTTGATGCGCCGACCAGCTGCGGCAGGCTGCGGATCTCCTCGAGCGCGTGACCCTCAGCAATCCGCTCGGGGCAGAAGACGACGTCGGCGTTGATGCCGGCCGCCTTCAGGCGGCGCTCCACCGATTCGGTCGTGCTCGGGAAGACCGTCGACCTGAGCACGAGCAGTGAACCGTCGCGCAAGTGCGGAATCAGCTCATCGACGACGCGATCGAAAATCCGAACCGACGGGTTCATGAACTCGTCGATCGGCGTGCCGATGACCAGGATCACGACGTCGGTCCGCTCGAGGAGTCCAGCGTTGGCGGCAAGCTCGAGCCGGCCGGTCGGGAGCAGTTTCTTGAGCAGCGCCTCGGCGCCGTTCTCGAGGAAAGGCACGCTGCCCGATCGGACCTGGGCGATCTTGGCCGCATCGACGTCGTCGATGCCCACCGTGTAGCCGCTGTCGGCCAGAGAAAGAGCGAGAGGCAGCCCAACGTGGCCGCAGCCACCGACGACGACGACGTCAAGGGGGTTCATTGGCGGCCAAATTATGATGGCTGGGTCGGTGACCTCATCTCCCCTTTGTCTCGAGTCAAGCCGATGACTCGCGCCCAATCCGCAGTCAAGCCATCCGTGCTCCTGGATGTCAGGCCTTTGCAGGGCCCCAGCGCGCTCCGCGGTGTCGGCACGTACGCGAACGGACTGCTGAATGGACTCATCGGCGAAGGATTCGATTCCAACCTCACCCTTCTCATCGACGGTGGCCTGCCGCGGCCGGTGCTGCCGGAAGGCGCTTACAAAGTTGCTGAGTCCCGGCGACGCTATCGCGGCCAGCTGGCAGCCTACGAGGAGGCGGTGGCGCTGGCGTGGGATCTCGACCGCATCGCACCCGACGTCTACCACGCCATCGATCTGCGTCTGCCCGGGCGTGCGTCGAGCCGGCTCGTCGTCACCCTCCACGATCTCATCCCCTGGGCTTTTGGCGGCTCGAGGATGTGGGGCGAGCGCTTCCGCTTCTGGTTGGGCCGGCGCCTTCTCAAGCGCGCGGACATGGTGCTCGCGGTTTCGCAATCAACGGCCGACGACGCGGTGAGGCTGGCGGGTGTCAAGGAGGACCGGATCCGGGTCGTTTTCGAGGCGGCCGACGGCGTTTTCCAGCCTCAAGCTGGAGCTGTCGAAAGGGTGCGCGAACGCCATGGCCTGGCTCCCGGTTACCTTCTGTTCGTCGGGGCCCTCGACGCCCGCAAAGATCCTGCCGGGTTGCTTCGCGCCTGGGCATCGGCCCGATCCGTGTGCCCGGGGGTCGAGCTCGTCCTCGCCGGCGACGCGGGCCGGCAGGCTCCCTCGTCGATGCCCGGCGCCAGGGTCATCGGGCACCTCGACAGCCGTGACCTGGCCGATCTGTACACCGCCGCCGGATGCTTCCTGTTCCCGAGCCGATACGAGGGTTTCGGGCTCCCGTGCCTCGAAGCCATGGCATGCGGCTGCCCAGTCGCCGCCTATCGCAACTCGAGCCTGCCCGAGGTTGTCGATGGAGCCGGCGAGCTGGTCGACGACGGCGATGCCGACGCCCTCGGCCGAGCAGCAGCGAAGCTGATCGGCGCCCCAGAGACCGCACGGAAAACGGGGATTGAGCGGGCGCGGGCGTTCAGCTGGCGCAAGACCGCGCGCCAGACGATCGCGGCATATCAATCCCTGCTGAGATAATCCCCGCCGTGAGCAAGGTCGCGGTGATCGGCGGAGGCTACGTTGGGCTGACCACTGCCGCCTGCCTGGCCGACCTCGGCAACGACGTGATGGTCGTGGACGTCAACCGCGAGAAGATCGCGCAGCTGTTGAAAAACCACGTGCCCTTCTACGAGCCGGGATTAAGCGAGCTCGTCGAGCGAAACGCAAAGGCCGGCCGCCTGAACTTCACGACGTCCTACAACGACGCGGTGCCGGGCGCCGAGTACGCGATCATCGCCGTCAGCACGCCGGAGGGTGAGGGCGGAGAGGCCGACCTCTCGTTCGTGGAAGCTGCTGCGAAGTCCATCGCAAACTCGATGGACGGGCCGCTTGTGGTCGTGAACAAATCCACCGTTCCGCCGTTGACCGGCGACATGGTGTCGAAAGTCCTGGCCCAGCACAACACGAAGCACCGCGCGGACGTCGTGTCGAATCCGGAGTTCCTGCGCGAGGGCTCAGCGATCCAGGACTTCATGCACCCCGACCGCGTGGTCATCGGGGGACATGACCGGAGCGCGGCGGAGAAGGTGGCCAGGCTCTATGAGCCGCTGGACGCCCCGATCCTGATCACGCCGAACATCTACACCGCGGAGATGGTCAAGTACGCGTC
>DASVEP010000057.1:0-2628 GCA_036380475.1 Candidatus Dormiibacterota bacterium
GGACAGAAGAACGACTTCCGCGATGCAGAGGCGATTGCCGAGGCAGTGCAGCGCCCGACGATGCGATTCGTCGCCACCAAAACGGCTGAACAACTCGACTTGCAGGCATTGCATCGCGTGCGCGAGCGGCTGGTCAGCCAACGCACCGGGATCATCAATCAGATCCGCGCCTTCCTGTTAGAGCGCGGCATCGCGGTCCGGCAGGGGCCGCGCTTCCTGCGGGCTGGGCTGCCCGACATCCTGGCCACACGCGGCGATGTCTTGTCACCCCGTATACTGCGGGTGGTCGAGGACCTGGCAGAAGACTGGCGTCGGCTCGATGCGCGCATTGAGGGTCTCTCCAGCGAGATCGTGGCGCTCGCCCGTCAAGATCAGGCCTGCGTGCGACTGATGACGGTACCCGGCATCGGGCCGCTCATCTCGAGCGCCATGGTGGCCGCGATCGGTGCGGGCGAAGTGTTCTCGAAGGGTCGCGACTTCGGTGCTTGGCTCGGATTGGTACCCAAGCAGATATCGACCGGAGACCGCACGATCCTGGGCAAGATATCGAGACGCGGCAATCGCTATCTGCGCGTTCTGTTCGTACAGGCGGCCTGGGTTGTGCTGATCAAGCCGAAGAGCTGGGAGCGCCACGGGCTCAAACCGTGGATCGAAGCGGCCAAGAAACGGCTGCACCACAACGTGCTGGCGATTGCGCTCGCCAATAAGCTCGCCCGCATCGCCTGGGCGGTCCTCAACAAGGAACGCGCATTTGAGACAGTGTCCCAGCCAGCGTGATCCTCCCGCCGTGCTCAGGGCCCGTCAAGGCGCGGCCTGGCAGCACCAGAGCGCAGGACGCAGCATCGCGACGGCCGACCTTGACGGCCCTTGCGCGCGGCGCGTGTCAGCACCGCAGGCCGGGACGAAGGAACGCCGCCAGGCCCGAACAAAGGAACTGAGACGACAGGAGCAGTCGATGACATAGCCCAGTTTACCCGCCGAGGTCTGCGAGAGGATGAGACGAGATGGAGGACCGGTCTTCCCGGCGCCTGCGAACACTGGTGGCCCTGATGGCCCAGTTGAGGCCTGTCGGCTAATGAGTCGCAAGCGCGCTGATATCCATGATGGCCCGGAGCACACCGCACTCCAATCAGAGGCCGGATACATTGATGCAAGACCGCAAAGCCCCCAGATCGGTGAAATTCTCTTGCAACGCACGGCCGGACCATACATCAGGGCCAGAAGCGGACTCATGCACCGCAGCAAAAATCAGGGAGGGCCTTGCCCGTGGTCAGTTTCGTGTACTTGTCTGCTGAGTGCCTTTCTAACAAATTCTACGGAATCAATCGCCGCTCCAAGTTCGGTGCGAAACTGCTCGATGGCTTCTTTCATCGGCGGCGGCAGATCTCCCCACCAGTCAATAGCTTGAGACATCGCTTCTTGGACGGTTCCCAGCATGTCCTCTATTGCGATGTCACGATAGGTTCTCGCCATAGCAGCTCAGTAATCCCAGACGATCGGTACGCAGCGAAATGTGTCACCATCGACTGCCACATGGCTGAGGGACGGGAACGGCAGATGAGTGGCCACCAGGAGCTCGCGATTCGCCGCCAACTCCCGCAAAAGTTTGACGCGGACGCGGGCCGCCTCTTCGGGGTCGTGCTCGAAGCCATTATGCCACTCAGGTTGATCGAACCCGACCTGAAACACGGCGTCACCGGCGAACGTCAGCCGGTCGCCGCCGGACGCCAGGCGGGCCACGCTGTGTCCGGGGGTATGGCCGCCGGTGCGACGGACAACTACGCCCGGCGTCACCTCGTGCTCCTCCTCGAACGGCCGCAGCTGGCTGCCGTAGTCATTCACGAACCGCTTGGCCGCCCGCCGCAGCGCGTCCGGGAACCCCGCCGGCATGACGGCACGCGAGAAATCAGGCGACTCCCAGAACTTGAGCTCGGCGGCTGCGACGTGGATCCGCAGATCCGGACGCAGCCGGTCCTTTACTCCGTCGATGAGCAGTCCGCCAATGTGGTCCATGTGCATGTGGGTCAGCACCACGTCGGTCACGGATGCGAGATCGATGCCGGCGGCCTCCAGTCGCCGGACCAACCGCCCGGCTTGCGGCAAGTTCAAACCCGGGTCCATCCCTATCCCAGCGTCGATGAGGATGGTCCGGCCGCCGCTACGCACCACGACCACGTTCAGTGGCCACTCGAGCATTTCCGGCGACAGGAACTCGTGCTCGAGCCAGGCCGTCCGGACGGCCGGTTCGATGTTGTGCGCAATAGTCCGGGCTGGAATTGGCAGCACACCGTCGCTGATAACCAGCACGTCAATCGCGCCGACCTTTTGCGCGTAGCGCGACGGAACCATCTCGTCGGGTTCTACTGCGGTGTTGCTGCGCCGGGTAGCTGATGAAGATTGTGCGGACATAATCACTCTCCCTCGAGGGAATGGTGTTGGACGTAGGTGAATGATTTCGCGCTGGATCATCCCGGTCCCCCTAGCGCCGGGTTCCGGTAATCTTTCAATGTCTCATAAGACACATCGTTCCAAAGTATTGCGAACGAAGGCGGGAAGCGCGCATATCCGCCTCTCGAATCTACCTCGAGGTAGCGGGCGGTGGTGTCGTCTGTCTTCTTTAGTATTTAG
>DASVEP010000058.1:0-43451 GCA_036380475.1 Candidatus Dormiibacterota bacterium
GGCGATGTCGTGATCGAAACCTCTGCCGGCCGCCTCATCGCCAAGCGCGTGATCGTGGCCGCGGGCGCATGGACTCCGAAGCTGATGCGCGATCTCGATCTGCCGCTCGTCGTCGAGCGCCAGGTGATGGTGTGGCTTGCAATCCAAGACGCGACGGAGTTTGCACCCGAGCGTTTTCCGGTTTTCATCCACGAGCCTGCACACGGACGGTTCCGCTACGGATTCCCGACGACCGATGGCAGGGCCATCAAGGTCGGGGTCCACCACGAGGGCCGGCGGGTGGACCCGGACTCCATCGACCGGGAAATTCGCGACGACGATCTCCAGCCTGTGCTCGAGTTCGCCCGTGACCACCTCCGAGGCGTCAGCGACGAGGTCGTCGATGCGCGCGTCTGCATGTACACCAACACGGCCGACGAGAGGTTCATCGCACTTTCACCTTCCACGCTGCCAAACGTGACGATCCTCAGCGCGTGCTCCGGGCATGGATTCAAATTTGCGTCGGTGATCGGTGAGCTGATGGCCGGATCGATCCTCGAAGGGCGCGCCCTGCCCGCGATCATTCGCACGGCCTAATCTCTAGATCGTGACGAGCCCAGCCTTCAGGTTGTCCGCTGCTTTGGCGATTGCAGCGATCGCAAGCTGGGTGCCAGCGCAGCCGGCGCGGCCGCAGACCGCACAAGCCCTGGTCCAGACGGCCGCGAGGCCCGCCGCCTATTTCCAGTTTCCGCTGCCGTCGTGGGAGCCGCACTGCCTCGGATTCGGCAGCGAGTGGCGTTACTGCAACGGCACGGTCCTCCGCCAGTGCCGAGGCACCGGCGCGATCTGGCTGCACACCGGCGTCGACATCAAGACAGGAATCCAGCCGGTGATGGCCGCGGCGAACGGCGTGATCGCCGGCTACATGGTCGACCCGCAGTTTCGGGGCGGGGTCCTCATCCGTCACCAAACCCCGGATGGAATCGTGATCACGCAGTACTGGCACGTGTGGCTCCGCCCGGGGTTCATCGTTGGCACCCTGGTCACGAAGGGTCAAGTATTCGCCGACATAGCCGACATGGGCTCGCGCACGCATTTCCATTTCGCCGTTTTCAACGGTGACCTCGAAGGACACGCATGGAACGGCGCTCTCCCACCCAAAGGCTGCGACGGTTTCCCGGCTTTTCCGTACCGATTCGCGGATCCGACCGCATTCCTCGACGCGCACGAGCAGCCCTTGCCGCGCCGGGTCATGCACCACTGCCGCCTGGACGAGCAGCCATAGCCCGCCCGCAAACGTCCAAGCAAGCCGGCTTCGTCAGCCCCCCTCTGGTGCTGGCGGGTGTCGCGACGTCGATCGCGGTCAGCTTCAACGTCCTGCTTCCGGTCGTCCCGGTGCTCATGGAGCGGAGTGGCCCGCACGGAGCGGCCGGCGCGGCCACTGCCGCGCTCTTCGTGGGCGCCGTCGCAGGCGAGGTGCTCACTCCATGGCTCATGTCTCGATGGTCATCAGCCCGCCTGCTTGTCGCCGGACAGCTGATGACCGCCGTGCCCAGCCTCGTCTACGTGCTTCCGCACCCGCAGCCGTGGCTGATGCTGGCATCGGCTTCCGCTCGCGGGCTGGGTATGGGCGTCGCGATCGTGGTCGCGGTAGCCATTTTGGCGGAGCTTGCTGCGCCCGACCGTCGAGGCCGCTCGATGGGCTTCTTCGGGTTCTCGCTGAGCGCGCCGGGCATCGTCCTGCCGTCCGTGGGTGTGGCTTTGCTCAATGCCGGGCGCGTGGACCTGGACGCTGCCATCGCGTTCGTGATCGGGTTGGCGGGAGCCTCGCTCGTCTTCATGCTTCCCCGGCGGTCGGCGCCGCCGCCCGCAGCCTCGGCGAACCTATTCACCGCGTTTCGCGTGCCCGGCCTCCTCCCCCTTTTCGTGGGCTTCGTCCTGGTGAGCTGCAGCTTCGGCGCCGTCATCACGTTCGCTCCCGTCGCTCTCCCTGTTTCCGGCCTCGGCTCGGCGGCGGCCTTCCTCTTCGTCGCCGGCATCGCCCGCGCGACGACCCGCGGGTTGGCGGGCGTGCTGGGTGACCGGCGCCCGGTCCGGCTGGTGCTGGCCGGGAGCATCGGCGTCACGTTCGTCGGCCTCGTTGCGCTCGCGTCGAGCGCCAATCCCCTCGTTGTGATCTTTGCTGCGCTTGCGTTCGGCGGCGGCTATGGCGCGGTGCAGACCACGGCATACCTGGCCATGAGCGCTCGCGGATCGATCGCGCACCGCAACAACATCAGCGCGCTGTGGAACAGCGGTATCGACCTGGGTGCTTCTTTGGGCGGGAGCCTCCTCGGCCTGGCCGCAGCACGCTACGGCTACGGGGCCGCCATCTGGGCCATCCCGGTCGTTGTGCTGATCGCCCTGCCCCTGGTCCTCCTGCCGGCCAGAGCGCGACCAGACACCGAAGGCGACGCGTCGACGAGGCCGGTCATCGAACCGGCAGGGGCGATCGGACCTTAGACGGAACGCTCCGGCGGCGCCCAGAAGACGACGAGCACGAGCTCTTCTTCGATCTCGTGGAAGTGATGCGGCTCGAGAGCCGGAACGTATAGAAGGGTGCCGGGCTCGACCGCATTGTCCGCGGCGCCGACTCGAAACTTGGCCCGGCCGCGAACCGCGTAATACACCTCGTCCTCTTTGTGCGGTTTCTGGCCGTCGCTCCCTCCCGCGGGCAGGACGTACACGCCGACGCTCAGAAGGTCGCTGCGCAGCACCTTGGCCGCGTATCCATCGCCCGCCTTGGCGCGGGCGACAACCTCTTCGAGCTCGGCCGATTGGAACGAAACGACCTCGTTCGTCATCGCGCGATCACATGATCGAGTGTAAGCCGAGACCCAACGCGATCGAATAACCGCGCCTTAAACGAGGCCCCGCAGTCCGATAACTCCGGCCGCCTACGTTGGGCGGGTCGCCGGAGGGATGGCTGCGACGGGCAGCCGGCTAGCGCAAGGAGCTGTTCATGACCCGAACACGATTTCGCGTCCTCGGAACTTTGGGGATCACGTGCCTCATCGGCGGGCTCGGTTTCGGCACGCTTTCAGCAAGCGCTCGCGAGCCGGAGTCCAGGCACGTGCTTCTCATCTCGGTCGACGGTCTTCATCAAACCGACCTCGCCTGGTACGTCAAGGGTCACCCGGCCTCCGCGCTGGCGCGGCTTGTCAAGGGTGGCGCCGAGTTCACGAACGCACAGACGCCGGTGCCTTCGGACTCGTTCCCGGGCATGGTGGCCCAGGTGACCGGCGGCAACCCGTCGAGCACCGGGGTGTATTACGACGACAGCTGGAATGCGGCCCTCCTGCCTGCGGGCACGACCAACTGCGAAACCGCAACGCCAGGCGTCGAGGTGACTTACTTCGAGCAGGCTGCTCTCAACCCACATTCCCTTGACTCCGGCCAGGGACTTGCCGGCCTGCCCGGAAGCATCCTTCAGCTGACCAGCAACCCGCGCACCCTCATCGACCCGGCCCAGCTGCCGGTCGACCCGAAGACATGCAAGCCGGTGTATCCGCACCAGTACATCCAGGTGAACACCGTGTTCGAAGTGGCGCGCGCGGCCGGCCTGCGCACCGCGTGGTCCGACAAGCACGCCGCCTACGAGATCCTCAACGGACCGTCCGGCGCCGGCATCCAGGACCTGTTCACGCCTGAGATCAACAGCGATGCGCCAGTGTCCGGAGCCAGCAACGACTGGACAACAGACAACGCGCTGACGATGCAGTACGACAGCTACAAGGTGCAGGCGGTCCTCAACGAGATCAACGGTTTCGACCACAGCGGAGCGCACCGGGTCGGGACCCCCGCAATTTTCGGCATGAACTTTCAGACCGTCTCCACGGCCGAGAAGCTTCCGATCTCGGATGGCCTGACGGGCGGCTATCTAGCTGACGGCAGGACCCCGGGTCCGCTGCTGTCTCGCGCGCTCGACTACATCAATGCGCAGATCGGCTCGATGGCCGGAGCGCTCAAGCACCGGCACCTCGACCACAACACCGTGATCATCCTGTCGGCCAAGCACGGGCAATCTCCGCAAACGCCCGCCGCTCTGACGCGGATCCCTGACGGTCCGATCGCAGCTGCCCTGGATGCGGCATGGGCGTCAGCGCACCCGACCGCAATAGCCCCTCTCGTTGCCTTCTCGATCAACGACGACGGCATGCTGATGTGGCTCAACGACCGATCGGCCGCGGCCACGAACTTTGCGAAGGAGTTCCTGCTCAACCACTCGGGCACCGGCAATGACATCAACGGCAACCCCAAGCCATACACGGCCTCAGGGTTGGCGAAGGTCTACGCGGGCAACGAAGCGGCCTCCTATTTCCACGTCACCGCCGGCAACCCTCGCGTCCCCGACATCCTCGGCATCTCGCAGTACGGGGTCGTGTACACCGGCAAGAAGAAAAAGATCGCCGAGCACGGTGGGGCGAACCCACAGGACCGCGACGTTCCCCTGGTCGTGTCAGGCGACGCGGTCGAGGAGCGCGGGATCAACGACTCGTCAGTCGAAACGACCCAGATAGCGCCGACCATCCTGAGGCTCCTCGGGCTCGACCCGAATGCACTGAAGTCGGTGCGGATCGAGCACACACAGGCCCTGCCCCTAAACGACTAGAGCTCTCTCCGACTCGGCCCGCCCGGGCACTACCCCGCTCGGGCGGGCCAACCCTCCAGATTGGCATTGAGTTGACATGGCGGTCAAGTCAGCCGACACTCGGGCCATCAAACCAGGAGGTAAGCACAATGCGCAAGCTGTTCTTTTCCGTGTTGATCACCCTTTCGGCGTTGGTCCTCTCGGTCGCCCCCGCGTTCGCAGGGCCTATCGGCCCAACTCCGTAAAGTCAGATCGTTAATTCACAGTCCATTGAGCCGGGTATGGCGGTACACTCACCGCCATGCTCGGCCCAAGCAGATACCACGGACGGCGCAGAGGCGTTGCCATCCGTGAAGGGGCTGTCGAGCAGGCCCGGCGCGAAGCACGGCTGACCCTGGCTCAGGTCGCCGGCGACAAGGTCACCCGCACCGCGATCCACCTCATCGAGAAAGGGCGCACGCGGCCTTCCATGGAGACCTTGCAGCAGATCGCGCGCCAGACCCGCAAACCCATCGAGTACTTCCTCACCCCCGACACCTCGGCCACCTTGAGCGAGCGCCAGACCCAGCTCCGCGAGCTGGAGAGGCTGAGCGCGGTCCGGGAGCTGCACAAGGTGGTCGAAATGGGCGTCCTCATGCTCGAGCAGAGCTGGAGGGCGGACGAGGCGGCCGCAATCCATTTCTCGATCGGCCAGGCGTACTGCCGCCTAGTTCGACCCGCCGAGGCGCTGCCCCACCTCCGGTTTGCGCGAAAGGAGTTCGAGCAGGCAGGCGACGAATGGATGGCGGTCGAATCCCTTGACTGGGAGTCGAGCGCGCTCGGGTTGCTGGACGACCCTGAAGCCTTGCCGATGGCGAACAAGGCGCTGGATCGCTGCCGCAGGCTCGAGCCCCCCGCTCCCCAGATCGAGGCCCGAATCCTCGGCCATATCGCCGGCATGTACGTCGTGGCGCAGTCGTGGCCGCTCGCGATTCGCTACTACGAGGCGGCGGTGGATGCGGCCAGCGGCGTCAAAGACCTGCTCCAGCTGGCCAAGATGCACCACGGTTTGGGTCTGGCGTTTTCGCGCATCGGCCATCCAGGGACGGCTCGCCAGCATTACGACAAGGCGCTCGCCCTCTATTCGATCGAGAACGACCGCGGCTCGATGTATCGAGTCGAGAACGACCTCGGAGACCTCCTGCTTCAGCAAGGTCAGCTAGACGCGGCGGAGCAGCATTTCATCAAGGCGCTGGAAGGTTCGGTCGAGCTGGGCCTGGATCGTCGAGGCCGGGGCTACATCCTGGCTTGCCTCGGCGAGGTCAAGCTGAGGAAGGATGACCTGGCGGAAGCAAACGAATATCTTCTTCAGGCCCTGGGCGTCGGTGAGGCCGGCGGCGAACCGATAGTGATGGCCGAAGCTCATGTGCTCCTCGCGCAGGTCGAGGAGCGCATCGGCAACCTGGCGGTGGCGGACGATCACTTCGAGGTCGGAATCCGCATCCTGGAGGAGCTTGGCATGCCGGACCGGCTTCGCGACGCCCACATGGAGTACGCAGAGATCCTCGACGGCCGGCGACAGATGATCGCGGCCTCCCGGCACTGGAAGCGGGCGGCCGAGATCGGCAAGATGGCAGGCCACGGCCGCAAATTGACCCGCGCATCAGCCCACGAGCGACTGGAAGCGGGCGCGCCCTCCGGAGCGGCGTAGGCAGGCTCAGCCGGCGGCAGGGTTCCGCGCTTTGAACACGCGGAACAGCAGAGCGAGCGAGGGGATCACCAGCAGCATCCCCAGCGTGATCACCACCAGCCAGGCGCGCAGCGTGGCATCGGGCGCGGCCGAATTGACGATCGTGAGGTCCGGCGGCACGAGGTAAGGCCACTGCCCCACCGCCCACGCCCACAGCACAAACACAACCTGGGCCGCAACCGCGATCCGCGCGACACGCGGGCGCAGCCGCCACACACCCCACAGCGCGACCGGGCCGTTGATCAGGGCCAGGATGAGGAGCAGTAGACCGTTACCGGTGAGGTCTGTCCAGACGCGAGGCGCCTCGGTGTAAGCAAGCAGCAAGCCGAGAATGGCGAGGGCGCCGGAGGCGGCCGATGCAACCATCGCCCGCATCCGGAAGTCCGATTGGAGGTTCGGCTCGTCTTCGGTTTCGACCATCAGGTAGACCCCGGCGAGATACGCGCACAAGGCGACCGCCAGCAGGCCGACGACGATCGCGAACAGCGTCGTCCAGCCGGCCCCGAATCCGCTGACCACGTTTCCACCCGAGACGTGGATGGCGCCCGACGCCACGGCAGCGGCCGCCGTGCCCAGAAAGAATGGCGCGATGATGCTCGAGCCGCCGAACACGACACCCCAAAGGGACACGGGCCCGACTGCCTCGCGGCCGTGGGCCCGAAACGCAAACGCTGCTCCGCGCAGGACGATGCCGATCAGGGCGATCGTCATCGGGATGAACAGGGCGATTCCGAGCGCGCCAAATGCGATCGGAAACGCAGTGAACAAGCCTGTGATCAGGAAGATCAGCCAGACGTGGTTGGCCTCCCATACCGGCCCCATCGCGCGCGCCACGGCCTGCCGCTGTTCCTGCTTGCGCGGACCTGAGGCGAAGATGTCCCACACGCCGCCGCCGAAATCCGCGCCCGCAAGAACCGCGTACGCGGTGAGACTGAGCCACAAAAGCGCTGCCACCGCGTCCGCCGCTGTCATGGGCGCTCGCGGTTGCGGCGCGCAAGGAGCAGCAAGAGCCTCACCAGCGTGACAGCCAGGGCGAGATAGATCGCGATGAACACGACGAACACGATCCCGAGTCCCGGCGCGGAGGTGGCGGCAGCCGTGGTGCGGATGATCCCGTACACGATCCACGGCTGGCGCCCAAACTCGGTCACGAACCAACCCGCCTCCATGGTGACCACGGCCGCCGGACCGCCCGCCACTAGGCCCCACAGGAGGAGCCTGTTCTTCGGCACGCGGCGGGATCGGAAGACCATCAACCAGAACCACATGGCCAGAAGGCCGAGGCCGATGCCAAGGCCGACCATCGTGTCGAAGGAAAGATGGACGAGGATGGGATTCGGCCGCTGATCGGCTGGAAACGAGTCGAGACCGCGAATCTCCGCGTTAGGATCGAACGTCGCCAGGAAGCTCAGGCCGTACGGAATCTCGATCGCGTAGAGCACCCGGTGCTGGGAATCGCTAGGGATTCCACCGAGGTGCAGTGGGGCTCCCTTGACGGTTGCGTAGAGGCCCTCCATGGCGGCGAACTTCGCCGGCTGGGCGCTGTACGTGAAGCGCGCGCTGTTGTCCCCCGTGATTCCCGCCAACACGATCGCAACCGCAGCCATCGCCATCCCGAGCATCAACCCGATGCCATGAATGCGGTCGCTGCGGCCGCGCAGCATTCCCGCCGCGTACACGGCGGCGACGACGAACCCGGTGACCACGTAGGCCGACACGAGCATGTGAATCGTCTCCGTCGGAGTCGAAGGATTGAGCGCCGCCGTCAATGGATCGACCGAGGTCAACCGGCCGTCCACGAGCCTGAAGCCCGAAGGCGTGTTCATCCACGCGTTCGCCATGACCACGAATACCGAGGAGGCTGCACCGCTGATGGCGACGGGAATGCCCGTGAGCCAGTGCTGAAAAGGACGCAGTCGGTTCCATCCGTACAGGTAGAGGCCGAGGAAGATCGCCTCGAGAAAGAACGCGAAACCCTCGGCGGAAAATGGCAATCCGATGACGCTGCCGCTGAAAGCCATGAAGCCGGGCCAGAGCAGCCCGAGCTCGAACGAGAGCGCGGTGCCGGACACTGCGCCGATCGCGAACAGGACGCCAAAGGCGGAGGACCACCGCCGCGCCAGCATCATCCAAGTAGCGTCCCGCCGCCACAGGCTTATCCCTTCGGCGACCACCAGCAAGAGGGGCACGCCGACGCCGAGGACGGCGAACACGATGTGGAATCCAAGCGACATCCCCATCGACGCACGCGCGAGGCTGGCGTTGTCCAACTGACTCGGGGTATTTCTATCAGGCCACGGATGTCGGCGGCATCACGGTCGACCTGTCACCGCCCGCAAGCGGGTGTCTAGGCGGGTTCTGCTCGCAGGTGATAACGAGCGGTCATCCTGCTGATCAGGAAGCCGGTGTCGTCCCGCTGTCGGCGGGCCATTCTCAGCCGCTCGCGGTAGGTCCCAAGCCACCCACAGATGTCGGTGAGGTTATCCAGGTGCTTGTCGGCTGGACGGGAGGGCATGGTCACCGAGTGCCCGCTGGCTGCGACCGAAACGGTCGCGCCCCCCGCGCTTCGCACCCCTTTCTCGGCTCCACTGCGCCTCCCACCAGCCACG
The DNA here is from genome assembly GCA_036380475.1 of Candidatus Dormiibacterota bacterium. Lineage (GTDB taxonomy): Bacteria > Chloroflexota > Dormibacteria > Dormibacterales > Dormibacteraceae > UBA10449. The sequence goes on from DASVEP010000058.1 coordinate 8,948, forward strand.
GCTGAAAAGTAATCGCTAAACCGCCACTTTAGGCGTCAAAAAATCGGTATTAGACCCGCGAACGCGTGTATGGTGGGCCAGGGTACCCATGACCATGGAGCCTGCTGCGCAGGCCTTACGTCCGCTTCCAGGCGAGGACCAGACGACCCTCGCGCTGCCCGAGGTGGCGAGTTGGATCGCCATCTACGAGGAACTGTCGTCCGTCCTGCGGCTGGTCCTGTCACGCCTCAATGGGGATGCGCAGAGCACGGACTTCCAACGCAACCTGACATTCGTCGAAGAGCGCCTTGCGCTTTGGCGCGATCGTCATCAGGCGCTCGCCGGAGTCAGCATCGATCGCAAGGATCATTCGCTTACTTTTGGGGGCAGATACTTAAAGCTCACTCGTCGTGAAGCAGACCTGCTGGATTTTCTATTGACGCACCCGGGACGGCACTTCACGACCAGGCAGCTGACGGTGCTTGCTTGGCAGAACTCACGCTTGTCGGATGCCCAGGTCCGCACTTACATGATGCGTCTCCGCCGCCGGTTGCACGAAGTCGGGCTCGACGGCTTGATCACGATCGTGCGCAACCGTGGCTACGGGGCCGACCTGCCGAAGACGGCTGCTGAGTGATGGCACGCGGCGCAGTCACCGCAACGTCGGTGGCGGACTCGATAGTTTCCTCGCGCCTCTTGATCGTCCAGTCCAAGCGGCTGATGCTGTCGTCACTCGAACGGCGGTTTCGTTTGAAGGGCGGCGACTCGATGCGAAAGCGCGCCGATCGCATTCGCGATGAGACTGCAGAGGCGCACGCTACATATCGATCCGCCGTGCTGACATATGGGCAGGCAAGCTCGCGCGAATTTCGCCTCGTCGCCTATAGCTCGCTGGCGAATCTTGGAGACAACCTGGTGCTGCAGATGCGCGACACCATCTCCCATCACACGCCGGGGGAACAGTTCACGATGGCTGCCGAGGTCGAGATGCTCGAGGACGTCATCGAGCAATGGCGGAAGAAAGGGCGTCCACAGCCTTCGTCGGTGATGTCCTGACCCCGACCGCCGCGGCGGTTACGCCTTCAGCTCCTCCATCATCAGAACCACGCCGCCTGCCCGGCCGCGCCCGGCGAGCACGGTCGCCACGACCCGGCATTGAATGCGTTTGCCCCGGCGGGTGACGGCGGCGACCTCCTTCTGATCGTGTGACGGCTTGCCGCGGAGAACCGACCGGATCATCGGCCGCAGCTCTTTGACCGGCATGCCGATGTCGAGGTCGAAGAACGATTCGCCCACCACCTCGTCGGACCTCAGGCCCCAGAGGTCGGCCGCGCGGTCATTCCAGACCTGGACGTTGAGGTCGGCGTCGAGCACGGCTGCGCCGAGCTTGATGTTGCCGATGATCGCGTTCAGGAAGACGTTCAACCGGTTCAGGTCGTCGGAGCGCTGATGCAGGTCGGTGTTCACACCCTGCAGCTCGGAGTTGGTCGACTCGAGCTCCTCGTTCATCGTTTCCAGCTCTTCGTTGGTCGACTGCAGCTCCTCGTTGGTGGTTTCGAGCTCCTCAACGGTCGACTGCAGCTCCTCGTTGGTCGTCTCGAGCTCCTCATTGCTCGACTGCAGCTCCTCGTACGCGGTCTCAACCATGTGCTTGGACCGCTCGAGCTCGGAGCGCAGCGCTGACTCGTTGCTCACGTCGACGAATGTGACGCTGGTGCCCACGATCGCGCCGCCGTCGTCACTCAAAGGCGAGACTTGCACGTCGAAGCGACGCATGGTGCCTTCGGGGGACGGGTGCTCGATCCCTGGAATGGCGACGGCTCGGCGGTCGCGAAATGTCTGGTCGATCGGACCGCGAAGATCGACCGGTCGGTACGAAAGCTCGAGGTCCTTGAGCGGCCTCCCGATGTCGCCGGCGCGGATGTCAAGCAGCTTGCGCGCCGGCGGGTTGGCGAGGGCCAGGTTGCCAAGCGCATCCACCACCAGCTGGGCGAACGGCAGTCCATCGGATGCGAGCTCCTGAAGCCGCGCCTGCCGGTTCATCTGTTCACTCGCTTCGGCGCTGCCCGCCTGCGCGAGGATGAGGAGACGGTCCCGCAGCGGCGCCCGCAGGACCTTCTTGAACAACCGCTGTTTCAGGTCCACGGGCTCGAAGATCGACCCGTGCATGAGCAGCATCTCCGCACGGCCTAGAAACAGGTAGCCGTCATCGTCCAGCGCATAGTGGAAGCGAGCCAGCACTCGACCCTGCGTCTCGGCGGTGAAGTACATCAGCGTGTTGCGACAGATCAAAAGGTCGAGTCGAGAGATGGGCGCGTCCTGCATCAGGTCGTGACGGCCGAAGATCAGCGCGCGGCGCAGCGCCGCTTTGAAAACGAACTTCCCGCCCTGGGCTTCGAAGTACTTCGAGCGCAGGTCGGGGTCTAGGGCTTCGAGCTCCTTGTCCGAATACCCCGTCCGAGCCGTGTTGAGGGCCGCCTCGTCAACGTCGGTGGCGTAGATCTTGACCCTGCGCAGGAAGGTTTCCGGACCGAGCGCTTCGCAGAAGAGCATTGCGGCGGAGTACGCCTCCTCGCCAGACGCGGTGCCCGTGCTCCAGATGCGAATGACACCACTTTTCGCAACGATCTTTGGCACGATCTCCTCGCGAAGGTAGTCCCACGCCTCGGGGTCGCGGAAGAAGGCGGTGACGTTGATGAGGATCTTGTCGAACAGGATCGCGAACTCGTCCGGGTGGACCTGCAGGTAGTCCTGGTAGGCGCTGAAGCTCTTCAGGCCGAGCTCGGTGCAACGCTGGCCGATGCGCCGCACCATCGTGTTGCGCTTGTAGCCGGTGTAGTTGAACCCTCGGCTCTCGCGCAGGAAGTGCAGGAGCGCCTCGAACTCCTTGCCTGCCTCGAGGGCTCCCTGCGAACTCACGGCGCAGCCTCTGAGTTCGCTGGGCTATCGAGAGTCAATCGGGTGCCTCGCCCCCAACCAGGCTCTGGAGTGCAGCCGCGATCTCATCGAGCGGCAGGATGAAATCGACCACACCGGTGCGGATCGCCGCGGACGGCATCCCGAAGAAATCCGAGGATGCCTCGTCCTGCGCGATGACGGTGCCGCCGCGCTGCTTGATGGCGGTGACGCCGATCGATCCGTCATGGCCGGTGCCCGTCAGTACGACCGCAATCGCGTGCTTGCCGTACGAAGCGGCGACGGATTCGAACAGAAGGTCGGCCGACGGACGAACGAAGTTGACAAGCTCTGTATGCGTGAGGCTCACGCTGCCGTCGCCATTGATGAGCATGTGATGGTCCGGCGGCGCAAGATAGACCTGTCCGGTGCGAACGTGCGCGCCGGCCACCGCCTCGCGGACAGGAAGTCTCGACCGCCGGCCGATGATCTCAGCCATGAGGCTTCGGTGACGAGGGTCGAGGTGCTGGACGGCGACGATCGTGGCGCCGAAGGATTCCGGCAGAGCGCCCAGCACTCTCGTGAGGGCGGTCAGGCCGCCCGCGGATGCAGCGATCGCAACGATCTCGAAGGGTGATTTCCTGGCGCCCTTCCGCGGCGCGCGCTCAGCCTGCGGCACCCGCCAATCGTACGGGCAGGTGTAATACCCCGCTCGCCTCGCGCGACCCATCGCACATAAGCTCTGGTCGATGACTGAATCCGAGCGCCTGCGTCGCCTGGCTGAGCTCACCGTCTCGGTCGGCGCGAACGTCGAGCCCGGACAGCTCGTGGTGATCTTCACGCTGCTCGACAACGCACCCCTCGCTCGCGAGGTAGCGCGGGCCGCCTACAGGGCTGGTGCATCGACCGTGGAACCTCGATATGTCGATCGGCACTTCACGCGCGCCCGGATCGAGCTGGGACCCGAGGCGTCACTGAGCGCCACGGCCCCGTGGGACCTGGCGATGCTCGAGACCCTCGTCGACGCGCGGGGTGCCTTCATCCAGATAAGCGGCGATTCGGAGCCGCACCTTCTCGCCGACCTCGACGGCGGTCGCGTCGGCAGGGCGCATGCGCTCGACTTTCTAGAAGAGTGGGAGAGGGTGGTAAGCAACCGGCTCGTCCCCTGGACGATCGTTCCGGCTCCAAGCCGCGGCTGGGCCGAGCAGGTTTTCGGCAAGCCCGACATCGACGCGCTGTGGGGCGCAATCGAGAAGGCAGTGCGCTTGGATCAAGCCGATCCCGTCGCCGCATGGCGGGCGCACATAGCAAAGCTCGAAAGCATCGCCACCGCCCTCACCGAAAGACACTTCGACTCGCTGCGGTACCGCGGGCCAGGCACCGACTTCACCGTCGGCTTGCTACCGAGCGGGCGATGGGTGTCGGGCAAGTTCCAGACTGCCTACGGTCAAGCACATGTGCCCAACCTTCCGACCGAGGAGGTGTTCACGTCTCCCGATGCCCGCCGGGCGGACGGCAGGCTGCAAGCAACACGTCCGCTTCAGATGGGCGGCACGTTGGTCCGCGGCCTGGAGCTCGAAGTCCGGGATGGGAGGATCGTCGAGGTCAGAGCCGCCAGCGGCGCGGAAGTCGTTCGCAGCGAGCTCGCCGCCGACGACAACGCGGTCCGGCTCGGCGAGGTGTCACTGGTCGACGGCTCATCCGAGGTGGGCAAGCTCGGGCTCACTTTCTACAACACGCTGTTCGACGAGAACGCGACATGTCATCTCGCCTACGGCGGCGGATTCGACTTCTGCATCGACGATGCGGAAGACCGAGCAGTGGGGTTGAACAGATCGTCCGTCCACACCGACTTCATGATCGGCGGCCCAGACGTTGAGATCGATGGCAAGGACGCGCGTGGAGGCTGGGTGCCCGTTATCCGCGGGGATGCGTTTCAGATCGGCTGACCGGACAGCGCCACCAACCGCCGAACGTCGCGGGCGACCTCGACATCTTCGCGAGCTCGAACGACGAGGGTGCGGACCTGGGCGCCATTCGCGCTTATGTCGGCATCGCCCTTGACTGTCGAATTCAGCTTCGCGTCCAGCTCGACGCCGATGAACCGCAAGCCTGCGGCGGCTTCGGCCCTTACTACTGCCGAGTTCTCTCCCACACCGCCAGTGAAAACGAGGGCATCAAGGCCATTCATCGCGGCGGCCATCGCCGCGATGTAGGAGCGAAGCCGGTGGATGTAGACATCGAACGCAAGCACGGCGGGCTCATCCTTTGCCGAGCGCCTCTCGACCACCTCGCGCATGTCCTTCGTACCAGCGAGGGCGAGCAGGCCTGAGCGGCCGTCGAGTGCGTCCGTAAGCTCGCGCTCGCTCACGTGCTGTTTGCGCTGCAGCCACAGCATCAAGCCCGGGTCGACCGTGCCGGAGCGGGTGGCCATGACAAGGCCTTCGAGCGGGGTGAAGCCCATCGTCGTGTCGACCGAGCGGCCGGCGTGCACCGCCGCCAGCGATGCGCCCGAGCCCAGGTGGCAGGTGACCACGCGGAGCTCTGATGGCGGGCGCACGAGCAGCTCGCTTGCGCGCCGCGCCGAGTACGCGTGCGAGAAGCCGTGGAAGCCGTACCGCTTGATTCCGTACCGCCGGCGCCAGATGGCCGGGATGGCGTAGGTCGAGGCCGCCGCCGGCATGTTCGTGTGGAACGAGGTGTCGAAACAGGCGAAGGCCGGCGTCTTGGGGAGAAGCCTGCGAACGGCAAGGATGCCGCTGATCGCGGCGGGCATGTGCAGCGGCGCAAGGTCTGTGATTGATCGAAGGTATGCGACCGAGCGGGCGTCGATTGGCACCGAAGCCGAGTACCGCGGCCCGCTGTGGACGACGCGGTGTCCGACGGCCTGCACCCCGTCCATCCCTCGGATCGCCGCGTCCAGCTCCGACCGCTTGAATCGCCCGGCCGAGGCTTTGAACTCGTGGCTGGCTAGCTCGGCGTCGTCCGCACCGACGAGGCTCACCTTCAGCGAGCTTGATCCCGCATTGACGACCAGGACTTTGGTCAAAGGCGGTTCAGCGTGGCCGGGGCGGCCGGGTTTACCCCGGCCGCGACCATGCACTTCTCGTCACCAGCGTGGCCAGGAGCAACTAATTCGAAAATCCGATCCCGGGGAAAGTGAGCAGGGCCGCGAAGCGGCCCGATGAGCGGAAACCGCAGAGGTTTCCGCTCATATTCAGTAGGGCCAAACCCAGTCGCGGACGTCGGGGGGGTCGTCGCCGACCTCACGCGTGTAGGCCCGGCACCGAAGCCTTTCATCCTCCATGTGCTGGCGGACGTGTGCGGCCTTCGAGCGCAGGCCAGGCACGCGGTCGATGACGTCCATGACGAGATGGAACCGGTCCAGGTCGTTGAGCATGACCATGTCGAACGGAGTCGTGGTCGTCCCCTCTTCCTTGTATCCACGCACGTGGATGTTGTCGTGGTTCTTGCGGCGATACGTGAGGCGGTGGATCAGCCACGGGTAGCCGTGGTACGCGAACACGACCGGCCGATCGACGGTGAACAGCGTGTCGAACTCGAGATCCGTCAGGCCGTGTGGATGCTCGCTCGCCGGCTGCAATCGCATCAGGTCGACGATGTTCACCACGCGCATCTTCAAGTCAGGAATGTGCTTGCGCAGCAGATCGACGGCCGCCAGGGTTTCGAGCGTCGGGATGTCCCCGGCGCAAGCCATGACGACGTCGGGATCGCCGGTAGGGTCTGTGCTCGCCCACTCCCAGATGCCGATGCCACGCGTGCAGTGCGCGACAGCCTCTTCCATCGACAGATATGTGAGTGCAGGCTGCTTGCCGGCGACGATGACGTTGACGTAGTTGCGGCTGCGCAGGCAGTGGTCCGCCACCGAGAGAAGCGTGTTCGTGTCAGGGGCCAGGTAGACGCGGATGACCTCCGCCTTCTTGTTCGTCACCAGGTCGATGAAGCCAGGATCCTGGTGCGTGAAGCCGTTGTGGTCCTGCCTCCAAACATGCGATGTGAGCAGGTAGTTCAAGGATGCGATCGGCCTCCGCCACGGGATGCCTCGTGTGACCTTCAGCCATTTTGCGTGCTGGTTGAACATCGAGTCGACGATGTGGATGAAGGCCTCATAGCAGTTGAACAGCCCGTGGCGGCCGGTCAGGAGGTAGCCCTCGAGCCACCCCTGGCACATGTGCTCGCTGAGCACCTCCATCACGCGGCCGTCCGGCGCCAGGTGATCGTCACCGGGGATGAGCTCCGCCTCCCAGGCGCGGTTGGTCGCCTCGAAAACAGCGCCGAGGCGGTTGGAGACCGTCTCGTCGGGCCCCATGAGCCTGAAGTTGTCCGCGTTGTTCGCGATGACGTCACGCAGATAAGCGCCGAGCACGCGCGTCGCCTCGCTGGTCTTGGTGCCGGGCCTGGTCACGTCGACCGCGTAATGGCGGAAGTCGGGCAGCTTCAGATCATGCAGCAGGATGCCCCCGTTCGCATGCGGGTTCGCGCTCATGCGACGGTCGCCTCGAGGCGCCAGGTCGGCCAGGTCGCCCACCAGCCGGCCCGTCTTGTCGAACAGCTCTTCCGGCCGGTAGCCGCGCATCCACTGCTCGAGGATGCCGATGTGCTCTGGCTTGGACTTGAAGTCCGTGATCGGTACCTGGTGCGAGCGGAACGTGCCTTCGACCTGGACCCCGTCCACGACCTTGGGCCCGGTCCAACCCTTGGGTGTACGCAGCACGATCATCGGCCACCGCGGGCGAGCGCCGCCGCCAGAACTCCGGGCCTCACGCTGGATTCGCGAGATCTCGTCAAGGGCCGCATCCAACGCGGCTGCCATCGCCTGGTGGACTTGCTTCGGCTGGTCGCCGGTGACGAATATCGGCGCATGGCCGTAGCCCTCGAGAAGGCTGCGCAGCTCATCCTCGGGCAGCCTCGCCAGCAGCGTTGGGTTGGCGATCTTGTATCCGTTGAGGTGAAGGATCGGAAGCACCGCGCCATCGCGACGTGGGTTCAGAAACTTGTTCGAATGCCAACTGGTCGCGAGCGGCCCCGTTTCCGCCTCGCCGTCCCCAACCACGCAGAAGACAACCAGCTCGGGGTTGTCGTAGGCGGCGCCATATGCGTGGACCAGCGCGTAGCCGAGCTCGCCGCCCTCGTGGATCGACCCGGGCGTTTCCGCCGCGACATGGCTCGGAATGCCACCAGGAAACGAGAACTGCCGGAAGAGTTTTCGCAGGCCGTCCGCATCCTGCGTGATGGCAGGGTAGACCTCGCTGTAGGTGCCCTCGAGGTAGGCATTCGCCACCGCGGCGGGACCGCCGTGCCCGGGTCCAATGATGTAGATGGCGTTGAGGTCGCGATTCTTGATGACGCGATTCGCGTGGGCATAGAAGAGGTTCAGCCCTGGGGTCGTACCCCAATGCCCGAGCAGCCGTGGCTTGATGTCCTCGAGCCGGATCGATCGCGTCAGCAGCGGGTTGTCGAGCAGGTATATCTGACCGACCGAGACATAGTTCGCAGCTCTCCAATACGCGTCGATGCGATCGAGCTCTGCAGGGGTCAGGGCGTCCTCGGTCGCCGCCTGTCGGACTCGCGAGCGGGCCATGCCTACATTGAAGCTGGTTTCGCCGGGTGGACGTGGCCGAGCTCGTGGCCGACGGCCAGCGCCTCACCCAGCGCGTCCGCAGATTTCTGGATAACGGCTCGATCGTGCTCCGAGTACGGCATGTGGCCGCGGCGATGCCCGAGCAGGAGCCGGCCTAGGTTGCGCTCGGCGTGGCGGACGGCAACCTCGAGGGCGTGCCCAGCCGCGCCGAGCTCGCCGCACTTGTGGAACGGCTGCGCACTGTCGTACCCGTCGAGGTACAGCGCCCCGCCGACCGCCTCGAACGCGGCGACAGCATCGTCGACGAGCCGGCGTGCGACCTGGTGCGGGTCGATGACCCTGGTGACCGCCTCGACGCTGGCGGTCAGCGCCTCGAGCCTCTCGACCGGGCCGCGCCCGCCAAGCCGCCGCTCGACCAGTCCTTCGACCCACTTCTGCACGGGCGTGAACAAGGAGGCCACCGCGAACACCGTGATGACGATCGCGGTGTCAGATTTCTGGCCCGTGTAGAAAATGAACAGGCGCTGCAAGAACTCGATCCCGGCTACGTAGACCCCACCGAGAATTGCGGTGAGAGTCGCGTAGACCAGGGTGCGGTTGATGATCACGTCGATGTCGTACAGGCGGTAGCGCAGGATCGCGATCCCAACGGCCAACGGCAGGGAGAAGGCCACGAAATCCAGGGGAAGATTGGCGTCGCCCACCTGCCATTTCAGGAAGATCGTGGCAACCGCTCCGAAGACGAGCGCCGCACCCACCAACACGCCGGAATACGCGAACCACTTCAGCTGGAGCCTCTGTTCGCCTCGGGCATGCCGGAAGCGTCCGACAAACGAAGCCACCGCCGCCACGCCGGCGAGCACGATCACGACCAGGCCGGCCGTACGAACCTGGGCGAGCAGGTCCACCGACGCGGATTCGGTCAGCGGGTTCCGAACAAGCCCAGCGATGAGGTGGGCAGGCAGTCCTGGCCCCAAGAAAAGGAAAACGCTCAGGACGCTTGCCGGCGCCAGCGCGATGCTCAGCGCAAAAAGCGCCGTCCCGGCGATCGCCAACCAGTCGACGAACCGCCACGGGCGCGGCACCTTTCCATCCGGGAAGCGGACGGTCAGCATGGAGAAGAACATGCCGACGATCGGAGCCCAACCCCAGGTCGCCAGCCACAGGGCCAACCCGCCGAGCGGCCAGGATCCGTGCTCGACCACGAGGGCCGTATAGGCGTAGTCGAGCGGAAGGGCGAGCATGATCGCTGCCAGCGCGCCGGCGCACATGAGCCAGCCCACGCTGTTGCCAGGTTCCCGAGAGGCGACCAGCGCGCCAAGCAGGCCGGTCATGATGAAGATCACAAAGACAATCGCCTGCAGCGAGAAAAGGCCCAGGGCAATGGTCAGGGCGAGCGTGACGGCGCAAGCTACTGCGCCCGCGAGCCCGAGCACCCACGCCAGCGCCGTCGATCTCGACCTCACCGCGAGTCCGCTCGCCGCGCCGGCGCTGCCAGCAACCAGGGCCTTCTGCTGCACGGCTAGCTTGCAGCCGGCTGGTGGTGCGAGGGTTCGCGGATGTCTCCCGCCACCGCCAGGGCTTCACCCAGCACGTCCGCCGAGCGCTGAATCGCGGCTCGGTCACGATCCGAGTAGGTGCTGTTTCTACGGTGGCCGAGCAGCAGGCGACCCAACTGTTGCTTTTCGTGGTGGATGCCAACCTCTATCGCCGGAAGACCCGTGAGCCGGCCCGCGACATGGAAAGGGCGCGTCACGTCATGCGAGTCCAGGTAGAGCTCTCCCCCATCCGCGTCGAAGACACGCACTGACTCCTCGACGATCCAGCGAGCGATGCGGTGCGGATCGATGACGCGGATGATCGACTCCACGTTCGAGCTCATGGCGTCGAGCCTGCCCGCGGGATCCCGCCCGCCTAGACGTCGCTCGACAAACGCCTCTGCCCACTTCTGGACCGGCGTGAACACCGTGGCGACGACAAATGCGGTGATGACGATTGCCGTGTCCGACTTCTGGCCCGTATAGAACACGAATAGTCTCTGGGTCAGCTCGATACCGGCCACATAGACGCCGCCAAGGATGGCCGTGATCGTCGCGTAAACCAGGGTGCGGTTGATGACCAGGTCGACGTCGAACAGGCGGCTTCTATACATCGCGAAGCCGATCGCAACCGGCAGAACTCCGAGCGCGACCGCAAATGGGGTCAGCGCCGCGGTGAAATTCGCGCCGGCGGCGATCTTCAGAACCGCGCCGTATCCAAGTGTAAGGGCGGCGATAGCGGTCGCAAACAGGATCCACTTCAGCTGCTGGCGTACGACAGCGCCTGCGCGGCGGTAACGGGCAATCAGAGACCAATACGCGGTCATGGCGGCGGCGGCGATGAGACCGACTCCGGCGGTCAGGCTGATTGCCAGCTCGGTGCTCGCGGACGGAATCCCATAGGGGTTATCGATCAGGAGGCTGGGGTAAAGCGGACCCGGCGCGAAGGCGAGGCCGATGACCAGAACGGCTGTTCCGGCAAATGAGAGCCAGTCGACCAACCACCAACCGCGGGGGAGGCGCCCATCCGGAAAGCGCGCGATGATCCACCCGTATCCAAGCCCAACCGTCGGGATCCACAGCCACGATGCCAGCCACAGTGCGATCGGACCGCTCGGCAGCAGGGCGTGATCGTGCAGGGCGCTGTATCCGTAGTCATAAGCCACGGTCTGGATCGCGACGACCAGCGTCGCCGCCAGCATCCACCACCCGATGATGTTGCGCGGGTGCTGAGAGACCACGACGGCACCTACGAGGCCGGTGACGATCGCGGAAACGTACGCGAGATGAATCGGCTGGAAGATGCCGTGCGAGATCCAGTACACGACCGCGACGACCAGCAGGATCGCGGAAAAAAGCGCTATCGCCCAAGCCACACTCGCAACTGGGAAGGTTCGGCTGCTCGCCGGCATCATATCGGTGCTTTCCGCGACCACAGCGCTAGACCTTGCCGGGCGGCCTTGCGGCAGGCCACGGGTGGACCGCAGTGTGCGCTGCCGGCGCCGTCACCGCTACGGCGCGTCCCGGTCGAACGCGCGGTCTGAGATCCACCTGATGGAGGAGACGAGCGCGAGCCAGCCTCCCGCGATGAGCATGCTCGCCAGCACGTCGGTAGGCCAGTGAGCGCCGACGTAGACGCGGCTGATGGCCGCGCTGAGGACGATGGCCGCGAGCAAGGCCCAGCCGACCGGCCGAGCTCGAGCCGGCAGGTACCGGTAGCCGACGCAAAGCATCAGGAGACCGAAGCTCAGCGTGATGAAGATCACGTGGCCGCTTGGAAAGCTGGTCGCGCCGGGGTGCTCGGTCACCTGGAGGACCTCGGCGACAGTGGGCCGCGGCCGGTTGACCTGGTTGACGATCAGGCTGTACCAGACGCCGCCGGCCGTGGCCGCGATGGCGAGCATCCACGCGCGTCGGTTGAGGAGCAGCACGAGGAGGATCGCGCCAACCTGCATGTAGATCCCGCCCGCCGGCCCGCCAAGCCACCGGTAGACCGGGAAAAGGGCGGCCAGCGGCCCCCAGTTGACCGACTGGATGGAGCGCTCGATCGAGGCGTCAACCGACCACCGCGGGTCGGCGACGGCGATCAAAGCCAGGCCGGCCGCGCCTGCGAAGCACACGACCGCGACCGCCAGTAGGCGCCAGCGGATGGCCCCAGTCCAGGGCGGAAAAACCGCGTTCAAGAGCCCGCCGCGGTGACGGCGCTCTTCGGTGCGAGCCAGCCCCGAGGCCACGATTCGAGCGTGACGCATCAGGCGCGCTCGCTGAAAGTGCCGAATCGGACCATGACGACAGTGCCGATCGGCATATGGTGCTAGGCGCTCGATGCTGCGCGTCTGCACCTGGAACCTCAACCTTGGTCTGCGCCTCGACGAGATCCTCGAGGAGGTCTCGAAGCATCGTGACTTTCATGGCCTCGACCTGATGGCGCTGCAGGAGGCGTCGGACCATGGCGGCCGGCCGGACGGAATGGCGATCGCTTCGTTGCTGGGTCATGACTACGAATGCCACCAGGTCGCCGCACAGACGGTCATGGGCCACGTCCAGGCCAACGCGCTGATCTGGAACCGGCGCCGCGTCAACGTCGACCGGGCCGACCATTTGGAGCTGCCGCGGGCCAAGTCCGGCGTCCGCCGTGGTCGCGTGCTGCTCGCTCAGCGACGGAACACGGTGGTCGTCGAGGGCAAGGCGGACAGGCACACCCTCGTCGCCTACTCGGTGCACCTGGACATCTTCGGCGCCGCCCACAAGCAGGCCCAGCTGACCCACGTGCTCGAGGACCGCAAGGCTCGGGAGCCGGCCGACGTCACGGTGGTGGCGGGCGATCTCAACCTCTATCACCTGTCCCGCTGGCCGTCGTGGTCGAAGCTCATCCACGCCTACCAAAAGGAGGGCTTTATCGATGCCGCCCGTTCGGTCCGGTGGACCCACTCGGTAGGCGGCATCAGGCAGAAGCTCGACTCGATCCTCGTGCGTTCGTCGCTGGATTTGAAGCTGCGATCCTGGACCGTGCCCCTGAAAGGCTCGGATCACATTCCGCTGTTCGCGGACCTGGAAACGGACTGACCTCAGTAGATCAGCCGAAGGTGCTCGTGCGCTTGACCAGGTAGGCCGCCGCCTCGGTGCGCCTCGCGACCTCGAGCTTGCCGAGGATCGTCGAAACATGGTTCTTCACGGTCAACTCGGACAGATGAACGACCTTTGCGATCTGGGCGTTGGTCTTGCCCTCCGCCACGAGCCGGAGAATGCCATCCTCACGCGCGGTCAGGCGGGCGAGCTTGTCATCCTTGGTCGCGTTGGGGTCGCGCCGCAGGCGCTGCAGGACGCGATCGGTGACGGCCGGATCCAGCAGGCTGCGTCCGCTGGCGACCTCGCGGATCGCCCGTACGAGCTGCGCGGCGTCGATGCGCTTGAGCAGGTAGCCGGAAGCGCCGGCCATGATGGCCGCGAAAAGTGCCTCGTCGTCGTCGAACGAAGTGACGATGATCACGCGCGCGTGTGTCGCCCGGGCACGAATCTCGCGGGTGGCCTCGATGCCATTGCCCTCCATCAAGCGGACGTCCATCAGGATCACGTCGGGCCGCGTGCGCACGGCCGCGTCGACGGCCCCGCGCATGGTGTCGGCCTCGCCGACGACCTGCAGGTCTTCCTCGGATTCGAGGACCATGCGGAGACCCTGGCGCACGATGGCGTGATCGTCGACCAGGAGGACGCGCGTTTTGGCGGCCTTCGGCTGCTCGTCCACGGGTTGGCCCGAGTATAGGTGGAGGTGCGTGGGCAAGCCGTCGCTCACGAGGTCTCGACAGGCTCCGGTTGGGTGGGGACGGAATCGAGCTCAGGGGGTCGCGCCGTGAACATGGTCCCCGGCTTTGGCAGCGCGACCCGCACGGCGCGGGGAATCGAGACCACCTCGATCGGCAGGGTGCCGATGAGTGTGCCGTCGGCATGCACGTGGCAGGGATATTCAGACTGGACCTTGAGCCGCATGAACGGGTAACGGGTGGTGGAGTACCCGTGGCCTTTGTGGCCCTGGTGTAGGGCGTGGGCCGAGGCCAGGAGCTTCAGTCGCCCGAGGTCGTGGTAGACGGTCAGGTAGAGCGATGGGTCACGAATATCGATGCCGGGGGCGAGCTTCAGGTGAGCGCCTGTGACCGGGGTGTTGCTGATGGTCATCGTGAAGGCCTTCACTGTCTGGCGCTCGGAGGGCGGGTCGATCTCCAGGACCAGCTCGACCGAGCGGTCGCTCGCCAGCTTCAGCGGTGTGTCGAGGATGTCGCGGAATCGATGGCGGACGAACGCCTCGCCCACAGGCCACAGGTCCGCCTCGAGGCCGATCCCAGCTCCCTCGAAGAAGACGTAGTCGCCGATGCGGCCGGCAGACACCCACTGCGGCTCCTCCGCGAGTGCGATCTCGACAGCCTCGTGGTGGTCGTGCGGCAGCCCGCATGTGGCGGCGATGTTGTTGTTGGTTCCGCAGGCGACGAGTCCGATCGGCGTTTCCGTCCCGATCAGCGCCGCGGCGATGGAGCGGAACGTCCCGTCGCCTCCCATCACGAGAATCCGGCTCGCTCCCGCTTCCGCCTGCTCGCGCGCCCACCTCGACGCGTCCACACCCGGGCCGACCTTCAGGATTTCCACGCGATCGCGCAGGCGAAGACGCAGCCAGGGCTCGAGTTGGGCGCCAATCCCGCGACCTGAATTCGGGTTCATTACGACTGCGATCTTTTCCATTTCAGGCCTCCTTCGATGTGCGTCGCCGAACCGGCGGGGGCAGCCCGGGTTTCATCCTCAACACTGGCGGCGAGGCTGCCGAATGCAGGCCGAGCGCGATGAACCCGATCGCGACGAGGGTCAGCGCCACCGCGCCCGCCGGCAGGCCCAGGAGCACCGCGAACGCCCGCGTCAGCCCGTAGTCGTATCGGAGGTCGCCGTTGATGCCCCCGAGGACCATCAGGATCCCGATCAGCGTGAACACGACACCGCGACCGAACAGACCGATCCGGCCGGCCAGGACCCACAGCCTCCACAGTCGCGGGCTCTTCTCCTGCGGGAGGAAGTCGCTTCTGAACGGGGCGAACCATGCGTCCATGAACTGGCCGACCCCCGTGACCAGCACCACTCCGCCGAACAGCGGCAGCACCCACGGCGTCAGCTGCGGCCCGAGAACCTTGTTGATGCCAAACGGCAGACCAGAGCTTCCATGCCCGCTGGCCGTCCCGATCGCGTATTGGATCGCGAACAGCGCCAGGCCGGCATAGGCGAGCGCGCTCCATAGGAAACCGATGCGGGAGATGATCCCGTGCCAGTTCCCGCCGCGCTCGAGTGGGTCGGCGAAGGCGCGCACGATGCCCCAAAGCGAATATCCGAGCAGGCCGGCTGCGGCGAAGATCGCAATTGGCACCTTGTACGAGTTCCCCAGCACCAGCGTGAGGGATCCCTGCAGGTCCACCGACTCTGAGGCGCCGATCATCGCGGCGATCGCGACCACGCCGACGAGCGTGTACAGGATGCCGCGCACGAGCAGCCCGAGTCGCTCGAGCGTCATGAGCACCGGGTGGAAGATGAATCCAGGCATCTCCACCCGGAGGCCGGGCTCGATCTCCAACGCTCTCCCGTGGTGCGTTCCGGGCTCGATCACACTGCTGGCCGGCACGGCGTCATTGGCCATCATGATCAAGTCTTGGGGTACCACGCCCAGGCGACCAGTGCCGAAGGATGCCTCTCGGCTAGCCCGAAGGTCCGATCCAACCGCAATCCGCGATGCGCCAGAATGAATCGTCCGACCCAACCGCCTACGCCGCATCGCCCGGATCGCCGTCGGCTGGATTGCGACGGCCGTTGCATTGCGCTTGCTCGCGCTGGTGCTCCCGGGCGTGCACGTAGACGGATGGCCGGCCGCATTGGCCGGGGCGGCGGCAATTGGAATCCTCAACTGGCTGATCTGGCCTGTGTTCATCAGGCTCATGCTCCCGGTGACGGTCCTGACGCTCGGACTGGCGACCCTTGTGATCAATGGCGCCGTGATCTGGCTGGCCGCGCGCCTGGTCGGCGGGCTCGAGGTGTCGAGCCTATTCGACGGCGTCCTGCTGGCGCTGGCGATGGCCGCGACCAACACTGTGCTGATCGCATTGCTCGCGCTGGATGACGATGACGCCTACCTGCACCACGCGCGAATCGCGGCGCGGAGGTACGGCAGCACGAAGTCGGACGTTCCCGGCATCGTCTTTCTGGAGATCGACGGCCTTGCGTACGACGTGCTCCGGCGTGCGTTGCGGACTGGCGAAGCACCGACGATCTTCGACTGGCTAGATCGCGGCACGCACCGGATGATCGCCTGGGAGACGGATTGGTCGTCCCAGACCGGCGCATGCCAGGCGGCGCTGCTTCACGGCTCCAACGTGAACATCCCGGCCTTCCGCTGGTGGGACCGTAAGCGCGGTACCGCAGTGGTCACCAATCACCCTAAAGATGCCGAGAAGATCGAAGCCGAGCATTCCGACAAGAAGGGGCTGCTTGCATTCGACGGCGCGAGCCGCTGCAACGTGGTTTCCGGCGACGCGCCGCACAGCCTGCTGACGCTGAGCACAGTGCTCGCCAAGGAGCGGAGAGATCCCATCGGTCGCGAATACTTCGTCTTCTTCGCGAGCCCGCACAACTTCACGCGCACTCTCGTGCTCGCGCTCGGGCACGTCATCCAGGAGCTCTGGTACGCGAGCCAGCAGCGGCGGACAGATGTGCGGCCGCGGATCGATCGCAAGTGGCCGTACCCGCTGGTGCGAGCGTACGCGACCGCGGTGCAGCGCGAGATCCAGGTCCAGGTCGTGATCGGCGACATCCTCGCCGGGCGTCCGGCCGTCTACACGACGTTCCTCGGCTACGACGAGGTCGCACACCATTCCGGCATAGAGCGGCGCGACACGATCGGCGTCCTCGCGGGCATCGACCGCGAGCTCGAACGCATCGCCACCGCGGCTCGCGAGGCCCCGAGGCCATACCGACTGGTGGTGCTCTCGGATCACGGTCAGAGCCAGGGCGCGACCTTCCGGCAGCGCGCGGGAAAGACGCTCGACGAGGTCGTGCACGAACTGTGTGGGATCCCCGCACCCAAAACACCGAAGCACCAGAGCGAAGCACTGTGGTCGATGTTCGGTGTGCTCACCGAAGCCTCGGCGGGCAATTCGCCGGTCGCCAGGGCCCTGCGTTTCGCTACCCGGCGCCACCGAGTCGACGACGCCATCGTGCTCGGACGCGGCACCAGGGAGACGATGCGACAGCATCGCGTCGAGACCCGCTCCGAGCCGCTGCCCGAGGTCGTGGTCATGGGCTCGGGCTGTCTCGGGCTCATCTACTTTCCGCGACACTCCACCCGCTTGACGCTCGAGCGTATCGAGGCGCTCTATCCGCGGCTGCTGCCTGGTCTGCGCGAGCAGCGTGGGATCGGCTTCATGCTCATACACTCCGAAAAGCATGGCCCCGTGGTGATAGGACCGAAAGGCAGCCACTTCCTCGATTCCAATCGGGTGGAGGGAATCGACCCGCTGGCGGTGTATGGACCCAATGCTGCCCGCCACGTCAGGCGCGGCGATGCGTTCGAGCATGTGGCGGACATCATGATCAACGGCGCCTACGACCCAGACAGCGAGGAGGTACCCGCGATGGAAGAGCTCGTCGGCTCGCACGGCGGCCTCGGCGGCACCCAGGCACGGCCCTTCATCCTCTTCCCCGCCGACTGGGCCGTGCCCGAAAGGGAGATCGTGGGCGCGGAGGAGGTGCACCGGTGGATGCGCCGCTGGCTTGCCGAGTGCGGGCACGCCGACTTCACGACCACCTCGCCGGCTACGCCGCCTGCCGGTGCTCCTTCTTCTGGTCGTCCGGCCGAGCCCGCGGCTCGAGCACGGGATCGGAGATCCAGCGGATCGACAGCACAAAGCTGAGCCAGCCGACTCCGATCAGGAGCCCGGCCAGCACGTCGGTCGGCCAGTGCGCGCCTGAGTAGATCCGGCTGAAACCGCCCACCCCGACGAACAGGACCGCCACCGCCCAACCGAGCGCCCGCCATCGAACCGGGATGTACTTCAGGCCGAGAGTCGTCATCAGGATCACGGCGTAGAACGTGAACAAAACCACATGCCCGCTCGGGTAGCTCGATGCGCCCGGGTGCTCGGTGACGCGAAGCACATCGGGCACGGTCGGCCGGGGCCGGGCGATCACGTTGACGATCAGGTAGTACCAGCCGCTGGCGAGCGCGCCGGCGATCAGCAGGCGCCACGCCGATCGATTCAGGATCAACACGATCGCGAAGACGACGGCAATCCCCACCACGCCGTACGGCCCGCCGATCTGCCGGTAGACCTCGAAGAGCGACGACAGAGGCCCGACGCTGATCGACTGAAACGCCCGCTCGATCGAGGCGTCGAACGACAAGACGGGGTTCGTGTACACGAGCGCGGTCAGCCCGCCCAGCACGATCGCGCAAACCACCGAAACCACCAGCAGCGGCCGGTGAAATCGCGATTCGCGAGAGGTCATGGTCACCGCCGGCTCAACCGAGTTCGAGTTGCCGGCCGGCTGCGAAGCCGTCCCCACGATGCGGATGCTCCGGCTCGCGTCCGCATCGGGCCAGTGCCGATATGCAGCAAAGGGTTACTCCGTTGCGCACGTGCGGACCTGTCCGAACGGCACTTCCGGCGCCCCGCCCATCTGCCCATCTTCAGGAAGACCATGACTGGCACCATCGCAGAAACCGGGCCGCCGCGGGCGCACGAACTTTCGTCGCTGGGTCGCGCTCGGCAGATCGCGGCCGTTCTCGCCCGCCATCACCTCTGGCACCTCATCGAGCTCATGGCGCTCGAGCACCTGGTGCCATTCGGCCATGAAGGGCCAGGCAAGGACCAGCAATCCGCGCCGATCGCCCCTGGTGACGTGAGGCTAGCCCTGGAAGAGCTCGGCCCAACCTTCATGAAGCTAGGCCAGGTGCTTTCGACCCGTGCCGACCTGCTGCCGCCCGAGTTCCAGTCCGAGCTCGCGCTGCTACAGGACAAGGCTCCGGTCTTTCCGTTCGAGGTTGTGACCGAGACGATCGAGTCGGAGCTGGGACAGCCGCTCGACAAGGCCTTCTCGACCTTCGAGCACGAGCCGCTCGCCACGGGATCGATCGGCCAGGCGCACCTGGCCACCCTCAATGACGGCACCGAGGTGGTGGTAAAGGTTCGCCGGCCGGGTGCAGTAGAGCAGATCGACGAGGATCTCAAGCTGCTCCACCGGCTGGCCGCCATAGCCAGCGGCCGCCTGGGCTCGGCCGACGGCTGGGACCTGGTGGGCGTGGTGCGTGAGTTCGATGCGAGCCTTCGCGCGGAGGTGGACTACCTGCACGAAGGCCATAACGCCGAGCGCTTCCGCAACAACTTCAAGGACTCGGCTCGCGTCCACATCCCGCGGGTCTTCTGGGAGGTTTCGACCACCCGGGTGCTCACGATGGAGCGCATCAAAGGGAGCCGCATCACGGACGCGCCCGCCCTGCAGGCGGCGGGCATCGACTGCGACGCGGTCGCCGACAACGCCACCAAGATCGTCCTGAAGATGCTGCTGGAAGACGGTTTCTTCCACGCCGATCTACATCCAGGCAACCTGTTCATCGAGTCGGCCACCCGCATCGGGCTCATCGACTTCGGGATGGTCGGCGTGATCGACGACGAGTCCAGGGGTGGGCTCGAGCAGCTGTTGCTGGCGCTGGTGCAACGTGACTCTCAGGGCATGGTCGATGCGCTGATAGCGCTGGGGATGGCGGATCCGAAGATCGATCGGTCGTCGCTGCGGAAGGACCTCGAGGAGCTCGTCAACACCTACTACGACATGCAGCTCGGCCAGTCCAAGCTTGGCGTCTTCCTCGACGACATCTTCGGAGTCGTGCGCGCACACCGCCTCGTCATGCCGTCCGACATGTCGATGCTCGCCAAGACGCTGGTCACAGCCGAAGGCATGATGGCCCAGCTGGATCCGAGCTTCCAGATGATGAAGGCAACGGAGCCGTATGTAAGGAACCTCATCATCGAGCACAACTCGCCGGTGGCATGGGCCAGCAGGTTCGGCAACGCGGCGCCGGACGTTCTGTGGCTCGCGACCCAGTCGCCGAAGATCCTTCGGCGAGCTGTCTCGAGTCTCGAGAAGGGCGAGCTTGCGCTGGCCGTTGAACCGAAAGGTCTCGAGCCCTACGTGCACCGGATCGAAAGGGCGGCGAATCGGATCGTGCTGGGCATGGTCCTGGCCGCGCTGGTCATCGCGGTGGGGTTCGTAGTTTCGGTCTATCGCCCCGGAGTGTCGGGAGGTTTGCTCGACACGTTCCTGGTCGTCGCTTTCGCAGCGGGCGCGGCGGTGCTGGCCAGGATCGTCTGGCTGTCGAGACACAAGAAGCCGGGCTGATGGCCGCGACCGAAAGCGCGGTTGCGGCCTCACCCGCGCCCCAGAGGCCGGGAGCGTTCGAACGATTCAAAGCATTCGCTCGCGCGAGGCGGCACGACCTGCCCGGAGTCATCGGGCTCGCGGGCGTGGCGCTCCTGGAGACGGTTAGCTCTCAGTTCTTCGCTGCCACCGACCTGATCAACACCAAGGGCATATCGGTTCTCACCGATGGCACCGTCCGGCCGCAGCTCGAGGTTGGTTTCGGGGGAGTGTTTCTGCCCTTTGTCATCGTGGCGTGGCTGTTCGGCAAGCGGCGCCCGATTCGAATCATGTTCGGCATCGCGGTGTTTGTCGCGCTCCTCAACCTGGTTACCACGACCATCAACGTCCTGGGCACCATCAGCCTGCACACCGGGAACGTCGGCGCGGCCACGCTGCTTGCCGACGCCGCCTTGCTGTGGATCTGGAACGTGGTGATTTTCGCCATCTGGTACTGGAGCACTGACGCCGGCGGTCCGGACGTGCGCGGAACCCCGGCCGCGAAGCGACCGGATTTCGACTTTCCGCAGCAGCGCAGCGAGATCCGCGGCTGGGAGGGCTGGGTTCCCGGTTTCCACGACTACCTGCACGCGGCGTTCGTGATCAGCCTCGGCTTCCACGCCGGGGTGGCTGAAGTCCTCTCGGCCCGCGCCAAGTACGTGAACATGTTCCAGGCCGCGGTCTCTGTCACGATCCTCGTTGTGCTCGTCGCCAAAGCGATCGCGACCTTCCCGCCGGGGGGCTGAGCCGGCGCCTGATTGGTGTCGTTGATCTGTCGTTAACGCGAGCTAGCCTTGCTCCTGCGCCCGTGGTTTGGGCGCAGCCAGTATCGGGGGTCAGGGGCAAGCACCATGGCCGGATCCGCCGCAATTTCGGCATCCGCAGCCGCCATGGCTCGCTATGAGCGGCGGCTTCGGACGATGACGAGCGCCGTGCTGCTGACCGACAACCGCTCGGCAACCCTCGAGCTGATCGCTGCGCGCGCGCGGAAAGCTTTCAACGCCGACTTCGGAGCGGTGTTCGTTCGCGACGCCGATGGGGACGAAGCGGACGTCTCCTCGGCTCGGCGCTGGTCTCCGGCGACGCCGGAGCTCGGGGCGCGTTTGCTCGGCTCCGCCCCCTCCAGGCCGCGGCTGATGGACCTCGGGGAAGGCGGGCTCGGGCCGGCGATGGTGTCGAGCGTGGTCTCCATCAAACGGGTCCACGCCGTGCTCCTGGTCGCGCGACAGGCAGGCGCCCGACCCTTCACCGAGTCCGACCTGGAGTTGTTCGGGCCGCACGTCGCGGAGGCCGGCCTTGCGGTCACTTTCGCGGAGGCCAGGCGAGAGCTCGAGCGGGGGCTGATCGCGAAGGACCGCAATCGAATCGCGCGAGAGCTGCACGACGGGGTGATCCAATCGCTGTATGGAATCGGCATGGTCCTCGAGGGGATCCGGGCCGACACCTACCTGCCCGCGACCCAGGAGCAGCTGTCACGCATCACCGGATCGATCAACGGGGTCATCGACGACCTCCGCGCGTACATCAACGACCTGACCCCGCCAAGGCTGGCCAAGCGCGGGCTCGGACCCGAGCTGTGCGCGCTTGCGAACGAGTTCCAGGCGAGGAGCGGCGTGATCACCACGGTGCGACTGCACGACGGACTGGACGAGATCAAGGCGGCTGTCGGCAGGGACCTGGTCCAGATTGCGCGTGAGGCGCTGTCCAACGTCGGCAAGCACGCGGGCGCCTCGCACGCGGTGCTCAGCCTTCGGTGCACCGCTCAAGGCATCAAGCTCGAGATCAGCGACGACGGGCGCGGCTTCTTGCCGAGGCGGTCGTCGTCGGGTCGCGGCCTGGCCAACATCGTGCGCCGCGCCGAAGCGTGGGGCGGCACCGTGAAGATCGGGCCCGCGGGCGCGAGTGGCACCTCGGTCCGGATTCTCCTCCCGGCTCGCGCGACCGAGCCGCCGGCGTCAGGGCGCGGGACGCTCGCGATCGCCGGCTGACGCGGTCAGGGTGTCGAAGGCTTCCTGACGGGCCGATCCTTCACCGTTCCCGACCAGGACGCTGTGGATCTGCTCGAGCATGTTGTGCTGCGCCGCAAGCTCCTTCTGGACCGAGAACAGGCGTCGCTTCAGCGCCGACACATCCTCTTCCTGGCCCAGCCACAGGAGCGTGAGCTGGGACGATGCGAACCCGAAAAGGCCGATCGCCGCGAAGATCACCAGCCCGGCGATGATCCTGCCGTCGGCGGTGACCGGCCGCACCTCACCGTAACCCAGGGTTGTTGCGGTCAGGAACGACAGGTACAGGGCGTCGCCGAAGTTCTTGATGACGGGGTTGACGCCATGCTCGACCAGCCAGAAGCCGTACGCGGACGCCGCCCAGAAGATGAGCAGCGTCGGCCCGAGTAGCCAGCCAACGCGCGAACCACGGACCTCAGCGCCAGATTCCCGGCCGACCAGGAAGGCGCGGATGACGGCGGCGATCCGCAGGAACCGCAAGAGGCGCGCGAAGCGAAGCACCCGCAGGACGCCAATCAGCGGGATGCAGGTGACGAGGTCGATCCAGTGGGAGCGAAGGTAATGAAGTCTCGAGGGCGCGTCCAGGAACCGGACGACGAACTCCAGGAGAAAAACCAGGGCGACCGCGAGCACGATGACCGTCTGCCGGTTGAAGCCGGGCGCGAGCTCGTCCTCCATGAACGCGATCACGACGTAGACCGCAGTGAGCGCGCCCATGGCGATCTCCCACGGCACCTCATGCCGCGCCACGAAGCGCGTGATCGCTCCGCGCTTGAGCATCAGCGCAGCCTGCAGCGAACGGCCCCTGTATTGAAGTGCCGAACGGACCCGATGTGGCTGAGCCGGTCGGCTCTGGCGAGTAGACCCAGGCCTGGCGGACGATCGGTTTCTGCGCAGCCTTTGAGTGCTTCAGAGAAGCGATCCCGCTCGTAGCGACGGCGATCGGCCGCGCAATCAGCAGCTTCTCTTCCACGTAACCGACAGCGCCGCCGCCATCGTGGCGGCGGCGCCGGTTTGGACCTGCCTACGCCCTCCGGGACCCGAGCGCCGTCCTGGCGTCGGTCGTCTGTTTGCGGAGTCCAAGGTTGAACACGAAGTAGAGCACCGCCGTGATCACAAACCCGACGATGAATGTGATGTCACCAAGATCCGGATTGTTCTTGGCGATAGGACCGGTGTAGGCGGTGCTGTTGGCGAAGAAGTAGATCGAGACGATGAGCCCGACCGCCATGGCCACGAACCCCTGCCATCGAACATTCCTCGGGTCGTAGAACACGTGCTCGTCGCCGTAGTCGCCGCCTCGCAACCAGTAGTCCACGAAGACGACCGCCAGCCACGGCGCGATCCAGTAGCTGATCAATAGCAAGAAGTTCGTGTACTGCTCAGACACGCCCTTGGATTCGAGATAGAGTCCCCCGAAGAATCCGATCACACCCGCGAGGATCGCCAACGCTGCACGGCGCTGACGCAGCGTGAGACCAACCTCCTTGATGCCCAACGCGACCAGGGACATGGTTCCGCTGTAGATGTTGATCGCGTTGGCGGCGACGGCCCCAATGGCGATGCAGACCAAGGTCAGGTAGTAGATCGGGTCGGGCATGGCCCGCTGCAGCTGAGCGGTCGGAATATCGGTGAGTCCCCACTTCGTGCCGTGGACTGTGACCAGAACGGCGCCGGCCAGCTCGAGGACGACGCAGGACACCAACACACCCACGCCCGCCCAGATGCCGACCATTCGCCGGTTCGTGTTCGGGGGCAGATAGCGCGTGTAGTCGGCGGCGTAAGGGTTCCAACCGACCGCATATCCGAATGCGGCGGTGAAGGCGAGGAGCCAGGCGCCGGGTATCGGCTGTGAGCTGGCGCCGTAGTCGCCGTGGATGAAGATGAAGATGCACGCGATCGCAAACACGACCCCAAGCAGGGGGAAAGCCCAGCGCTCGAACACGTGGATCAGGTTGTGGCCGAGAGTGGCGATGGCGACCTGTGCCACGACGATGATAAGAAAGGCCAACCAGAACGGCAGGCTGAACGATGGGAACAGGGCCTGGATGGCGAACGCGCCGCTGACGCTGTTGACGATGAACCAGCCGAACGCGCCGGTGAATGCGTTCAGCCCGGCCGGCAGGATGTTACCTAGAAAGCCGAAAGCGCCACGGCTTTCGACCATCATCGGCACGCCAAACTTCGGGCCCCACGAAGAGAGAATTGCGTGCGTGATGGAGCCGAGCACCGTGCCCACGATGATGGCGAGTGCCGCCGAAGCCAGGCTCAGTCCGAGGAAAGCGACAGCGATGACACCGATGAAGATGGTCGCGAACTCCAGGTTCGGTGAGAGCCAGACCCAGAGCACGTCGATCGGCCTTCCGTGCCGTTCCTTGAGCGCTATGTACTCCACTCCACCAGGCTCGACGGTGGCGACTTTGTCCCCATAGTCACCCTCGCGAACCGGTACGTGCTTCTCTACGTCCTCAGCAGTCTGCATCGCCTACCCCCTGGACAAAACCACCGCCTATGCTCGCAAGAGTTTAGGTCTCTGCTAGCCTCCCGTCGATGCTCGATCTTCTGCTGAAGGGCGCGCGCATCGCCGGCGAGGCGGATACGAGGGAGATCGGCGTGCGCGACGGGCGAATCGCCGAGCCCGAGCCAGAGGCGCGCCAGGTCATCGACCTCGGTGGGGCGCTTGTCACACCTGCCCTCGTCGAGCCCCACATCCACCTCGATGCGGTTCTGACCGTGGGCGAGCCCCGACACAACCAGACCGGCTCCTTGTTCGAGGGCATCGCCATCTGGGCCGAGCGCGTCAAACAGCTCAGCGTCGACGACGTCAAGCGCCGCGTCCGCACCGTGCTGCGATGGCAGCTGGCCAACGGAGTTCAGTTCGTACGAAGCCACGTGGACGTCTGCGACCCCGAGCTGCGCGCCGTTCGCGCTCTCCTCGAGCTGCGACAGGAGGTCGGCGACCAGATGACGATCCAGCTGGTCGCGTTTCCACAGCAGGGCATCATGTCGTTCGACGGCGGCGAGGAGCTGATGAAGCGGGCGGTCGAAATGGGCGTCGACGTGGTCGGCGCGATCCCGCATTTCGAGCTGACCCGCGAGTACGGCGAGCGCTCGGTCAAGTTCGCCATGGCGCTCGCCGCCGACAAGGGGCTGCGGGTAGACATCCACTGCGACGAAACGGACGACGACCACTCCCGTTTCGTCGAGGTGATGGCGGCCGAGACGATCAGGCTCGGGATGGGCGGCCGGGTCACGGCCAGCCACACCACGGCCATGCACTCGTACAACGCCGCCTACGCGTACCGGCTGATCAACAACCTGAAGCGCGCGCGGATGCACATGGTGACGAACCCGCTCGACAACTCGGTCCTCCAGGGCCGTTTCGACGCTTATCCGATCCGCCGCGGTCATACGCGCGTGAAGGAGCTCCTGGCAGCCGGCGTCAACGTGTGCGTCGGACACGATTCGGTGATGGATCCGTGGTATCCCCTTGGCTATGGCGACCCGCTCCAGGCCGCATTCGTGCTCGCGCACTACGGCCAGATGTCCGGTCACACCGAGCTGCGGACGCTGATCGACATGATCACCTTCAACCCGGCCAGCGCCTTAGGCCTGACGGATTACGGGCTGCTTCCAGGCTCGAGGGCCGACCTGTGCGCTTTCGCCGCTCCGACCGAGATGGATGCGATCCGCCTGGTCGCCCGGCGCAAGCTCGTGCTTCGCGGCGGGAAGGTGGTGGCTCGAACGGAGCCGGCGCAGACGACGGTGTTCTGGGACGGGCGCGAGGAAGCAGTCGACTTCCTGAAACCGTCGACCTCGATTTGATCGAGATCATCGCGGGCGACCTCCGCTTCCTGGCCCGACTCGAGGAGGAGCGCGCGCCGAAGACCAGCGCCAGGTTCCGGGCCATGCTCCCGCTCAACACGAAGATAATCCAGGCCCGCTGGAGCGGCGAGGCGGGGTGGGTCCCGTTCGGTGAGCTCGACCTCGACCTTGGCTATGAGAACCAGACCAGCTACCCCGCGCCCGGCCAGCTTCTGCTCTACCCAGGCGGCATCAGCGAAACGGAGATCCTGTTTCCGTACGGGGCGACGGTGTTCGCAAGCCGTTCGGGCCAGCTCGCGGGCAACCACTTCGCGACGATCTATGAGGGCAACGATCAGCTGGCTGTCCTAGGCAAGCGCGTCCTGTGGGAAGGCGCGCAGGAGATCACCTTCACCGAACGGCCGTGACGCTGCCTCGAATCGTGATCGAGCGATGCCATTACCTGGCAACGTGCACCGAGTACCCCGGCGCCATCACCAGACCGTTTGCATCGGAGGCGATGCGATGCGCCCACGAGCGCGTATCCGAATGGATGCGCGAGGCCGGGATGACCGTGCGTCGCGACAACGCCGGCAACCTGCGGGGCCGTCGTGATGGTGCCGCCGCCGGCGGCGCGACGCTTCTGCTCGGCTCGCACCTCGACAGCGTTCGCGACGCGGGCAAATACGACGGACCGTTGGGGGTGATGGTGGCGATCGCGGCTGTGCAGCGTCTTCACGACGCCGGCAAGCGGCTGCCCTTCGCTATCGAGGTGCTTGCTTTCGCCGACGAGGAGGGCCTGAGGTTCGGTTCCACCTACCTCGGCAGCCGGGCTGTCGCCGGCGCTTTCGATCTCACGGATCTCGACCGCGTCGACGCCGGCGGGATCACCATGCGCGAGGCGATGCGCGCATTCGGGGGCGACCCCGACCGCATCGGTGAGGACCGGTGGAGCGGTGGCCCTCTGCTCGGCTACTTCGAGGTCCACATCGAACAGGGCCCCGTGCTCGAGGCCCGCAACTTGCCGGTCGGCATCGTGTCGGCGATCGCCGGCCAGAATCGCAGCTCACTCGTCTTCAAAGGTGAGGCCGGGCATGCGGGGACGGTGCCGATGGACCGCCGCCGCGATGCGCTGGTCGCGGCATCCGTATTCGTGCAGGCGGTCGAGGCATACGCGAGCGCCGGGGCAGGGCTCGTCGCGACGGTCGGCCAGCTCATTGTGCGGCCGGGGGCTGCCAACGTGGTCCCGGGCGAGGTCACGCTGAGCCTGGACGTACGCCACCCTGACGATGGCGAGCGTGTCGTCGCCGCGGCGTATCTGCTCAACATCGCGGCCGAGATCGCGAAATCCCGGCACATAACGCTCGCGATCAGCCAGGTCAGCGACAACGCAGCAGTCGCCTGCTCCCCGCGACTCGTCTCCCTCCTCTCGGAATCGGTTGCCGACGCCGGCCATCCGGTCTTCCAGCTGCCCAGTGGTGCGGGACACGACGCGGTCACGATGTCGACCATCGCCGACGTGGCGATGCTGTTCGTCCGCTGCAAGGGCGGCGTCAGCCACAACCCCGCCGAGTCGGTCACGACCGACGACGTCGCAGTCGCTATCGATGTACTGTCCAGGTTCCTGGAGCTGCTTTCGCAAACGTGATCGTCCGCGGGGGCACCGTCGTGACAGCGCGCGGAATCGAGAGAGCCGACGTCGCCATCGACGGCGGGCAGATCACCGCGGTGGGACGCAACCTCGCCGAGGACGGCGAGGAGATCGACGCATCAGGCCTGCATGTGTTTCCGGGCGGCATCGATTCGCACGTCCATTTCAACGAGCCGGGCCGGACCGAATGGGAGGACATCGCGCACGGGTCGGGCGCGCTTGCAGCCGGCGGCTACACGAGCTTCATCGACATGCCGCTCAACAACCTGCCCGTCACCACCGACGTCGCCGCGTTCGACCTGAAGCTCGAGGCGATGAAGCGGTCAGCGAAAGTCGACTTCGGCCTGTGGGGCGGGCTCGTGCCGGGCAACGTGGATCAACTCGAACAGCTAGTTCGGCGCGGCGTCATGGGCTTCAAAGCGTTCATGTGCCCGAGCGGGATCGAGGAGTTTCCCGCCAGCGACCTCGTCACGCTCCGAGAAGGCATGAAACACATCGCGGACCTTGGCTCGATCCTGCTGGTTCACGCCGAAGATCCCGCTCGACTTCTCGAACCACGCGGGAAGGGCGCGATGGACTTCGTCCGCTCGCGGCCGCCCGCGGCCGAGTGGTCGGCGATCGCCCAGGCAATCGACCTGGCGGCCGCGACCGGATGCCGGCTGCACGTGGTCCACGTCAGCACCGCTGGCGGAATGGACCTGATTCGCGACGCGCGGCAAAAGGGCGTCGACGTCAGCGGCGAAACCTGCCCTCACTACCTTCTATATGGCGAAGAAGACCTCGATCGGCTGGGAGGAATCGCGAAATGTGCCCCGCCTTTTCGAACTGCTCTTGATCGCGAAGCGCTCTGGGCGGCGGAGATGATCGTTTCCGATCACTCTCCAAGCACGCTCGACCTCAAGGTGGGCGATGACTTCATCAGCATCTGGGGCGGCATTTCCGGCTGTCAGTCGACGCGCCAGCTGTTGCTCGCCCAGGACCGCCTCGACCCGGCACAGGTGGCAGCTGTCACCGCCAAGAACATCGCAATGCGTTTTGGGCTCGAAGGCAAAGGCGATATCGCCACGGCCTACGACGCCGACCTCTGGATCGTCGATTTGAACGGGGATGACGTGGTGAGGCGCGAAGACCTGCTCTACCGCAACGCCTTCAGCGCGCACGAGGGCCAGCGGATTCGCGGCCGGACCGTCAAGACGCTGATACGTGGCCGCGATCCCGGGACGGGGAAGCTCATCCGGCCAGGCGCGCGCTAGAAGCGGCGATCTCGCGCGCCACCTCGTCCTCGTCGGCGGTGAGCAGCCGCCCGTCGCGAACCACGATCCTGCCGTTGACGATCACGGCCTCGGCTCGTGCCGGCGGAGCCAGCGCCAGTCCGGCCACGACATGAGCCATGCCCGCGTGGTGCAGGTCGTCCACCCGGAATAGGGCGACATCCGCGCACTTCCCCACCTCGAGCGACCCGCAGTCATCTCGCCCAAGGCAGTCGGCGCCTCCCTTCGTCGCCAGCCGCCAGGCGGTGCGGGTGTCGAGCGCCTTCGGCCCGCCGTTGACCCTGGCCAGCAGCACGGCCTGATGGACCTCAACCGCCAGGCTGGCGTCTTCGTTGCTGGCGGAGCCGTCGACCCCCAACCCGACGCGCGCTCCCGCGCGCACGAGGTCGGCAACCCTGCACACACCCGCGCCCAGGCGCATGTTGCTGGAAGGGCAATGTGCGATCCCGGTCTTCGTTTCCGCGACTCGATCGACCTCGGCATCGTCCAGATGAATGCCGTGCGCAAACCACACATCGCCACCTGTCCAGCCGAGCTCTTCCATCAACTCCACGGGCCGCTTGCCGAATCGCTCGACACAGAACTTTTCCTCGTCAAGCGTCTCGGCGACGTGCGTATGCAGACGCACTCCGTGCCGCCGCGCCAGCGCCGCTGAATCGCGCATCAGCTCGGGTGTCACAGAGAACGGCGAGCATGGGGCCACCACGACGCGGCACATCGAACCCGGCATCGGGTCGTGGAAGCGATTGATCATCGACTCGGTGTCCGCAAGGATCGATTCGTCGTCCTCGACCACGCTGTCGGGAGGCAGGCCGCCTTTCGACTCGCCAAGCGACATCGAACCGCGACAGGGGTGGAAGCGGATGCCCAGCTCGCGAGAAGCCTCGACGAGCGCCTCGAAAATGCCGGCCTGCCCTCTTGGAAACACGTAGTGGTGGTCGGTCGACAGCGTGCAGCCGGAAAGAAGCAGCCTCGACATCGCCGCCCTCGCGGCGGCGCGCACGATGCCGGCATCGATGCGAGCCCACACCGGATAGAGCGTGCGCAGCCATTCGAAGAGCGTGCCGTCCGGCGCGTACCCGCGGGTCGCCCACTGGTACATGTGGTCGTGCGCGTTGACAAGGCCCGGCATGGCGACGCAGTTCGGAGACTTGATGACCTCGTCGGCGCGAGGAGCTTCGCCTGAGCCAACCTCGGCGATCATGCCGTCACGGGCTAGAACCCACCCGCCCTCGATCTCGCGCTCGCCCGTGAAAACGAGACCGGCACGAATGAGAAGGGTCGTCACTCCGTGTCGACGATGTCGTGCGGGCGAACTGGCACACGCGCAAGCGGGCGCCCGCTCGCTGCACGAATCGCGGCGACGATGGCCGGTCCCGAGGAGATCGTTGGCGGCTCGCCGACTCCCTTGAGGCCGTATGGAGAGTTCGGATCGCCGAGCTCGAGGATGTCCATTCGGACGGGCGGCATGTCCAGGGTGGTCGGCAACAGGTAATCGGTGAACGACGGGTTCCTGATCACTCCGTCCTTGACCTGGATCTCTTCCATCACCGCGAGCCCAAGGCCCTGCGCGGCGCCGCCCTCCAGCTGACCTTCCACGGCCTGCGGGTTGATCGCCTTGCCAACGTCCTGGGCCGTGGCCAGCTCGACGACTTTGACCAGCCCGAGCTCGGTGTCGACATCGACGACCGCGCGATGGGCTGCGAACGCGAACTGCATGTGGGCGTTGGCCTGACCGGTCTCCGGGTCGAGGCGCGTCGTGCGACGCGGCCGAAACTCGCGCGTCTCGTCGATCACCTCTTCGCCGAGCAGAGTCGCGAGCGGCAAGATGACATCGCCGTCGGCGGCGACGATCGCGTCCCCCTCGAGACGCATGCCGGCCGAATCGCCCGCACCAATGCGACCCAGCTCCGCCAGCTCCGATTCCGCGAGCGCAAGCACTCGTTCACGTACCGCCTCGCATGCAGCCTTCACAGCGCCACCGGTGATGTATGTCTGGCGCGACGCCGATGACGAGCCTGACGAACCGACCTCGGTGTCGGCGCCGAGAACGACGACGTCGTGCACGCCCAGCTCGGTGCCGGCGATCTGCGCCTGCACCATGACCAGGCCCTGGCCAACCTCCGCGCCCGCGGTGTGCACCTCCACGCGAGGGCGACCGCGGGCCACCGACAGCCGCACCCGCGCGGTCGAATAGTCGTCGAAGCCTTCCGAGTACCCGACGTTTTTGAATCCGACCGCGTACCCGATGCCGCGCCGCACGCCTTCGCCATGAGTCGTGTTGGAAACGCCGCCGGGCATTTGCGTGAGGTCGAGATGATCTCTTGAGACAGCGCCAGGCAGGGACATCGCCGCGATGCGACGCAAAAGCTCGGCCACCGGCACCGGACCGTCGACTGCCTGTCCGGTAATCAGCGTGCTGCCGGTCGTCATCGCGTTCCGGATGCGCAGCTCGACCGGATCCATCTGCAAGGCGGCCGCGAGCTTGTCCATCTGCGCTTCGTGCGCGTAGCAGTTCTGAACGGAGCCGAACCCGCGCATGGCGCCGCACGGCGGGTTGTTGGTGTAGACGACCCAGCCGTCGATGGTGGCATTCGGACATTCGTACGGACCCACCGCAAAACAGCACGCGTTGGAGATCACGGCTGTGGAGCTGGATGCATACGCACCACCGTCGAGAAGGATGCGGGCCTTGACGTAGACGAGTTTGCCCTCGCGTGTGGCGCCGTGCTCGTAGCGCATGCGGGCTGGATGCCGGTGCACGTGACCGACAAAAGACTCCGCACGCGAGTACGACATCTTGACCGGGCGGCCGGTTCTGAGGGCAAGCATGCATGCATGCGCCTGCATCGACAGGTCTTCGCGGGCGCCGAACGCCCCACCGATGCCGGCCATGATGAGCCGGACCTTCTCGTGTGGCAGGCCAAGGCACCCGGCCAGCTGGTCGCGGTCGACGTGCAGCCACTGCGTGGCGATGTACAGGTCGACGCCGCCATCCGCATCGGGGATGGCAAGGCCTGACTCGGGTCCGAGCGGGGCCTGGTCCTGCATGCCGACCTCGTACTCGCCCGTGACGATGACGTCCGCGCGCGGCTCCTGGTCGCCGCGCCGGATCTTGATCGCGCGGGTGATGTTGCCGTCGGGATGCAGCCGTGGCGGGCCGCCGGTGAGCGCAAGCTCGGGATCGGTCAGCGGGGTGAGCACCTCGTACTCCACACGCACCGCATGCGCCGCTCGCCGCGCCTGCTCAGGATGATCAGCGGCGACGAGCGCCACCGCCTCGCCCCAGTACCGGGCCACATCCATCGCCAGCACCGGTTGATCGGGGATCTCGAGGCCGTAGACCTTGCGTCCGGGCACGTCCTTATGCGTGAGCACTGCGTGAACACCCGGCATCGACCTTGCTTCCGTCGCGTCTATCGAGATGATGCGCGCGTACGGATGCGGGCTGCGCACGGTCGCTCCCCAGAGCATGCCCTCCACCTGTAGGTCAGATGAATAGGGAAAATCGCCGCGTGTCTTGATGGCGGCGTCAGGCCGCCGCACCGCCTGGCCGACGCGGCCGCTCACGGCCGACGGCGGCGCCAACCTCGGTCTCATCGCGTCATCCTGGCCGCGGCCACGTGCACCGCCTCGATGATCTTTGCGTAGCCGGTGCAGCGGCAGATGTTTCCCGCCAGCGCCTCGCGGATCTGGATGGTGGTCGGGTCGGGCACGCGGCTCAGCAGGTCGTGCGTGGCGACGATCAAACCAGGCGTGCAGAACCCACACTGCACCGCCCCGGCCTCGGCGAACGCCTGCTGCACCGGGTGAAGCGATTCGGCGGAGCCGATGCCCTCGACCGTCACCACCGCGCGACCTTCGGCCTGGCCGGCGAGCACGAGGCACGCGCAGACCAGAGCGCCATCGAGGTATACGGAGCAGGAGCCGCACTCGCCCTGCTCGCATGCATTCTTTGATCCGAAAAGGCCCATGCGCTCGCGCAGCACATAGAGAAGGCTCTCGCCTTCCCAAACTTCCTCGGCCACCAGGCTCCGGCCGTTGACCGCGCAGCTCAGCCTCATGCGGAGGCTGTCATCCGGTACTCGTCCCACGCCCATGTGAACGTGCGTCGCGCAAGCACCGCGAGCGCGTGCTTGCGGTACGCGGCGGTGCCGCGCACGTCGTCGATGGGTCGGGCGGCGGCAGCGACGAGCTCGCCGAACCGGACCAAGGCGCTTGGTACGACCTCCGCGGGTTTCTCCCAGAGGCCCGCTTCGTCCAGTACGCCATCGATGAACTTCTCGGCGTCGCCGGCCGTCACAGGCGTCGGTGCGGCCGAACCGATCCCCGTGCCGATGTGACGGCGACCGGAATCGATCGCGATCGCGAACGAGCAGACCGCTATGACCATTGCGTTTCGCGTGCCGACCTTGGAGAACTGCTGCGGCCCATCGGCCGGCCTGACCAGGAATGCAGCGATCAGCTCGTCCTTTCGCATCGCGTTGCGTTTGGGGCCGGTGTAGAACTCGCGCAGCGGGAGGCGCCGGATGCCGTTTTCCGAAGCGAGCTCGACCAGCCCGTCCGATGCCAGCAGCGGCGGATGCGCGTCACCGGCGGGCGAAGCCGAGCCGAGGTTCCCGCCCACCGTGCCGCGATTCCTTATCTGTGGTGAGCCGACGGTGCGAGACGCCATCGCCAGCCCGGGCAGGCGGTCTCCGAGCTCGCCGATGATCCGCGTGTAGGTCACTCCTGCGCCGATCCGAAGCAGCGCGCCGTCCATGCCCCATTCGTCGAGCGCGGCCACCCTGGTGAGATCAAGGACCGAAGCCGGGCGCTGGCGGTCGAAGTTGATCTCGACCATGACATCCGTGCCTCCGGCGATCGGGAGCGCATCGGGGTGGGCCGCCTTCATGGCGAGCGCCTCGGGCCAGCTCGAGGGTTGCAGGAACTCCATCCGCTACCAGGCCAGGCCCGGCTCCGGAGCGTTGTCCCGCGTGACCGTCCCTTCGATCAGCCCATATGGACGGTCGGCGGCGTAGAAGACCTCGTTGTCGTTCTCGAGCCCAAACGGCGAGAGGTCGACCAGGAAATGGTGCCGATTCGGCAGCGACAGGCGAACCTCTGCGATCTCGGGCCGCGCCCCGAGCACGGCCGAGCCCATCGCATAGAGCGTCTGCTGAAGCGCGAGGCTGTGCTTCATTGCGAACGCCTCGATCAACGCTGCGCGAGCTTTTGCGAAGGCCATACCCCATTCGACCTCGAGGCGCGCATAGCGCCAGCTCGCCGTGACGGCGGTTGCGAGCACCCGGTCGCGGGTCTCCTCCAGGGTCGTGTACCGA
>DASVEP010000059.1:0-16696 GCA_036380475.1 Candidatus Dormiibacterota bacterium
GGGCGCCGTCGCCTGCCGATCAACGACGAGGCCCATGTCCGCAACGCACTGTCGCGCTTCAACCAGACTACCTTCGAAGACGAAGCGGCACGAGATCGAGCGCGAACGAGGCTTTTGAAGGCCGCCAAGAAGTACCGGATCTTGCCTGTCGGGTTCATCACCGGCCAGCTCCAGAACGTGCGCATTCGTGGCGAGATCGAGGCTCGCGCGACGGAGATGCGAACAATGCCGACGGGCTTCGTGACCTTCTTGCTCGCCGACATCGAGGACTCGACCGGCCTACTACGGCACCTTGGCGATCGCTACTCCGGGTTGCTGGCCGACGTCCGCAGGCTGCTCGGCGGCGCCATCCGCAAGTCGGGTGGCCGCGAGGTCGACGTCCGTGCTGACGAGCTGTTCGCGGTCTTCAAAAAGGCGGCTTCGGCTCTGGACGCGGCGCTTGTCATTCAGCGCAAGGTCCTCGTCGCGGTCTGGCCCGACGAACTGCAGGTAAGAGTCAGGATCGGCCTGCACACCGGACGTCCCGCGTTGACGGACGCGGGATACGTGGGCATCGCCGTTCACACCGCCGCTCGGGTCTGCTTCGCAGCCCACGGAGGGCAGATAGTGCTGTCTCGCGCAGCCCACGACGCTGTTGACGGGTCTCAGGCCGCGGGCATCAGCTTTAGAGAGCTCGGCTTGCACCAGCTCCAGGGTCTGCCCGGGCCCGAAGCGCTCTTCCAGGTTGATGCCGCCGACTTGCCCACCAAATTTCCTCCGCCAAGAAGTCCCGGCGCAGTCGCATCCGCGTGATTTCGTGATTCGCGATTCATCGGTGGCGCCACAAAAGCTCATGAGGCGGATCGAGAGGTCCGAAGATCGCCTCGAGCTCCGTGTCGTGCGGGTTGATGATGACGTCGGTCGGGTCGAAGCTGAGCCGCTCCCACCCGCGCTCTTGAAACCAATCTGGATTTTCTGGGCTTATCAAGGCGAGCACGCCGCCATGCGCGGTCGCCCTCTCGAGCTCGAGGACCGTGCCAGGATCGGCAGGAATGCTGGCGCAGGACACTGTCAGCTCAGCCCAACCATCCACGATGGGCAGTGCATCGAAGAATCCGGCGCGTACCTCGGCACGCCGGCATCGGCTGACAAGAATGCTTCGCAGCCCGGAAGAAGGTTCCACGCAGATGAGCTCCGACGCTCGCGGGCAGAGGTACACGGTGAGCCGGCCGCTGCCCGCCGCCACCTCGAGCACCCGCCGCCCGTCGATCTCGAGCTTTGCGAGGATACCCGGATGGATGGGCTCGGCCTGGCTGATGGCGTCCCAGAGCTCCGGCTCGAGCTCGTAAACCATCGGCCAGAACAGAGCTCGACGGAGCCGTTGGGCCGCATCTGCGTTGCCGCGGGCGGCGGCTTCGCGTTCACCGATTGGGACCGCAGCCAGGTACTGGCTTGGCAACCGAGCGACATCATCGATGCTGTAACGCTCCCACCCCGGTGGAGCGGTGGAAGCAGCCTGGAAGTAATCCACGTCTAGATGGATTTAACGCATATGGACATGAACCAGCCGCCGCGAGTGAACGTGACCAGAAGATTGACCTTTGCGGCCGGTCACATTCTTGCCAAGCCAGAGTGGGATGAGGCCCGCAATCGCGAGGTGTTCGGGGCATGTTCCGGTGACCATGGCCACAACTACGAGCTCGAGGTCACTGTCAGCGGGCCGGTGGACGTTGAAACGGGCATGGTGATCAATTTGAGGGAGGTCGACCGGATTGTGAAGGACCTGGTGGTCCACGACGTCGACCATCGCCATTTGAACCGCGATGTGCCCTGGCTCCAGGGTTGTTTGCCCACCACCGAAAATGTCGCCTTGGCAATATGGCGCCGCCTCGAGGGCAGGCTTCCATCGGCACGGCTGGAAAGGGTCCGTTTGAAAGAGACCGAGAACAACGTCGCCGAGGTTGAACGCGGATGAGCATCGCGGCTGCACCTCTGGTGCCCGGTGACGAGCTTGCGGAGTCGGTGGCGACGCTCCTCGAGCAGCTGGGCGAGAATCCAGGACGCGAGGGCCTGCTCGAAACTCCAAGCAGAGTCGCCGAGTCCCTTCGATACCTCACCGAGGGCTATGCCGCCAATCCATCGACCATAGTGGGCGATGGCATCTTCGCCCTCGACGGTTACGACGACATGGTGATCGTGAAGGACATAGCCTTCTTCAGTTTGTGCGAGCACCATCTGCTTCCATTCTTCGGGCGCGCGCACATCGGCTACGTTCCGGACGGCAGGGTCGTCGGTTTGAGCAAGCTGCCGCGGCTGGTCGACGCGTACTCCCACAGGCTTCAACTTCAGGAGCGGCTGACCCGCGAGATAGCGGAAGCAATAGATTCCGTCGTCACACCGCGCGGGGTCGGCGTCGTTGTCGAGGGTCGCCACCTGTGCATCGAGATGCGAGGGGTAGAGAAGGAGACTTCCCAAACCGTGACGTCGTGCATGTTGGGAGTTTTTCGCATCGACCAGCGCACGCGCGAAGAGTTTCTGTCTCACATCCAACAAAGCCACTGAAGATCGCGGTCGTCGCTTCGCCGGTGACTCGACTTCAACCCGCCCAGCTTGGCGGTGCACAGGCCTTCCTGTGCGATCTCGCAATCGGTCTGGCCGAGCGCGGACATGAGGTTCGTGTCTATTGCGCCGAGGGCTCAGAGGTGCCTGGGGTGGATCTCGTCCAGATTCCTGTACCGCCGGGCGCGGATCGGGCGCTGATGATGCCGGGATCGGAAGATGAGCCGGCGGCGTCACCGGTCATACGTCGGGCCTTCGAGCTCCTTTTCAAGGAGCTCCGCCGGCTGGGTGCAAGCGTCGTGTCACAGCACGCTTTTGACGCCGAAGCGATTGAAATGTCTGATGGCCTACCAGTGCTTCATACCCTCCACATGCCGCCGATCTCCAAACGAGTCCTCGCCGAAGTCGTTAAGAGCCGGAACGCTTTCGCCACCGTGTCGGAGTCATGCAGGCGCGCGTGGGCGATTGCGGGTGCCGGCCAGGTCGGCGTCCTACGCAACGGAGTGCCTGTCTTCACAGTCGAAGAGGTCCCGGTCCGTGAAGATGCCCTGTTGGCGGGCAGGCTTTCGCCCGAGAAAGGATTCGAAGACGGGATCGCCGCCGCTCGCGCGATTGGTTTGCGACCAGTCGTGGTCGGAGTGCCTTACGACCCGAGCTACCAGCCGGACCTGAGCGCAGCGCTCGTCCTTCCGCCCCAGCCGCGATCCCAGTTGTGGCAGCTGATGGCTGGAGCAGCGGTCACTCTGCTGCCTGTGCATTGGGATGAGCCTTTTGGGCTGGTCGGCGCCGAAGCTCAGATGGCAGGATGTCCGGTCGCGGGATACGCTCGCGGAGGATTGATGGAGATCGTTGAGGAGGGGGTATCGGGGTTCTTGTGCGAACCCGGCGATGTCAAGGGCCTGGCGAAAGCCGCCGTGGCCGCCACCAACCTCGACCGAGCGGCAGTTCGCGCATCCGCCATGCACCGCCTCAGCCTCGACGCATCGCTCGACGCATACGAGGCTGCCCTGGCGGCGGTGGCCGTTTGATCGCGGTAATCACCGGCGGATCCCGCGGCATCGGAGCCGCGGTCATGCGAGAAATGACGGCTCGCGGCTACGACTGCCGCGACCTCAGCCGATCGTCAGGCTACGATGCCGGCGACGAGGCATCGGTCAACCGATTCTTCGGCGCCCTGGAAGGGATCGATGCGCTGGTGAACAATGCGGCGATCCTCGAGCTCGCCCCGGTAATCGATATGAAGGTCGAGACCTGGGATGAAGTGATTCGCGTCGACTTGAGAGGTGCGTTCCTTTGCTCGCAAGCCGCCTTCCGTCTGATGAGGCCCGGCGGCACGATTGTGAACGTCAGCAGCCTGTCCGGCGTTTCGGGGACCGACAAGTTTCCGAGGATGTCCGCCTACGTGGCGGCGAAGTCGGGATTGGCCGGCCTCACCGAGGTCCTCGCGGTCGAAGGCCGGCCCCGCGGGATTCGCGTAAACGCGGTCAGCCCTGCCAGCGTTGCGACCGAGATGGGCCGCAAAGCAGGCATCGGCCAGGAGCCGCTTTCGCCCGAGGAGGTCGCGCGCGTGATCGGCTGGCTCGCGACAGCAGACTCAGCTCCATTGACCGGCGCGAATATTCGGATAGATCCGCCGGTCCGGGGATAAGACTGTGAGGGGCACTCCGAAGGTAATCGTTATTGGCGGAGGCTTGACAGGCGGCAACGCAGCGCTCGAGGTGTGCCGCCTCGCCCCCGACGCTCACGTCACGCTCATCAGCTCCGAGGCGCATCTGCCGTATCAGCGGCCGCCACTTTCGAAAGGGTTCCTGCGCGGCACCGAACCGTTCGAAGACGCGTTTGTTGCACCACGCGGTGAATACGAGCGCCTCGGAATCGACCTCATGCTGGGTCGGACCGTGGCGAAGCTTGAACCGGAACACAAGCAAGTTCGGCTCGAAGGCGATGAAGTCATCCCTTACGACCGGATACTGGTCGCGACCGGCGGCCGCAATCGCCGGCTGCAGACTCCAGGCGCAGACCTGGAGGGCGTCTTTGATCTACGCACAGTTGAAGACTCTGAGCGGATCCGGGCCGCGGCTCGCGCCGGGCGGCGAGCCGTCGTGATCGGTCTCGGCTTCATCGGTTGCGAAGTGGCGGCATCGTTGCGCATGCTCGGGCTCGATGTGACGGCCATCGATCCGGGACGGGCGCCGCTGGCACGTGTTGTCGGGCCCGAGGTTGGGGGCGTGATCGCCGCACTCCACCAATCGCACGGAGTGCAGCTGGTGTTGGGCGACGGCGTCGATCGGCTCGAGGGTGGTGAGCGAGTCGAGCGCGTCGTCACCAAGTCGGGCCGGCGATTCGAATGCGACTTCGTCGTCGCCGGCATCGGCATCGAGCCAGAGGTCGAGCTCCTGAGGGCGGCGGGCGCGCGGATCTCAAACGGCGTCGAAGTGGATGAGTATTGCCGGACCAGCCTGCCCGACGTCTATGCGGCCGGAGACATTGCGGACCACGCTCACCCTCTGTTCGGACGCATACGAGTCGAGCACTACAACAACGCCGAGAAGCAGGGACGGGCGGCCGCGGCCTCGCTCCTCGACCGGGGTAGGCCATACGACTACGTGCACAGCTTCTGGAGCGACCAGTTCGATCAAAGCCTCGAATACGTCGGTTTTGCAGCGGAGTGGGACGCCATCACCGTCGAAGGCTCGCTTCAGGCTCGTGACTTCATCGTTCGCTACGTACGCGGCGGGGAGCTCTTGGCTGCGGCAGCCATGGGCCGCGGCGGCGACCCTGAGAGCGACGAGCCAGGCGAGCTGAAGAACATCGCAAACGAAATCCGCGCCGGACGGCGGCGGTGAACCGCATGCGCGAATTCGAGGCTTAATAATCCGGCGCATAGCTGGGACGGCTAACATGCGCACCGGAGACTTGGAGCCCGGCACGCCGCTCCCGTCGCCATAGGTAAGAGACTGTGGAACTGCGCCAACTCAGGGCATTCGTTGCGGTGGCGGAATTCGGTCACTATCGTCGCGCCGCCGCAAGCCTCAACCTCACCCAGCCGGCTATCACCCAGCGAGTCCAGGCTCTGGAGAGCCATCTCGGAGTTCGACTACTGAGGCGCAATGCGCGGGGGGTCCGACTTACAACGGCAGGCGAGGTGTTGCTTGGGCACGCGCGGGGCTTGGTTCAGATTGAAGATCGTGCGTTGGCTGCGATCAGTGACTACGTCGCCGGCATCGGAGGCCGCCTACGACTTTCCTATCTGACCCTGTGGGACGCCGGCCTTCCACCGAAGATCGTGGCGGAGTTTCGGCGCCGCCACCCAGAAATCAAACTGGAGACGACTACCGGCTACTCCGAGACCAACGTACAGAGGCTGGCTGCTGGCGATGTGGATTTCGCATTCTTGGGTGTGACGATCGGGAAGCGTCCTGGCATTGCGATGCGTCCACTGGAGCGGCACGAGCTTGTTCTCGTTATGGCTCCGACAAACCGTTTGTCCGAGATGAATCCTGTGCCGATTGGCTCGCTGCGGGGTGTTCCGCTGATCTCGGCCTCGGCAGGTGTGAACGGACCACTTGTCAAAGCCACTCTCGAGTGGCTCGAGGAGGGCACGGGAGAAGCGCCGAACGTCATCCGGGAGGAGCCGCCGGATCAGATGGCCGGAGCGCTCGCGCAGCATGCCGACGCGGTCGCCCTGATGACGGTCCACCGCGCCATGCTGGCTGCCTCAGAAGGTCTCGTGCACCGCCGGCTGACGCCGAGCGCATTCATCGAATATGGGGTGGCATACGCGACCAGCAACCCGTCGCCTGCGTTGGCGAACCTTCTCAAGATTGTCGAAGACGTCGCAGGCCCGGCGCTCGCCGACCTCCCCGTCGATGGCCAGCTGCTCGGGGCTCAGTTCGCCCGGAGCGGCACAATCGGCGGTTAGACGTCTAGGAAGACCGGGTTTCGACCGGGGGAAGCACACGGAGCTCGGAGAGAGCCCGTCGTAAGGTCGCTCGTTCCGCTTCGGTCAGCTTGGGCAGCGGCGCTCGCGGGTCTCCCACGTCCCATCCCATCATGCGCAGCGCCTCTTTGGCGGGAGCCACGTAGCCGGGGTCGTACTCGAGGAATCGGTTCAACGGCTGCAACCGCAACTGGGCGTCGCGCGCTCGATCGAAGTCGCCGGCGATTGCGGCGCTGAAAATCTCGACCACCTGCTTGGGCACGATGCCCGAAGCAGTCGAGAAGATCCCGTCGCCGCCCGTCGCCAGACTCGCACACAGCTGGCTGTCGATGCCCGTCATCAGACACTTGTCGGTCGAGGGTGAGCTGCGAACCTGATGCACTACTTCCACAAACTGGCCGAGGTCGGATTCGCTCTGCTTCAGGCCGGCGATGTTGGGGTGCTGGAGCAACTCGATCAACAGCGACGGGCTCAGCGGATTCCCCGTGTAGCCCGGATTGTTGTAGACGAAAAGCGGAAGCGGCGAGCGGTCGGCCAGCGTCGTGAAGAACCCCAACAGAGCCGCCTCGGAAAGCGGGAAGTAGTACGGCGGGACGGAGATGATCGCATCGGCGCCGACCTCAGCCGCTCGAGAAGCCAGGCTGACCGCCTCATCAGTCGCGCACGACGAGGTGTTTGCGAACACCGGCACTCGACCCGCAGCGCCGGCGACTATGGCCCTGGTTGCTTGCACTCGCTCATCGGCAGAGAGATGCGGAAACTCGCCGGTGCCGCCTGTGGCCATGATCCCGTGCACCCCACCTTCGATCAGCATGCTCGTGAGCCTCTGCAGCGTTGTGTAGTCGACCCTTCCGTCCTTATCGAAGGGCGTGACGATAGCCGCCACGACGCCACGCAGCTGCCCAACCTTCATTCAGTCGCCTCCACCAGTAACCCGCCGTTTGTCCGAAGCCTCAACCTTTGCTGGAACCAGGTCGTCAGGGTTGCCTCCGAACCGCTCGATCAGGTACCCGACGTGGGAGAAAACATGCGAGGTCATCGCCGCGGCGGCCGCGTTCTCGTCGCCCGATTCGATGACTTCTATCAGCGGCAGATGTTCGCGCGCGACCTCCTCGAGGTCGGGGTAGCCGGAATCGTCGAGGGCCAGGCCCATCAGGACGAGGGCCTCGAGGCCGTGGAGGATGCCGATCAGGATCTCGTTCCCAGAGTTGTCGCAGATGACCGAGTGGAAATCCAGCTCGTGGCGCGCGACGAGTGAGTAGTCGCCGGACTTGGCCGCGGCGGCCATCCGATCCACCAGAGCACGAAGTGGTCTGGTTTCCATCCCTCGACGCGTGGCCAGGCGGATGGCCAGCGGTTCGATGGCGGCCCGCACGTTGTAAAGGTCGACCAGGGCGGCGGCGTCGAGCTCCCGCACAACGGCACTCTGGTGAGGACGTTCCACAACGAGCCCCTCTTCGGAAAGGCGCCGCACCGCTTCGCGCACCGGCGCGCGGCTCACCCCCAGCTCGGAGGCTAGATGCACCTCGTTGAGCCGGGAACCCATAGGGAAGTCACCGCTCACGATCCGCTTGCGAAGCTCTTCGTAAGCCACGTCCACGAGGCGGCGGTGGTTGATTCGCGGCAGCCGGCCGCCCGACCGGGCCCGTCGGCCCGTCGAAGTCACACCGGAGCTCTGCCTATCCGGAGAGGCGACATTTACCTTCCTTGACATCTTGCGGAATTCAAGGATACTGTCGACAGTCGGCGCTTGCCATGACAAATTAGTAGGGAGGGGGGCCATGGGGCAGTCAATGGGTGGAGGGCGACCTGGAGGATCCGCCGCAGCCGAACGCCCTCAACTTCGAGAGGGTGCGGTCGGCCTGTGGGGCGACTTCATCGCTGCCGTCACGAACGTGG
The DNA here is from genome assembly GCA_036380475.1 of Candidatus Dormiibacterota bacterium. Lineage (GTDB taxonomy): Bacteria > Chloroflexota > Dormibacteria > Dormibacterales > Dormibacteraceae > UBA10449. The sequence continues at coordinate 8,378 of DASVEP010000059.1, forward strand.
CCCCATCAGCCGCTGTAGCGCTGACCCTCGGCTCGATCATCGCCGTATCCGGGCTGGCCACGCCGCTGATCATCGTCATCGTGGGCGCGGCGATGCTGTGCATCGCTCTGGCCTATCACCGGCTCAATCTCTGGCAACCCACCCCTGCGGCGCAGGTGATGTGGATAGCCCGCGCGGTGATGCCCATCCTCGGTTTCGCAGCCGGCATCTTGCTCATCCTCGAGTCCACCGTCTCGAACATCGCCAACATCTCCCTCATCGGCCCCTACCTCTTGGGGATCTTCTCCTCATCCCTGGCCTCGAACACTGTGTTGGGGTACGTAGTGTCGCTCGCGGCCATGGCTCTGGTATGCGCTGTTGCAATCATCGGCATCCGGGCAGCCATCAATCTGCAGACATACGTCCTGTGGATCGAGTACGGAATCATGTTCATCTTTGGGATCCTCGTCTACGCGGCGGAGTTCTCGGGCCACGCCGGAACCACGACTCCCTCGCTCTCCTGGTTCTCGCCGACCGCCTCGCCGACCGGTCTCAGCGGCCTTGTGTCCGGCATCGTCATCGCGGTCTTCATGTTCGGCGGCTGGGAGGCGGCAGTCTATCTCGGAGAAGAGCAGAAATCCGCGCACCGCGATCCCGGCCGCTCCGCAATCTTCTGCGTGCTCTTCTGCACCGTCTGGTTCATATTCCTGATCTGGGGCGTGCAGGGCCTGGCCTCGAGCAAGGACCTCATCGCCAACTCCGGCAACCTGCTCGCCTACTCGGCGGCCATCGTCCTGCCACATCCGTGGGACACATTCGTGAGCCTGGCAGTGATCTCGTCGCTGATCGCGGTCGTGCAGTCGCAGCTCAACGCATGGAGTCGGGTCGCATTCGGAATGGCCAGAGAGGGGGTCATCCCAAGGGTTTTCGCCAAGCTGACCAAGGCGCAGACTCCGTGGGTCGGACTGGTGGTCGCAGCCGCCATCCCGATGATCCTCTTCATCTTCTACCTGGCCAACTCGCAGATCGCCGCTGTGCTGGTCGCGGTCACCTCGACCGCGGGCTACCTCTACGCGGTCCTCTACATCATTGTTGCCCTGGTCTGCGTCTGGTACTACAGGCGGACGCTGCGCGACTCGACGTCGCAGCTCTTCTACGCCGGCATCCTGCCCTTGGTGGGTGCCATCTTCCTCATCTTCATCGTCATCGACGGCCTGATCGCGGCCCCTTCGAACATTCAGATTCCAACCGTGATCTTCATCCTGGTCGGGATTCCGGCGGCGTTGATCGCACTCGCTGTAACCAAGTCGGATTTCTGGACGAGCAAGCCGATCGCCGCGAAACCAGGAGAAGGCAAGTAGCGATGATTTCCTCGGCTGGGCGGCGGGGCCGGGGTAGCCGCCGCCCGGCCGTTTAGCCTGGCCGAGACCGGCTAGCGCTTCCCAGGGGTGGCGAGGACCAAACGGCCGAACGTGTCTGTGTTCGCCCTTGGAGGCACGATCGCCAGCGCCACCCGAGAGGGCGGTGAGGGGGCTGACATCAGGCTTACGGGCAACGACCTTCTGGCCGGCGTGCCAGGCCTCGACTCGATCGCGAACCTGAGCGTCCAATCGTTCAGACAGGTGCCTTCCGGCGACCTCACGATGCAGGATGCGCTCGAGCTCGTCGCCGCCATCCAGCTCGAGGTCGTGCGTGGGGCACAGGGGATCGTCGTCACCCAGGGGACCGATACGCTCGAGGAGATGGCCTTCGTGCTCGACCTGCTTGTGCCCTCAGAGCTGCCGATCGTGTTGACAGGTGCGATGCGCAACTCGAGCCTGCCCGGATCCGACGGGCCCGCCAACATCCTCGACGCCGTCCGCGTGGCTGCCAGCGCCGATGCCTACGGATATGGCGCGCTGGTCGTGTTCAACAATGAGATCCATGCGGCGCGATTCGTCAGAAAGAGACAGACAACATCCACGTCCACCTTCGGCTCGCCGCTGACGGGCCCGGTTGGATATGTGGTCGAGGACAGAGTGCGTTTCCTGCTTCGGTTGCCTGGGCGGATCCTCGTTGAGCTGGCAGCTCCGGCCGAAGAAGCGAAGGTCGCATTGATCCCCATCTCATTCGACGACGATGGATCCCTTTTGTCGGACGCGGCGACGGCTCCGTGCCAGGGCATCGTCGTCGCTGCCTTCGGCGCCGGTCACGTGCCCGCCCGCCTGGTTCCTGCGCTGAAGCGCCTCAACGAGCGGATCCCGGTCGTCGTTGCATCGCGCACGTTCGCCGGCGACATGCTGCACCAGACCTACGCCTACCCCGGCGGCGAGATGGACCTGCGGTCGGGCGGCTTGATCTTCGCCGATGCTTATAGCGCCCTTCACGCTCGTGTGCTGCTACAGCTCCTGTTGATGGCCCGCGCGAGCCGGATGACGATCGCCAAGACCTTCGAGGCGGGACCTTCCGCGCGCGGAAGATTGGTAGTCTCCGCTGAATCCATCTCGGACGGCAAGGACCTCCAGTGAGCGCAGGTGCCGGGCGGCTCGCATCGAAGAAGGCCGTGGTCACGGGCGGCTTACGGGGCATCGGCCGCGGTATCGCGCTGGGCTTTGCGGGCGAGGGCGCCGACGTTGCCGTCATGGACGTCCGGCCGGAGTCGGAGGCGGCGTCGCTCGTCGAGGCCATCACCAAGACCGGCGGGCGTGGCCTGTATGTCCAGGCCGACGTCTCGAGCGAAGCCCAGGTGGAACGTGCGATTCAACAGGTTATCGACGCGTTTGGCCGGGTCGACATTCTCGTCAACAACGCCGGCATCGTCCTGGAGTCGCCCGTCGCCGACATGCCGATCGCGGACTGGGATCGCATCATGAATGTCAACTTGCGAGGGGTTTTCGTTTGCACTCGATTCGTGCTCCCGCACATGCTCGCGCAAGGAGGAGGGCGGATCATAAACATGGCCTCACAGCTCGGGCAGATTGGCGGGCGGACCATGGCCCACTACAGCGCCAGCAAGGCGGGAGTGATCGGCTTCACCAGGGCGCTCGCCCGCGAAGTCTCTCGCGACAACGTGCTCGTGAACGCCATCGCGCCCGGCCCAATCAACACCGACATGCTCGCAAGCGAAAGTGAGGAGTGGAAGCGGGCCAAGCTCGCGGAGCTGCCGATAGGTCGCTTCGGCGAGGTGGCCGAAGTAGTTCCGACCGCGGTCTTCCTGGCGTCTGACGACTCGCGCTACTACGTCGGTCAGGTGCTCGGGCCAAACGGCGGAGATGTGATGTTCTAGATGGAGCGCAGGGAGATGGCCTACTTTTCGCTTGCCGGGCGGTCTGCTCTCATCACCGGCGCGGCGTCGGGCATCGGAGCGGCCACAGCCAGAACTTTTGCCCGGGCGGGCGCCGACATGGCCCTCGCGTGGTATCCACCCGACGGGTACGACATCGAGCCTGTCCGCCGCGACGCGGAGGCCGCGGGTGCTTCCGTAGTCGTTGAGGAGGTCGACGTTCGCAAGCAGTCCGACATCGATCGCCTGGTTGGCCGCGCGATTGGCGAATTCGGGCACCTCGACATCGTGGTCGCCAACGCGGGTATCGCACGGATCGAGCCCGTCCCCGAGCAGGTCAGCGACGAGCAGTGGTTGGGGGTCCTCGACGTCAATCTCAACGGCGTTTGGCGATGCTTTCGCTCCGCGATACCGCATATGCGCTCCCAGCGCTACGGTCGCCTGCTCGCGACGACCTCCGTCTCGGGTCCAATACAGGCGTGGGTGCAGCACTCCTCATATGCCACCAGCAAGGCCGGCATCCTGGGCCTGGTCAACACGCTTGCGGTCGAGCTTGGGCCTGCGGGGATCACGGTGAATGCTGTTGCGCCCGGAGTCGTGGAGTCCCCGCAGTCGCTCGACCCGGTCAACTCCTTGGGGCCAGCCGGGGTGGCGGCCCAAGCGGGCCTCGTACCCGTCGGTCGGGTTGGCACCAGCGACGACGTGGCGGCTGCATTCCTTTATCTGGCAAGCGGTGAGGCCGGCTACGTGAACGGTCACGTGCTTGTTGTGGATGGCGGCAGGTGGCTCGCGGGAAGCGACTGACGGGCCAGGCTTAGCGAAAAGGGGAGGTTTCATGGCGAAAGAGATCCTGTGTTCGATCGGAGTCGATGTCGACGCGGTTGCCGGGTGGCTCGGATCCTACGGAGGGGAGGACTCGCCCTCGGACATTCAGCGTGGAATGTTCTCTGGCGAGGTTGGAACGCCGAGGCTGCTGAAGCTCTTCGACAAGTACGGCCTCAAGACGAGCTGGTTCGTACCCGGGCACTCGATCGAGACATTCCCGGAGCAGATCAAGATGGTGGTCGACGCGGGTCACGAGCTCGGCGCGCACGGCTATTCACACGAGAACCCCATCTCCATGACGCCCAAGCAGGAGGAAGACGTCCTCATGCGATGTGTCGACGTCATCGAGAGGACGTCCGGCAAAAAGCCGCGGGGATACGTCGCGCCCTGGTGGGAGATGTCCGCTGTCACCGCGCAGCTGCTGCTCAAGCATGGCTTCACGTACGACCATAGTCAGGGCTACAACGACTTCACTCCGTTCTATGCACGTGTCGGCGACAAGTGGACGAAGATCGACTACAGCCAGGACGCGAGCAGCTGGATGAAGCCACTGGAGCGCGGCCCCGAGATCGACCTCGTGGAGATCGGCGCCAACTGGTACCTCGACGACCTGCCGCCGATGATGTTCATCAAGAAGTCGCCCAACAGTCATGGCTTCGTGAACCCACGGCACATCGAGCAGATGTGGCGGGATGAGTTCGACTGGGTGTATCGGGAGATGGACTACGCGGTCTACGCGCTGACCATCCACCCGGACGTCAGCGGGCGCCCACAGGTGCTGCTGATGCTCGAGCGACTCATCGACTACATCAACACTCATGACGGCGTGCGATGGCACACGATGGAGGAGATCACGCAGGACTTCCGCCGGCGGCATCCGTTCGGGAAGAAGTAGACCCGCGCATGTGCGTTTTGTGCGGCGACCTGGTTGGCGATCCCCATTGGACCGAGCGCAGCGTCCAGGGTGGCCAGGTGGGCGGCTTCGCCGGAGAGACCAACCGCCGCCAGGCCCGGTTTCGCAGGACGCGGATCCTCAACCGCGTTCTACGTTCGAACAACCTGACCGTCCATGAGGACCTGAGCGGAACGAATTACGTTCTCGGAAACGGGAAGGGCTCCCAGGAGGTGGTGCAGCATCTCGGCCAGGTGTGGCCGGCGGCGGACAAGCTGGCCGGCGTGCGCCTGGATCCTCTTGACGACGGACTTCTGACAGCGCTCGAGAAAAGCTCTTAATGGCGCGCCGACGGCGACTCGAGTTGATCCTGCTGACCGGCTTCCTGGGCTCGGGCAAGACCACGCTATTGCGGCGGGCGCTGGACCATGAAAGGGGTGCCGGCGTCGCGGTCGTCGTCAACGAGTTCTCCGACATCGGTCTCGACCAGGAATTGGCGGCCGGCTCATGTGCCGCCTGCTTGCTGATCGCCGGCGGCTGTGCATGCTGCAACCGGCGCGAGGAGCTGCTCGCCGCGCTGCACCGGCTTCTCGACGACAGCGAACGCGGGGTCCTCAGCGGCCTGCGCCGCGTGGTGATCGAGACAAGCGGGCTCGCAGATCCGGCGCCGATCGCGACGGCGATCGCGACCGACCCGGTGCTGCGCCATCACTTCGAGCTGAAGGCGATCGTCGCCGTTGTCGACGGCCTTGCCGGCCTCGAGCAGCTGCGGACGCAGCTCGAGGTGAAAAGACAGGTCGAGATCGCCGACCGCGTTGTCATCAGCAAGACCGATCTGGCACCGGCCACACACATCGCGGAGCTCGAGTGCGTCCTATCGGTGCTCAACCCCGCGGCAGTCGTCGAGAGGGCCCCAATGGGCGGAGCATCCCTGTTCGGCTCCAGCATCGAATTGCCGCACAGGTCCAGCCGCGCGAACGTGGCCCGGTCGCTCCAACACGAGCACAGCCAGGCGGTCGCCTGCCTCTCGCTCGCGTTCGACTCTCCGCTCGACTGGGTCGCGTTCGGGGTCTGGCTGAGCATGCTGCTGCACACCCACGGGACGGAGCTGCTGAGAGTCAAGGGCATCATCGATGCGGCGGGCCTGGGCGCGGTTGCGATCAACACGGTGGAGCAGCTGATGTATCCGCCCGAGCATCTCGGCAACCGAGGGCGCGCTCAGCAGGCGAGGCTCGTGTTCATAGCCCGCGGCCTGGAACCTCAATCGATTGCTCGCTCGCTCTGGGCTTTTCAACACGTTGCATGAGGCGTGGCGGATTCATGGAGGCGGGCAAATGACGGTCGTCGACCTCAGCTGCGATCTGGGCGAGAGCTACGGAAACTTCAAGGTGGGCAGCGATGAGGAGGTCATTCCGCATATCACCTCTGCCAGCGTTGGTTGCGGCTTCCATGGCGGCGATCCGAGCACGATGCGAAAAACCATCGAGCTCGCCAAGGGGTACAACGTCAAGGTCGGCGCGCACCCGGGCCTACCCGACCTGCTCGGATTCGGCCGGCGCAACATGGACGTCAGCTCGCGCGACATCACCAACTACGTCCTGTACCAGGTCGGCGCCATGTCGGCCATGTGCAGGGTTGAAGGCCTCGACATGCAGCACGTGAAGGCGCATGGCGCGCTTTCCGACATGGCGGCCCAGGATCGGCGGGTGGCCCTGGCCATCGTCGAGGCGGTGGCGCTCTACGACCCCAACCTTGTCCTCTACACGACCTGGAACTCGGAAATGGTTCCGGCGGCGAAAGAGAAGGGTGTTCGGTTGGCGCTGGAGATCTATGTCGATCGTTCCGTCGACGACAACGGAGTCGAGATTCCCGGCTACAACGTTGCAACCGTGGGGGGAACACCTGAGGCGGCGATCGAGAGGGTCGTCGTGGCCCTCAAGACCGGACGCCTGCGGACCAGCTCGGGGCGCATGATCGACTGGACCGCTAACAGCGTGTGCTTCCACGGTGACTCGAATGACACGCTCGTATACGCGCGGGGCCTGCGTGCGGCGATCGAGCAAGCCGGCATCGAGGTCCGCGCCCCGGCCGATTGGGGCGCCGCGGGCAAAGCCTCCACGTCGTGAGGGCGGAGCAGAGATGGTGCGGCGATCAGCACCTGCTGCTGGTCACCGGCGATTCAGTGACGCTCGCGAACGTGCTCCGCGTGGTCGACCTCAACCGGCGGCTGCTGGACTCTGAGCTGGCGCCGCTCATCATCGAAACGGTCCCAGCCTGGTGCTCCATCCTCATCCACTACGACATAGATAGGACGAGCCCATCGCGCTTCTCGCGCGCGCTCGACCAGTTTGTTGACGGAGTCGGCGAAACCGACACCGTCACGCTGAAGTCGCGCCTCGTGACCCTTCCGGTCCTCTATGGGGGCGCGGCCGGACCTGACCTCGATTTCGTGGCGCGGGCCAACGACGTCTCGACCGAGGAGGCTGTGCGGCGTTTGTCGACAGGGACGCATTTCGTCGGCATGATCAGCTTCATTCCGGGCCAGGCGAACTGCATGTGGCTGGAGCCTGACCTCGTGCTCACGACGCCCAAGTACACGGCACCACGAACCCACACACCAGAGGGGACGGTTGGGCTGGGCGGGTCCAGCATCGCGATCTACTCGGTGCCCAGCCCCGGTGGTTTCCAGATGGTCGGCCGTATGCCGGTTCCGACTTACAGCCCGTATCCGGTGCTCCCGGCATTCGAAGAATCGCCGATTCTGCTGCGGGCCGGCGACCGGCTCCGCCTGCGCAGCGTCGAACGCGATGAGTACGACGACGTCACGCAGTCGGTGCGCGAGGGTCGATACCTCTACGACATCGTGGAATCGGAGATGACGGTCGACCTGGGCTCGAAGGCGATGAGCGGTGGAAGTGCTCAGGGTTCTTAAGCCAGGCCTGAGCACCACGATCCAGGACCTCGGCCGGCGCGGATGCCTCGAGCTGGGCATTCCGACAGGTGGCGCGGCCGACGCCTACTCGCATCTACTCGCCAACGCCATCCTGGGCAACGAGCCGTCCGCGGCAACCCTCGAGATGATGCTGCTCGGGGCGACTTTTGCGGTGCTCCGCGACTCACTGATTTCAGTTGCGGGTGCGGACATGCTCTTTCAGGTCAATGGGGAGGGGGCGGCGATGGGCAGCGCCATTCCTGTCCGCAAAGGAGACGTCATCTCCTTCGGCAAAGCGCGCGCCGGCTGCTTCGGATACCTGGCCGTCGCGGGAGGCTTCGATGGAACCGTCGCCCTCGGCAGCCGCTCCACGTACGTGCCCGGTCGCCTCGGCGGGCATTTCGGGAGAGGGCTGAAGAAGGGCGATAC
>DASVEP010000060.1:0-16551 GCA_036380475.1 Candidatus Dormiibacterota bacterium
CGACGACGTCGTGGAACCCGCCGACCTGCGCGCGAAGCTCATCGCGCGTTATCGCGCCTATGCGACCAGGAAGTCAACGCGACCGGACCGCAAGCACGGAGTCCAGCCCGTCTAGGTCTAGCTGCTGCGGTGGTAAGGGACGGCGTAGTAGACGACGATCGCGTAGAAGGTGACGCTGGCTGTGATGACGGCCAGGTGAAAGAGCTCGTGATAGCCGAAGACTCGGGGCCATAACCGCGGCCGACGGAAAGCGTAGGCCGCTGCGCCGAGCGAATACTGCAGGCCGCCGAGCGCCATCAGCACCGCGGCGACCCACCCGAGTGCCGCTGTCAGCGGGACAAGCGCGATGACTGCGACCCAACCCATCGATAGGTAAAGGGCCGCCAACGCGGTGCGCGGGATGCGCAGGAACGGCGCGGCGCCGATCACGCCGGCCAGCGCGCAGACCCAGATGGTGACGAGCACCCAGATGCGCCACCAGCCGTCGAGCACGTTGAACACGAGTGGCGTGTAGGTCGCGGCGATGAACACGAAGATCGTCGCGTGGTCCGCGCGTCGCAGCCAATCCTTGATCCGAGGCGGCCAGTTGAAGATGTGATAGGTCGCGCTCACAGAGAACAGCAGCACGAGTCCAGTTCCGTAGATCGTCATGGAGACGAGCTTGGCCGGATCGTGGCGGGTGATCACGATCAGGGCCACCAACCCGGCCACAGCGACGATGGCGGCCACACCGTGCGACCAACCCCTGAGCAGCGGCTTCGGCAGCGAAACGGTCGGGAGATTCATGAGCGCTCAGATCATAGAAGGCGGGATGCGAGCAACCCGATCGCCAGAGCTACAACCCCCCACGAGAACGCGCGCAGTGCGCGCTCCAGCGGGCGGAGGAGGGCCGCCTCGTCGAGCTGTGCCTGCGTTCCGTCGTTCAGGGTGAGAACACCTGACACGGATCGGGTTCGCCGTCGGAGCATGCGCGCAGGCGTGCTGAGCGCCCGCTGCCCATAAGACAGCGCAAACGCGGCCGCCGCGGCGAAGAGCGCGCCGATCGAGATGCTGCCGGCCTGCGCGAAATACGCCGTGAGCAGCGGGAACGCCCCCCACGTGAGCGCGAACCACATGTCCCCGTGCATGCGGCCGCCGGCGAGCTCGAGGTTGTATGCAAAGACGAAAAGCACGCCGAGCGCGATGAACGGAAGCAGGCCCCAGCCCACGACCGTCAGCCCGGCGAGTCCGATGCCGACCGCCCCAACGAGCCCGATCGCCGCCGCCGCCTTCAATGCCCAACTGGGGATCGCGGTTCGCAGCGGGCGCCCGCTCAGCTCATCCAGCGCATGGGCCGCGATGCCGACGGCCAGGAAGAACGCCACGAAGGTAGCCGCGAGTCTCAAACCGCTGAGCGTCGGCGCAAGGCTCGCGCCGATCACGACATACGACAGATGCCAGGCAGTGTATGGCGGGTGCAGGAGCGCCCAGACGTCCCGGCGCCAACCGCGCCCTAGCGCTGCGTAGAAAGCAGGGGCGAGGGTCTCAGACACGTTTCTCGCCCCACATCACCAAGCCTCCGCCCAGGCTCATCACGCGGTATTCGACATCTTCGATGCCCGCGGCCTTCCACGCTTCGATCAACTTTTTGAGCGGCCGGCCGCGGTAGTGAGACGAAATGTTGGGACCGAGAAACCGGCCGACGTCCCACCAGGCTCGCCCGCCGAGAATCAGTCCCGCCACGGGGAGCACGATGCGCGTATAGAACCACCAGGCCGCGTGCCACAGCGGGTTCGGCGGCACGAAGAAGTCGAGTCCTGACATGACGCCACCAGGGCGTAGGACTCGCGCGAGCTCGGCGATAGTGGCCGCCGGGTCCGCGACGTATCGAAGGACGTACGTGAAGGAGACCGCGTCGAAGGCCCCCTCCGCGAACGGCAGCTCCTCGGCTCGAGCCGGCTCCAGCTCGATGCGGTCCTGGAGGGCGACGGCCTCGACTCGCCGCCGTCCGATTTCCAGCATGTCCTCGCTGACATCGATACCGGTGATGTGCCCATGGCTCTGATGCGCCAACGCGATGGCGACGCCCGCGGTGCCTGTAGCCACGTCGAGGATCCTCCGCGGATTGCCGGCGACGACATGTTTCACGAGCTCCGCGCGCCACCGTGCGTTCTGCCCGAACGAGAGGACCTCCGCGAGCAGGTCGTATCGCTCTGGCAGCCGGCGGAACAGCCTCACGGCGAAGTCGTTCTGCGCCCGGCTCACCGACATTTCATGGCCCACACTACGGGGTACTGTGACCGGATACGGGCTCAGCCGGTGACCACGGGCGCCGGCGCGGACATGGAGCGCTTTGCCGCCTGGCAGCAGGACGCGCTGGACGCGCGGGCTTTGGATTCCGAGATGCTCACGATCGGCCCGTTTCGCATCGCGCTCTCACAGGACAAAGGAGCGCCAATGTCGAGCTGGGTCACGCTGGTCGAAGGCGCTGGAGAAGCCGAGACTGTGAAGGCGGTGCCGAAGCTGAAGACGGCTCTCAAGAAGCGCAAAGCACCCCTCGAGATCGAGTACAACGAAGCGGTCTTTCCAAACGCGGGCGCCTGGCTCGAGGCCGCCGGCCTGAAGCTTGCCGAGAAGAACCCCCTGATGGCTTGCCGGCCGCAGAAGTTCAAGTCGTTCGTGGCGGCCGAGGTGCACCTCACGCAGCTGGGTCCGCGGGCCACCACCGCCGAGCTCGAAGCTTTCCAGCAAATCCGCTGGACCGATGGCGGCGACGCCGACCGGGCGGTGCCGCCGATCGAACAGCTACAAGAGGCGCTGGCCGTTCCCAGCAGCGTGTTCCTGCTTGCCTGGATCGACTGGGAGACGGCCGGGACCGGTGTCTCCCATTCTCTCAAGGGGGCGGCCGAGCTGGTCGGCATCGTCACCCAGAAGGGCATGCGGCGAAGGGGGGTCGCCGCGACGATCACCTCAGAGCTCGTGCGACGCCATTTCGACACAGGCGGCGATTTCGTGTTCCTGGACGCCGCCAATGAAGACGCGGCGAGGGTCTATGAGCGGCTCGGGTTCTCGCGTTTCGGGGCCAACCTCGTCTATCACTAGGTGACGGCGGAACCGAGCGCTATCGTTTCGGTACCAGTGGCATCCCCCATAAAAGGTATCCCCGAGCGCCCCGCCAACAGGTCGGCGAAAGATCCGCCGCCGATCATCCTCAAAGAGGTCTACGAGCAGCGCTTCGACGAAGCGGACCAAGCCGGCAAGGAAGCGATCTGGCGGGAGCTGGGCCGCTTCCTTCAGCAATTCATCCCACCCGACGCACGCGTGGTCGACATCGCATGCGACCTCGGATATTTCATTCGGAACATCAAGGCCGCCGACCGGTGGGCCACTGACATCCGCGACGTGGCGGAGGCGCTGCCGGCGGATGTTCATTTCGTGCGCGCCAGTGGGCTCGAGCTGACGGAGGTACTGCCGCCCGCGTCTTTCGACCTCGCCTTCTTCAGCAACTACCTCGAGCACCTCGCCTCGACCGAAGCAGTTCTCCAGCAGCTGCGCGTCACGTTTGCGCTGCTTAAGCCCGGCGGGCGCGTCCTGATACTGCAGCCAAACATTCGCCTGATCGGCGGCGCGTACTGGGACTTCATCGATCACCAAACCGCGTTGACCGAGAAGAGCCTGGCCGAGGCCGCCGTCATGGCCGGCTTCAAGACCCGGCAGGTGATCCCGCGATTTCTCCCGTACACGACCAAGAGCCGCATCCCGCAGCACCCACTGCTGGTGCGCGCCTATCTAGCGTTTCCACCCGCCTGGTGGCTGCTTGGAAAGCAGACCCTGTACCTCGGAGAAAAGCCGAAACCCTGAACTCAGTGCGGGCCGCGCGAATACGCATCCAGAGAGCGCTTCGAACGTTCCTCAGCCTCGGCGGTATCGCCACGAAGCTCCGATACGCGCGCCAGCGCACGCCACGTCCAACCCGGCAGCTGTCGATCCCCGAGCTCTTCGGCGATGCGGATCGCTTGCCGCAGGTCGTCCTCCGCCTCGTCCAGTCGTCCCAACTCTCGCTTCGCGATCCCTCGTGCAGCCATCGCGTCGGCGAGCTCCCAGCGTGCTCCCAGCTCGGTGAAGATTCCCACGCCCCGATCGAACCACGGCAGGGCTTCCTCGCCCCGACCCAGGTCGTGGAGAGCTCGACCTTTCTGGACCGAGGTGTTGGCGATGCTGAACTGGTCGCCGGTCTCCTCAGCAAGCGCGCTCGCTTCATCGATCAGGGTCAGGGCTCCCTCGAGATCTTTCATGTCACCGCGATTGATGGAGAGGGCGGTCAAAGCTCGCACACGCGCCCAGTGATCCTTCGGATCGACCTCCGCAAGCGCACGCCGCCAGATCGCCTCCGCCTCGTCGAATCGCTCTCGCGTCCATGGCACCCAACCTGCAAACAGCAGCGTGCGCACAACCGCCCAAGGCTCGCCGAGCTGCTCGGCGGCTTGCAGCGAGCGGTCGAGGAGTTTCTCCGCCTTGTCGACATCGGCTTCGTAGTTGATCGCGATATCTCCAAGGAAGCGCAGCGCAAGCGCCAGAGCGAAAAGATCTTCATGGCCCTCGGCCAGCGCCACGGCGCTGGTCAATGCTTCCGTCGCGGAACCATATTCGCCGAGCCAGTACCGGGCCTCGCCGAGTCCCGCCAGGATGCGTCCCTCGCGCACGCCCCATCCGCTCTGCGGACCGGCCATGACGAGGGCGCGCTCATAGCGATCGATCGCCGAACGAATCTCCATGCGCCTGCGTGCACGATCGCCCGCCACCAACAACGCGTCGGCAGCCGTCTCCGGGGCCTGGCGGTCATAGGGGTCCAGGTCTAGCGAAGCGAGCGCGGCAAGCTCGTAGTGATCGGCGGCGAGCGATCGGTGGCCTGTATCGACAAGGTGTTCGGCAACGAGGTTGTGGAGTCGGAGCCGCTCTCGTTTGGGGAGGCTCGCGTACGCGACTTCTTTGAGCGTGGCGTGCCGCATCCGCCACATCGTTTCGTCTGATCCAGGTCGGTCGCGCACGATTACCTCGGCGTCCTCGAGCTGGCGAAGCTCTTCGATGCTGGCGGCGTCGTCGACGACCTTGAGCTCCTCGAGGTCGAACGCATACATGAAAACGGATGTCCGCCGGGCCAGGTCTCGCAGCCTCGCCGGGAGTGCATCGAGTCGCGCGCCGACAACGGCTTGCACCGTTGGAGGAATCGGCGTGCGCGTCGGGCTCGCCACACCGTCCGCGTCCGGCATGAGCATGCCCGTGGTCTCGATGATGAAAAAGGGATTTCCCCCCGCACGCTCGGCGATCTCCGTGGCACGCGATTCCGCAAGCAGCCGGCCGCCGGCCTGGCGGACGAGGTTGATCGACTCTGAAGACGAGAGCGGGTCCAGCCGGATGAGCACGGCGCTCCCACTCGTGGATCCCCAATCCGGCCTCTCCTCCAAAAGCTCGTTGCGGGCCAGAGCCAGGACCAGCGCCCGGCGCGGTCCACTTCTGCCGGGGGCGGCAAGCCTCTCGATCAAGTCGAGCATCGGTGGCTTGAAGGTGTGCGCGTCGTCAAAAACGATCAGCACCGGGTGATCCCGCGCCAGCCCGTCGACGAGCGCGACGACGCCTGCCTGCACGTCATTGACGAATGCGGTCTCGTCCGGCGTCTCCACCACGCCGAACAGGAGAGCGAGGCGTTGCACGATCCGGTCGACTTCGGACGCATCGCTGAAAGGGGCGACGAGCTCGTGGAGCTTGCGCCTAACCTGCACGGGTCGGTCGCCCGCGGCGATGCCGGCCAGTTCTCCGACTGTGGCGGCTATGGGAGAGAACGTGGCCGTGTCGGTGTACGAGCGAGGCTGGCCCCGAAGGACGACCACCGCCGCGCCGACTCCGGCCGCGAGCTCGTCGGCAAGGCGCGATTTGCCGATGCCGGCGCCGCCGACTATGGTCACGAGCACAGGCCGGCCGGTCGAGTTCGCCAGGCCGAGGCTTTGATCGAGGATCGCTTGCTCGTTGGCGCGGCCGACGAAGGGGATGGTGCGGCGCGCCGACCGCATCGATAGGCCTTCGACTGGAAAAGCATCGAGCGCGGAATCGAACCCCTTGGCTTTGATCCGCCGGCGGCGGCCGAACGAGACGCTCGTCGTGGTGAGCGCATGAGTCGTCGATCCGGCGAGTACCTGGCCAGGCAGCGCCGCCGACTGCAGACGCACGGCCGCATTCACAACAGGTCCAGTCACCAGGACCTGGCCGCTCGGGTTGCGGCCCATGGCGGCCTCGCCAGATTCGATCCCGATCCGCAGTTCGAGCGGCGCGGCGAGCCCGGCCGCCTCGCCCAGCCGTCTCGTGCGATCGCGGATCGCCAGGCCCGCGCGTACCGCGCGCAGCGCGTCGTCTTCGTGGACGTGGGGCAGCCCGAACACCGCCATCACCGCGTCACCGATGAACTTTTCGGGCCGGCCGCGAAGGGCCAGCAGCTCCTCGGCCGCCGCTCCGAAGAACTGACCCAGGACCTCGCGAGCCCTCTCAGCGTCGAGCCGCCGGCCGTGCCCGGTCGAGTCGACGATGTCCGCGAAGAGGACCGTGACCAACTTCCGCTCCTCCGTGCCGACGAGCGGACCGACGGATGCCCCGCAGTTTGGGCAGAACCGCGCGCCGTCTGGTAGGGGGCGGCCGCACACCGCACAGGACATCACCACAGCAGCAGAATATGCTGCACCGCATGAGCGATCCAAAGATCGATGCGCTGAGCCGGGTCCCGCTCTTCGCGCAGCTTTCCAGGCGCGACCTGGAGTTTGTCGCGAGCAGAGCGGATGAGGTCGATGCGCCGGCCGGAAAGCGCTTGACGACGCAGGGCGATCTCGGCGATTCGTTCTATGTCCTGCTCGACGGCGAGGCTGAGGTCGAAATCGACGGCCAGGTCCGGCGAACGATGGAGAAGGGTGACTTCTTCGGCGAGATCAGCATGCTGGACAGGGGTCTCGCCACTGCTACGGTGACCACAACCAAGAATTCCCGGCTGATGGTAATGAGCCATGCCCAGTTCCGCGACGCGATCAAGGCCAGCGATCCTTTGTTGGTCAAGGTCCTGGCGGCGATGGGCGAGCGTTTGCGTGCGGACATGCACGCGAAGCACGAATAGCGTCAGCCCTTTCCTTCACGTAGCCTCGCGACCGTTTCGCCGATACGCTGCTGCGGACTGGTGGCCGCCCGCTAGACCCGCGAACGGCCACCACTTCGCCGGAAGTCTGCCTATACCCGCGCAGTCTTCGCCTTGGGTGCTGATTCAGCTTTGCCGCCTGGCTGGACCGCCAGCTGCACGACTCGCAGGTGGTTGCCGAACGGGTCGCGCAACCCGAAGTCGATCCCGTACGGGTGCTCGGTCGGCTCCTCTGCGATTTCAACGCCGCGGGCCTTCAGGGTTTCGTACGTTTTCCGGCAGTCATCTGTGGTGAGGCCGAGCGTGAAGCCGGTCGCGCCCTTGGTGACGAGCTCACGGACCTGAGCCGCAGACTTCTCGTCCATCCCCGGAGGGCCCGGCAGCTCGAGCAGAACATCACGTCCCGGCTGGCCCGGCACTCTGACGGTTAGCCAGCGCATGAATCCGAGATCCATGTCGTTACTGAGCTCGAGGCCAAGCGTGTTGACGTAGAAGTCGAGCGCCTTGTCCTGGTCGAGAACGAAGATCGACGACATATTGATGGAGTTGTACATCGGGCTTTCTCCTTGATCGCTGATTGACTTCGACGAGATCGATGCTAGGTTCCGTTCGGTCGTCTGGCTTCTCCGAAACTGCTAGGTCTCGTCCACGCCATGACAAAGCATGTCGGGGCTTGAATTGGGCTCTCGCGCGCCCGGTATTCCCTGGGGGTCGCCCGGACGATGTCGCGAAACGTCCGGCTGAAAGTGCCGAGGCTTGTGAAGCCGACCTCGAGGCAGATGTCCGTCACGGATAGGCTGGACTCGCGCAGCATGAACATTGCCCGCTCGACGCGCCGGCGCTGCAGATAGCGGTGCGGCGTCTCGCCGAATGTCGCCTTGAAAGTTCTGATGAAGTGCGCCTCGGAAACGCTGGCGATCTGGGAAAGATTCGAGATGTCGAGCGGTTGCGCGTAGGCGCGGTCGATGGCGTCTCGAGCCCGCAGCATGCGGCGATTCAGCTCCTCGACTGCGCGGCTCATGAGGGCGTCACGTGAGCAGCCGCTTTGGTGCTACCCGGCGGTAGGCACGGTCGATGATGATGGCCAACTCGCCCCAATCGACGTCGACGTCAAGGTAGACCCCGAGCCAGCCTCGATGACCGACATACGGCGGGCGGAAGAAGTGCGATGGCTTCGCCTTCACCAGCATTTCCTGCGCGCCTTCCGGCGCGGCGCACCAGGCGCTGAGGCGATCGTCGTGGTGGTGGTCGGCGGTGGTCACGAAAAGCTTTCCCGCCACAAACCATGCCGGCTCCCCGTGGCTCTGCCGTTCCGTCACCTCGGCCAGGGCGAGGCATAGCTGTCGAAGCTGCTCGACTTTGGCAGGATCGCTGGGTCGGTTCGGGGGCAACGGCACTAGTCAAGGCTAGGGCACTACAAGGCACCAAACGAAGGGCGCCCGCAGCGAGCAAATGTTGATCGGGCGGGCGCCCCGAATGATTGGTTAGTTCGTCGCGACCGACTGCTGCACCGGTCCGGCCACGAACTCTCTTGTGCGCGCCGACCGGAAGGTATAGAAAACGGCTACAGCGAAGAGCCACAGGTATCCAAGAATCCCTGCGGGTGAGGCGTCGATGCCAAACGGCAGTGTGACCAGGTCGATCACACCAATTGTGATCGCCGCCCAGCCTACCCATCGCGACATCGCGCCGCCATGGACGATGGCCACACCGGCCGCCAGGACGGCCACTCCGAGGACGATCGACGTCAGGTCATAGGATGCCTGGTTGATTGAGTCGATTGTCTGAGCCACGCGGATATCCAGACCCTTTCGTGCTTGATCCGCGAGCCCGGCCCAGGCTCCCATCAGGAGCAGCGCGGAGGCAACCCAGCCCGCGCTCGCCACGAGCATGGTGATGGCGGGCCACGATGAATCCTTCTTGCCTTGCCGCAGGCGACCGTAGAGCCACGCGGCGAAAGGGATGAACAGCAGGATGCCCAATGCCTCGATGTAGATACCCAGCCTGAACGTGTTCAGATCTATGTTTGCCAGCCAATTCGCCAGCTGCGAATCCGAGGGACGGATATTCGGATAGCCGTGGATACTTGCCCCTCCCAAGAGCAACACGAAGAACAAAACGCCGGTGACCGGCCCCAGACGAATCCAGATGGCTTCTCTCATTTGACTGTCTCCTGTGCGGGAATCGGCTTCGACCAGGTTTCGTATCCGAGGCCGGCAAGCGCGACCAGCAGCAGAATGGTTGGAATTTGAGCGAGGAGGCTCGTCGCCATCGTGCTCGTAAGGGAGGGGATGAGAAAGAAGAAGACCACCCCGATCACCACTGAGAGCAGAAGCAATCTGGCCGGCCAACGCGGTGACACCCGTCCTCGAAATATCGGGATCGCCCACAGAACGGATCCCACCACCAAAGCGACCTCTGCGACGTTGAAGTAAGCGAAAAGCGGGGGAGGCCCAAAGCCGTTGGCCAGGTTCGGTGCTTCGGTCGTCAGCCAGGGATCAACCATCGCGCCGTAAAGATTGGCGAAGACGCCGACCATGATGGTTGCAGTGAAGATCAGCGCCATGCCGATCAGACCGACGACGCCAAAGCCCTCCACCCGGCTCGCGTAGACGCCGGGGAGACCGAGCAGCAGCACTACGCTCGCTGCTGCAACCAGGTATTCGCTGGCTATGTAGATCGGCTGTGTGATGTATGCCGTAATTGCCCCGACGAGCAGTAACAAAACGCTCACTGCGCTACCGATAACGAGTGCTAGCCCGCTAAGCCGGATGAAGCTCCGCCCAGTCAGCGCTGCTCTGGGCTCTGCGCTGACCGGCTTGGCGCGGTTCCAGGTAGCTTCCTTCACTTGTAGACCTCCTGAATGAACGTGGTTGGCATGGTTGACAGGCTGCCGCCGACGGGGGTCGGAGGTCGAACCGGCCAGCTTGCGAATCGAGGGTCTGGATTTGCACAGGACGGATAGAGAGGCCAGCCACATGGACGCCGACGCCCGGATGCGCGACCATCGACTCGTGGTCACGACCTTCCATCGCACCTGGCCGGCCGGCCTTGCCGCGGGGGCCTTGGTGGTGGTCGCGGTCGCCGCTTATCCGTTCACCCTCTACCTCGGCCTGACCGCCGGGAGCAACCTTCCTCAGCTGCTCCAGTTCGATTGGTGGGCGGCGCTCACTCCGTTGGCTGCAATCGAGCTCGGGATCGTGGCGGCGCTCGTTCTGCGCCGGCACCCTGGCCACGCGGTCGGCTGGGTGGCCGCGATCGGCAGCCTCCTCACGTCGCTCTCTGCTTTCAGCGGCTCGTACGCCGCGTTCTCGCTGACAAACAGCAACATCCTGCCCGCGAGCGGCTTGGCGGTGTGGCTCCGCGGCTGGATTTGGTACCCGGCCTCCCTCTTTCTCTTCGCGCTGATTCCAGCTCTGTTTCCCGATGGAAGGCTGCCCTCTGCACGGTGGCGGTTTGTTGTGTGGGCGGTCGCCGCCGGCACGCTGATCCAGCTCCTCTGGGTCTCGCTCACCCAGCTGATGTTTGGTTTCCCGCTGGCCGATGGGCCGTATCCAACAGACGCCCGCTTGTTCAACGCGCTCGTCGCGATGACCGGGGTGTTCTGGGTCCTGTCACTTCTAGGGGCTTTTGCAGCTTTGGTGGTCCGATTCCGGAGGTCCACCGGCGTCGCTGGGCAACAACTGAAGTGGTTCCTTGCCGCGGTCAGCGTCCAGGCGGTGTTGTGGGTGAGCTCTTTCGCAGTCTCACCGATTACCAGGGTCGCCCCGTACCTGAACCCGTTCTACGAGGTACTGATCCCACTGAGCCTTCTGGTGATGCCCATCGCGATCGGCGTCGGCATCCTGCGCCACCGTCTGTACGACATCGACGTCGTCATAAGCCGCGGGCTCGCCTATACCGGCCTCGCAGCCTTCATCACAGCCGCCTATCTGGTCGTAGTGGTCGGCATCGGACTGGCACTTGGCACCGGCGGGCGGCCCAACATCGCGCTGTCCGTCGCAGCGATGGCGGTCGTCGTCGTCCTTGTTCAACCAGTCCGTTCTCGACTCCAAGGGCTCGCCAACCGGCTTGTGTATGGTGTGCCGGCCGATCCATACGCAGTCCTCGGTCAACTCTCCAGAACTCCAGCCGCAGACGACGTCGACGATGCTTTGGCGCAGATCGCCCAGGCCGTGGCCAGGGGAATGGGCTGCCGGCGCGCGCGAATTCGCTTGCTGTTGCCTGGAGGCCAGTCCCGGACAGCAACCTGGCCGGTCAACCAAACAGGCCACTTTGGAAAGGTGGTCGCTCTCACCTACCGAAATGAGACAGTCGGCGAGATCGATGCAGACGGGTCGGGCGACCAAAGGCTCACTGAGGCCCTGACAGCTCAAGCCGGCCACGCTCTCCACACACTTCGGCTCTCGGCCGAGCTCGATGACAGGCTCCGGCAGCTCGAAGCTCAGGCCAGCGAGCTCGCCGCCTCGCGAACCCGGCTCGTCCAGGCACAGGAAACAGAACGACGACGGCTGGAACGCGACCTGCATGATGGAATCCAGCAGGAGTTGGTGGTCCTGATCGCCAAAGCCCGGCTCGCTCGAAACCAGCTCGACCGCGATCCTGTGATGGCCGCGGAGACGCTGGCCGAGCTCCAGGGCAGCGCGCAGCACGCCCTCGCCGATCTTCGGTCGCTGGCCCGCGGCATACACCCGGCGGTGCTCAGCTCGAGGGGCCTGGTCGAAGCCATTGGCGAGATGGCCTCCCGGATGCCGGTCGGTGTCCACGTTGCCGCCGACCCGGCATTGAATGCCGTCCGGTACGCGCCCGAGGTCGAAGGCGCGGCGTACTTCGTCGTTGCCGAGGGCCTGGCGAACGTCCTCAAACACTCGGGCGCCAGCGAGGCCACCGTCACCATCAGCGCGGGCGATTCCTGGTTGCGGGTCGCGATCGCCGACGATGGCCATGGTTTTGATCAGGATTCGGTGCCTCTTTCGGGCCTCCGCGGCTTGCGCGACCGGGTTGAGGCGCTCGGCGGTCACGTCGAAATCGACAGCCAGAGGTCGGGAACGCGGCTGGACGCATCGTTCCCCACCTCAAACGGTTCGCATGCCTGAACCCATGCGCGTCGTCCTCGCCGAGGACAACTATCTCGTTCGCGAGGGCACACGAAGGCTGCTCGAGGACTCCGGTGATGTTCAAGTCGTGGCCGCCGTCGGCAACGCGGATGAGCTGCTCGATGCGGTGGACAGGCTCAAACCCGATGCGGTCATGACGGATATCCGCATGCCGCCCGGCCACGACATGGAAGGCATCAACGCTGCTCATCAGATCCGCGCCCATCACCCACAGGTCGGGGTAGTGGTCCTGTCGCAGCATGCCGACGCGGCATATGCGTTCCAGCTTCTCAAGGATGGCACCGCCGGGCTCGCCTACCTCCTAAAGGAGCGCGTCGGCGACATGGACGAGGTTCTGCGTGCTCTCCGCGAGACCATCGCCGGCCGCGCTGTGATCGATCCGATCGTCGTTGAAGCTTTGCTGGCCCTACGCGGGCGGCTGGCTCAGTCTCGTCTCGCGACGCTCACCCCGCGTGAAACCGACGTGCTGCGGGAGATGGCGCAGGGAAAGACCAATGCCGCCGTCGCGGAAACTCTTTCAGTGTCGGAGTCGGCGGTGGAGAAGTACGGCAACGCGATCTTCTCCAAGCTCGGCCTGACCGAAGAGCCACAGGTCCATCGACGCGTGGCGGCGGTCCTCGCGTTCCTTCGAGACTCGCAATAGGGAAGCGAAACTCGGCAGAATACGGGGCATGATCACGCACCGAGAGCTGACCAGCCTCGAGGACGGCCTCGATCGCATCCGTGAAGCGCCCGCGGACAGCGGCACTCTGGAGCTGATCGCACGGCGCCCGGACGTAGACGAGAGGGAAGTTCTCACCGAGGCATGGCTCGATGTTCATGAAGGCCTCGAGGGCGACACCTGGCGGGTTCGTGGCAGCAGTCGGACCCCCGACGGCGGCCCCAACCCGGATGCTCAGCTGACCTTGATGAACGCGAGGGCGGCGGCCGCGATTGCGGGCGAGCGAGAGCGCTGGGCGCTGGCCGGCGACCAGCTCTACGTGGATCTCGACATCAGCCAGACCAACATGCCACCGGGAACGAGGGTCCAGATCGGCTCGGCGGTGATCGAGTTCAGCGAGCCCCCACACACCGGCTGCGCGAAGTTTCAATCTCGCTTCGGCAACGATTCGCTGCGGTTCGTCAACTCTCCGATCGGGCGCGAGCTCAGGTTGCGAGGAGCAAATTGCCGGGTCGTGGTGTCCGGCAAGGTACGCGTCGGCGACGTGATCAGGAAGCTGCCGAGCTAAAAGCGCGAGATCCGATCGCGCGTCATTGGCGACCTGCTGTCCCCGCACGAGTGGGGTAACACGCTCGGCGGCGGAGACAGCAGATCACCGCCAGCATCGATCGTCGGTGTCAACAAGACAATGAGGCTCTACCCCCAGTCGGGGTGCTCGGATACCAACCACCCGTGATACCGATGTCCCGGTTTTTACTGCCATTGTTGCGGGCGGCGGGCTATCGTCGAACTGTGGCTGGCGGCTCGAGTGCCCGCCAAAGTTGGGATGGCGTCGGAGCGGAGATGGCTGCTGCCAACTGTGGGGGTCGCGGCACTTCCTTCGTTCGGTTGCCATGCTCGATACCGCCAGCCTGACCTCTAGGTGCTCAGGACACCCAGCCAGCCGATTCCCAGCACGATGCTCGCGACGAAGGCGGCGTAGCGGAGCAGCCACTCGATGGCGCCGCCCTCACGCTCGGCGATCTGCCTGGGCGCAAAGATGAGCATCGCGTAGTAGATGGCAGAGAAGGCGAACAGAAAGAGCAACACCGGTGCGCTGTGAGGATTCAACGGAGCAAGGCGGTGAATCGTAGTGGCGCCGGATGAACCCATAACCGACTCGATGAACGTCCAGTAGAGCCCGGCGCTGACCATCACGAACGGGCTGACCAGCGCTCGCCGAACGAAGACACTCAATGGCGGGCCGGCGACGCGGATCGCGACCATGCCGGCTGCTGTCGCGATGAGGACGATGTAAATCGCCGCAGTAGGGGCGCCGAGCGCAGTGAAGCCGCTGATAGTGACCAGCAAAAGTGCTCCGACCAATGGGCCGACCGCGCCGCGATTCACCAGCGACGGCTGCGGCGGCCTCGCTGGGTCGACTTTCTGCCTCGCCGCCAGGCATAGCAGGACACCTACCATCGAGGCCAGTTCGACCAGTCCCTGGATCGGCTGGTCTGGGTCGAATGGACCCTTATTGCCGTCGAATCGGAATATGAGCGGGCTGGCAATCGCGACCCAGCCCGCGATCAGCAAGTCCTCGATCCGCAGCACCAGCGCCGACCGCGACGGAAGTACGGCCGGGGCGCTGTTACTCGGGTCTATGTCGCGACCCGTTGGAATGTGACACCGTTTTCGCCAACGAAGACCGTGAGCTGATCACCACTCACCCACGCCTCCGTCGGCATTGGCCCACCGCCCATGACGTCTGACACGAGATGTCCAGATGAATCAACAGACCAATGTCCGGACCGGGGGCGAGCGCCAGGGGCGCCTGGCATGCTCGCGCTGAGCGTGCCATCGGCAGCGAACGACACATCCATGAATGCGTTGCTCCAATCGCCAACGATCGCTTGGGCCAGCGGGCGCGAATCGCGATCAGAAGATGGCGGAGGGCCGGCACTGGTTATGGCCGCGTTGAATGCCTCGCCCATGGTCGCAAGGTGAGCGCGCGCCTCGGCGGCCTGAATCGGATCATGCGAGTGAAACGCGTCCTTCGCGAGCTCCTCGATAACCTGCGGAGACTTCATCGCGTCGGCGGGAAGGGCCGTGTCCGCCACACGCTCCAGGTTCACCAACTCATGGCTGTGGGGGAGGTAATAGATCTTCACGAACCCCGCCTCGGGCGCCGCCTGGTAGGCGCCTCGCCAGACCTTCACCTTTATGCCCCCGACATGAAAGAAGTAGCTCGTGCTGCTGCTTCCGCGGCTGTCGGCCGTGACGCTCGTCTTCGTGATCGCGCCTTCCACCGATTCGACCCGGCCGTCGCGGAGATCCTGCGTCAGAGAGTCCGCGCCGAGGAAAGAGCGCACCACCAGAAAGCCGGCGAGGATGAGACAGCCGATCCCGATCAGGGGCTTCACCATCGCGTACTTGGCCGGGCCTGGAGCGAACCAGACGAGCAGGCCGATGATGGTGGCAATCACAGCGAACTGGAGCTCTGCCTTGCGGAAGCCTCGCGACTGCCCGCGAAAGCCCTTTCGCTGCGCCGGAGTGAGCTGGCCGGCGCGATTCGCCTCCAGCGCGTCTTGAGGAAACGGACCCTGGTCAGTCATGCCATCGCCCCCTGTTGACTGGTCGACCTACCCCGCATGCAAGTATGCGAAAGGTTGCCTCGGCGGTCCAGAGTGCGGTGGGTCTTAGAAGGCCACTAAGGTCTCAATCGCACAACCTCGCTCGCCGGAACCTCAGGATGCCAATCAAGGCGCCTACAAAGGCGCCCACGATGGCGAGCGCGGCGAGCGTTCGCACGCGAGCGGCTCGAGACGGCCGTTGCCGGGATACATCGTCTGTCTTCTCAACGCCCCACACCCACGGCCTTAGCTCCTTCATGCCCGCGCGCTCGAAAATCTCGCTGACTTTCTGGGAGAGTTCGAGCGATGCCGGCCAGGGACGCAGCTCGATGGTGCCGTCGGCGAGTACGCGGGGACGGACGCCCCCCAGCTCAGCCATCTCCCCCATCACCCGATTGACTGTCTCGCTCAATCGTTCACTCAGTGCAACGTGCGCCCGGCGTTTCCTTGCGATTGAGCGAGTGTGTGGTGCGCCTGGCAGGAATTGAACCTGCTGCCTTTCGGTCCGGAGCCGAACCCGCAGCGTCCCTACCGCTCCCTAAGCATCACCGTTGATCGCTTCGTGAATACGAAAACGCCTCGCGCGGCAGGTGATCCTCCCGGTGATCCCCGCCCATCTCCGGGAATCCGTGACCAGACTGTGACCAGGCGCGACTCTGGCGTTGGAGCTTGTCATCCGTAGACTCCTGCCTATGCCGCGCGCCTGCGTGTTTTGTGGTGGGACCCCGATCCACAAAGAGGATGCCCTTCCGCTTTGGGTGAACAAGCTATTTCCGTTAGCCGAGGGTGGCGTCCACCAGGTGGATCACCGTCTTTCGCCACGGACGCCGAGAGTGCATGTAAGGCAGTGGGGCGGTAGAAGAGTCGCCGACGCCCGTGTCGGCGCGACCTGTGGCCCATGCAATAACGGTTGGATGAGCAGGCTTGAGCAAGACGCACAACCAGTCTTGCGACCGATGCTTCTCGGCGGGAAACAGACACTCGCGCCCGAGCATCAAGAAATTGTTGCGA
>DASVEP010000061.1:0-47145 GCA_036380475.1 Candidatus Dormiibacterota bacterium
TTCGTGCCTTTACGTTAGTTAGTGCGTGGGCGTTGGCGACGCGCGGCTCGGTGACGGCGATGCACCGGTGCCAGTCGACGGCGACGTGCCTGTGAGCTTCTGCAGCTGCTGCAGGATGTTGCCGACCTGGGCCATCTCCGACGCGAAGCCCGAAAAGTCACCATTCTTCAGGTCGGTGTACGCGGCGGCGTAGTGAGCGTTCGCTTGCGTCACCAGGTCGGTGATCTGGGCGAGCACCGCCGGCGTGATCGTCGTCGGTGGCGTGGTTGAAGGCGGAGGAACCGTCGCCGTCCCGACCAGCTGATCGATCGCCTGCTGGAGCGTGTCGGTGTACACGACCTGGGTCTGGTCGGCGAGGATCACCTTCTTCAGCTCGGGCAGGCTCGAGCCGGAAGTTGCGCGGAGATAGATGGGCTCGAAGTAAAGGAATGAGTCGCCAATGGGCACGACCAGCAGGTTGCCCTGCTGGACCTGCGAGCCGGTCCCGTGAAAGAGCGTGAAGTCGCGCGAGATGGCCGGGTCTTGATTGATCCGGTTGGCGACCTGCTGCGGGCCGAATATGACCTTGTCTTTCGGGAGGTCGTATGAGACGTACTGGCCGTAGTGCGAGCCGTCGCTGCGAGCCGCCATCCATGACACCAGGTTGTTCTTGCCGTGTGGCGTGAACGGCATGATCAGAAGGAACTCGGGGTTCTGCTCGCCAGGCAGTCGAAACAAGACGTAATAAGGCTGCACCGGCGTGGGGATGCTGCCGGGAGCGGACTGCGCCGTCGGAATGTCCCACACGTCTTCGCGAGCGAAGAAGACGCTCGCATCCTTGGCTGAGGTGGAGAGGTGATAAGTCGCGTAGATGCCCGCCTGGATGTTGAACAGGTCGACCGGGACGCGGATGTGTGCCCGCAGGCCGGCAGACATTTCGCCCATCGGCATGAAGAGGTTCGGGAACGTGTCCTGGTAGGCCCTGATGATCGGGTCCTTGGGATCGACCACGTAGAACACCGCCGTGCCCTCGTAGGCGTCGATCACGATCTTCACGGAGTTGCGGATGTAGTTGATGTCGGTGGTGTTCTGAAAAGTCACGATCTGCGAGTACGGGTATGTGGAGCCGGTCGTGTACGCATCCACGATCCAGTAGATCCGGCCATTGTCCAGCACAACGTAGGGGTCACCGTCGAAGCTGAGGAACGGCGCGAGCTCGCTTACCCGGGCCACGATGTTCCGGCGGTAGAGCATCAATGTCTGGTCTGTGACCTGGCCCGACACGAGAAGGTTGAAGTCGCCTAGCTTGAGCGACCAGAGGGCGCGGTTCACCGCATTCATGGGCACGCCGTGAGTACCGGCGTATGACGTGTACGCGTCGGGGCTGGCCGGATAGTCGAACTCACGGTTCGTGTTTGGCGCGAGCGCGTAGTTGTTGGTGACCTCTCCGAAGTAGATGCCAGGCTGGGAAACCTTGAGCTGACCCGCGGGCGGGATGTCACCCACCACGTAATCTGGCAGACCCTCGCCGACCACGGCGTTGACAGGGCTGGCGGCGACGCCATAGCCATGCGTGTACTGGAGATGCTGGTTGACCCAGTTCTGCGCTGCGGGCGACAGCTTGGAGAAATCGAACTCGCGCGCGCCGATCTCGAGCGAGGTGTACTGGTTGTTGACCGTGTACCGGTCGATGTCGATGTCGTTGAACGTGTAGTACGTGCGGATCGTCTGCTGCTGCTCATAGGTGTCTTTGAGTGGGGCGAAGTCCCACAGGCGCAGGTTGTTGATCGTCACCTGGTCGCTCTGGACCGTCGCCAGGGTCAAAGGCTGATCACCAGTGAAACTGCTCACGGTGACGTTCGACAGCCCATACGCATCGCGTGTGCCGCCGATTTCTCGCTGTATGTACTGGAGCTCCCTCGTCTGCGCGTTCGGCGTGACGATGAACGACTGGACGACCGCGGGATAGATCTGTCCGATCAGCAGGAGCGCCACCCACACGCCCGCCGCTGTCACCGGCAGCCACAGCCGGCGCAGCCATACGTTGACCAGGAGGGCTCCCGCGAGGACCACTGCGGCGCCCGACTGAAACGTGATGATCGGCAGCCGGGCGTTCACGTCCGTGTAGGCGGCGCCCCAGACGACCCCGCTGTTGTGCGCGTATAGCAGGTCATAGCGGCCGACCCAAACCCACACCGCCAACACCAGCGCGAAGATGCCCAGCAATGCCGAGAGGTGGGCTATCGCAACGGGGCTCAAGTTGAGATCGAAGGTGTCGCCGCGCCACGCGTAGATGAGGCCGACCAGCAGCGGGGTCAGGAAGCCCAAACCGAGCGCCCAGTTGACGACCGAATGCAGGAACGGAAGCGTCAGGAGATAAAAGGAGATGTCCTGCCCCAAGACCGGATCAGTGACTCCGGTTGGGTGGGCATGTTCGAAAAGCGCGAGGTTCTGCCATTGGGCCCACGCGCCTCCGGAAAGCAGCAGCGCGACGAGGAGCACCGCGCCGAGGGCGGCGCCGCCGGTACCGCTGCGAAAGGCCGAACGCCGGATCCCGACTGCGCGCAGGCTCGGCCCCGACCGGGCCTGCAGTGCAATGGCAACGTTGATGATCAGGTAGGCGAAGGCGACCACGAAGCTGCCGATGAAAAGCTCGCTCTGCAAGGACAGGCGCGTGGTGAACACATCCTTGAAGCCGAGCGCGTCGTACCACTGCAGCTCCGTGAAGAACCAAACGATCGGGCTGGCGAGAAAGAAGATCAGCAGGGCCAGGCCGAAGAGCCCGAGAGCGACCCAGAAACGGCCCGGCGGGCGAGGAAATCTGATCTCTCGCACTGGGAACGGACCACCACGCTCGAAGGGGTCAAACGGCCGATACCGGCGGGTCATCTGCCTGGAAGCTTAGACATTTCCTAAAGCGTGGTCGTCGGCGCTGAAGTCGAGGTCGGCGTCCTGGGGCGGATTGGCGAGATGCCACTGCACGCTCGTGCGAAGTGTCTGGGCGGGATCGGACGTGGTCCAGCCCAGCAGCGTTCGCGCGCGGCGCGCGCTGCACGCGATGTGCTGGGTCATGGTGCCAGTCGGCTTGAGATCTTCCGGGAGCACGTCGTCGCGAACCCGTACCAGCTCAGCGCTGGAGCCCGCGGCCTCGAGGATCATCCGCGACCACATGGTCATCGAGAAGGTGCGATCTTCGCAAAGGTTGAGCGCAAGGCCCGCCGATGAGTCCGACTCCAGGGCCAATCGCGCGCCGCGCGCGACGTCGCGAACATATGCGCGGCACGCCAGCCACATGCCCGATCCGAACGGGATGCGCTGCCGTCCGGCGCGGACGCGACGAAGAAGAAACTCCTCGCGGCGCTGGTAATCGCGCTCCCCGTAGACCATCGGCAGACGGAGCGCTGTAGCGCCGAAGGGCAGATAGACATCCTCTACGTCCAGCTTGTCGTAGTCGTCCATGCCCGGCATCTTGCCGCGGTACGGATAGCGCTCGGTGCGGACTGGGGAGCCTTCGTCGAGCGGGATCGGATCCGTCTCGCGGTCATCGTTGAGGGCGCCGAAGGCACGGTAGACGTCGACGCTCGAGATGACCACGACGCGAAGTCCTTTCGGCAGGGCGTCGATTGCCGTCTGCGCATCCGCGCGGCTCAGCGCCCTGCAATCGATCATCGCGTCCGGTTCGAATGCGGCCAGCTCGGCGCTGTGGGTCGGCAGCACCGCGCGGTCCGTGTGCAGGTGCTGAGCGGCCGGCAGGCCGTCGGGTTCGAGCACCCCTCTGTGCACGATCAGTAGATCGTGGCCCGCGGCGGCCAGGTCTTCGACGATCGCGCGACCGATGAAGCGCGTGCCGCCCAGGACGACAACTCGCAAAGTCAGCGCGCGGGCGTTGTTGCCGGCGTGGCTACGTTGGGGTTCTTCTCGACGATCAGGTCGATGAGACCCCAGTCCTTGGCCTCCTGTGGGTTCATGAAGAAGTCGCGTTCCATTGCCCGCTCCACATCCTCGAGAGGCCGGCCGCAATGCTTGGCGTAGATGCGCGCCATGGCTTCGCGCTGCCGCAGGATCTCCTGCGCGTGCAGCTGGATGTCCGTGGCCTGGCCCTGGATCCCCTGCGTGAACGGCTGGTGGATGAGGATCTGAGCGTGGGGCAGCGACATCCTCATGCCGCTTGCGCCACCGGCGAGCAGAATCGAGCCCCCGCTGGCTGCGAGGCCCGTGCATAGAGTGCCGACCTTGGGGCCGACGTACTGCATGGCGTCATAGATGGAGAGCGCTGCCGTTAGCGAGCCACCGGGACTGTTGATGTACAGCTGGATGTCGCGATCCGGCGCCTCGTTTTCCAGGAACAAGAGCTGCGCCGTGACGGTGCCCGCGAGCTCGTCATCGATGACTCCACGCACGAAGATCACGCCGTCTTTGAGCAGCCGCGAGTAGATGTCGTACGCGCGCTCGCCTCTTCCATCGTTGGTGATGACCGTCGGAATCAAGTGCATCTTTCTACCTCTCTAGCTCAAAGCCAATACGCGGTCGCGTCTTTGGCGGCGGGTTCGACATCGCGAGATATGCGCTGAAATCGGCGACACTGCGCAGCGCCTCCAGCGACATGCCGGCGGTCGCCATGCGCAGCTTCACCGGCGGGTCCTCGGGCCAGGCGGGTCGGTCCGTGTCTGCGCCGAGCAGCCTGGCGATCTCGGCGTACAGGTCGGCCGGCCGCACGCCGAGCGCGTGGGCCACAGCCATGAGCCGTTCGGTGGAGGCCTCCTTGCGGCCCCTTTCCACTTCGGAGAGATGCGCCGGGGACAGCCCGGCTTCTGCCGCGACCTCGGTCAGTGTCCGGTGCAGCGCCTCCCGCCGGCCCCTCAGCACGGAGCCGATGGCACCCCTGACCACTTGAGCAGATTCGCTGTAGGCGAATGGCATTCTTCTATGGCGAAGTCTAGCCGACCCGCCGCGCTCAGTGGTCCTTGAGGTTCTCCGGGTCGAGCAGCTCCTGCTTTGGGCGCTCGATACGCTGGCGCGACCGCATGATCTCGATGAGCTTCTTGCGGCCCTTAGGCGGCCCGATCATAATCGCGCCGACCAACCGGTCGTCCTTGAAGAAGAGCTTGCGATAGAACTTCTCCTCGAAGCTGTAGGTGCGGACGGATTCGAGGTCGGGCTGGACGTCCGGCGTCACGCCCATGACTGCGAGCGTGGAACCGAACATCGTGGTCGTGTAGGTCGGCACATCGAAGAAGTCCTCGTCCGCGCCTGCCATGTTTCCCGCCGCCACCCGGCCGTGCGCCTCTGCGTTGTCCCACGTGCCCATCTGGTTGTGGCGCTCGACCATCAGGTCGTAGAAAACGGCGATGTCGCCGGCGGCATATACGTCCGGCGCCGAAGCGCGGAGCTTCGCATCCGTGACGATGCCCTTCTCCAGCTTTACCACGGAGTCACGGACCGGCTCCGTGTAGTAATCGAGCCCGACGCCATACGTGAGCACGTCGAACTCAACGCGCTTTCCGTTGACGGTCTCGGCGAGAAAGCGGCCGTTGATTCGGCTGAACTTTTGCACCTCATCCGAACAGATGAACTCCACGCCCTGCGCCTCACCGAGCTGGCGGCACAGCTGCCCGCCCTCTTCGTCGAGCACGTAGCGGAGGAACCAAGGCCCCCGCATGATCCAGGTGAGCTTCGCCTTCTTACGGAAGCTCACGCCTTCGGCGAGCTCGTATCCGATGAAGCTGCCGCCCATCACGAGCACGCGCTCGGCGGCGTCCGCCTTCTCGATGATGGCGTCGGTGTCGTCCAGGGTCTGGAAGCCGATGGTTTGCGAAACCTCATCTGAGCCCGGCCACGGCGGCGGTTTCGGTCGTCCTCCGGTCGCAATCAACAGCGCGTCATACGGAAACTCCTGGCCGCGGTTGGTGCGTACGACCTTGGCCGATGTGTCGACATCCGTGGCCCAGGTCTCGAAATGGATGTCGAGGTTTTGCTTCGTGTAATCCTCAGCTGTGCGCATGAAGACCTTCTCTCGACGCACCTGGCCGCGCAGATATCGAGGCAGCGCGACGCGGTTGTAAAGAGGATGGCGCTCCGCGGCGATCATCACGATCGAAGCTTCCGTGTCGAGCTTTCGCAGCTCCTCCGCGGCCGTCTGCCCGGCAATGCCGTTGCCGAGGATTACGTAACGACGACTCAATTAGAGACGGAGGGCGTAGATGTAGCTGTGGTCGTCGTCATTCGCGAAATCGTATCCGGAAGCCCGTAGGTCACCCGCTGCGGGGTGCTCGCGCGGCAGGCTCACAACCACGTCATCGAGCCCGTCGGCGTCGGCCTCAAACCGCAGCGCCTGCAGCAGCTCGCGCAGCGCGCCGCCGGAGCCGGCGAGAAATCCGACTGCGATGTTGTTCCCCCAGGGGCGCCGCAAGCCCACGACGGCGCGCCCGCCCGGACCAACGCGCAGCATGCCGGTCTCGGCCAGTCGCGCAAGCTCGGCGGCATTGATGTCGCGGGCTCCATTGAAGTCGGCCATCACACCGTTGAAGAGCTCGATCCCCGGGCTCTTCGCCACCATCGGCCAGAGCTTCTCTGCCTCGGCTGCAGGAGGGATGCGGGGAGACTCGCCGCCTTCGACGCGGGGGCCGCGCCACCAGCGGACGTCGACCAGCTTCTTGAACCCGACCGATTCGAACAGGCGCACGGCTTCTGGATTTCCGGTTGCCAGCCTCATCTCTCCGTGACCCTGTTCACGCGCTTCGGCTATCGCCGAATCGAGCATCGCGCGCGCCAGGCCCTGGCGCCGGTGGCTCGTCGCCACGCGCAAACCTTCGTACCAGACGAGTCCGGGCGCGTAGGGCCGGAGCCTTTGCAGCCCGACGACGACGCCGTCGACCTCGAGCGCCTGGAATGCCGAGGCCGCGTCGGCGACCCAATCGTCGAAGACGCTGGGAAGGTAGTCGTGACCACCCCAGATGTCCCTCGTGAGCTCGACGATGCGGTCGCGGTCAGAGGGCCTGACCGGCCTCATCGTCAGATCCTTGGTTGCCAATGCGCAATCCCCGACAGCGCTTCACCGCTGTCGATCACGAGCTCGTCGCCATCATTCGTGAGCATCTCTTCGAGCAAGTTACGAGCCCGCGCCTCGTCCCATTCGGCCCCGAAGAGCATCCGGCAGTCGGCCAAAGCCTCTTCAAGGTCCGCATAGCGGTTGACGATGGGGTAGCGAATGAAGGCGACCTCAGGTGCGATGCCCATCTGCATTAGGAGCATGAAGAGGTCGCTGAACTGCGGGACCGGCAGCGCCGGGAGGCCGGTCATTCGCTCGCGGAGCTTCGTCGCGGGATGGGGCACCGGACCCTCGCGCATCATGATGAAGACCCGCTCTCGCGCACTGTCCTGGAGCTTGGCGATGAATGGGACCGGTTCTTCGACTCCGTACAGGACGTGACAGCAGATCACCAGGTCGGCCTTCGCGACCTCGGCGTCTTGCCAGGTCGTCGCGATGACCGTCATGTTGTCGCGATGGGGAATCTGCGCGCGCATGCCCTCGGACGGCTCAACCGCGGTCACCCATTCCAATTGCTCGGCGAGCGCCGCCGTGTGGCGCCCCGCTCCGGCCCCTGCATCGATCAGAGTCTTGTGGGGTCCGAGATAAGGCTGAATGACGCGAAGGAAATCGTCCTTGCGGTTCCGAGTCGAGCGGGCGAAAATCGGCGCGCGACGGGTCCAGTACTTCTGGCTGTCGCCGGCTGCCGATCCGGCACGCCGGCGGACGGTGGCGCTCCACCGTTCTGCCCAGTCGATGCCCTCCACCTCGTCGGTTATCCCCACCCTCAATTGAAGTAGGAGGCTAGCTTGTTAACACCTTTGGGGACAACCCGGGGACAAGTTGCACGCCGATGGCCCAGATGATGGGGTTGCTTGGTTCCAATCCCCAACATCTAGGGGCCCAGGCTAGGATAGGCGAGGTCCTATGGCAGTCGAACCGTCGTCGGAATTCAGCCCCGCCGAAGCCGGCGTCCTCGGGCGCTATTTCACCAACATGGACCGGCCGGTATTCGCACTTCGCAACCTCCCCGAGGTCGTCAAGGGAGCGCTTTTCTCTCGCTACTCGCGGACCGAAAAAAGCCTGCGCCGTGTCTTGCTGGACGAGTTCATCAATCAACCCGACTCCGGCTTTCAAGCGCTGACTACCCCATCTGGGGATGGGGACGACATGGTCGCCGTCCGACGTGCAGAGGAGTTCTACGAAAGGGTCCTGGTCGGTTACGGGGACGACTCGGTCGCCGAGCTAGCGGGTGCACACGTCGCCGTGGAGCGAACGTCGACGCTTGCCGCGAAGGCGCTGGAGGACAGCCGCATCGGCATCTCGCCGCTCGAGAAGTCGACGCGATATGTCAGGTTCGACCGGCCCGGTCGCGACGGCCGGTTCCTTTATTACCGCGGAACCGAGCTGGCGCACCCGGACTACGAGCCGGCGGCCGAGCGGCTTTTCGAGACGTACAGCGGCCTCATCGAGCCGCTCACCCTCGCGATTCGCGAACGATTCCCGATCGAGGAAAAGGAAAGCGATCGCGCCTGGAAGGCGGCGACGAGGGCCAAGGCGCTGGACATGCTGCGCGGCCTGCTGCCGGCGGGAACGCTGACCAACCTCGGCCTCTTCGGCAACGGGCGCGCCTTCGAATATCTGATCACCAAGCTCTCCGCCCACGAGCTCCCCGAATGCAAGAGTCTCGCGACAGACCTGCACCGCGAGCTCGAGCTGGTGATCCCCGCCTTCGTCAAACGCGCCCTGGATGAGCGCTACGGAGCCCCTTCTGCTCAGCGGCTCGTACGCGTGCGGGAGGCGATGACGAAGATGGCGCCGCGGACGGGTGTCCAGGCATCCGGGCCGTCAGTCCGGCTGATCGAATATGACCCGGACGCCGAGCGGAAAGTCGTGGCCGCAGCGCTGTTCCCGCACTCAGACCAGACTTGGGTTGACATCCACGCGGACCCGGCCCAGGTTCTCGAAGCGCTGCTGGCGGACCGGGCCAACCGCCGCCAGCGTCCAGCCCGCGCCCTCGAACACGCCGAGTACACCTTCGAGATAGTCGCGAACTTTGCCGCCTACCGCGACCTGCACCGCCACCGTATGGCCACGCAGGACCGCCAGCTGCTGGGAACGGCCCTCGGGTTCGACGTTCCGCCGAGCCTCGCGGAGCTCGGGATGGAGGACCGATTCGTAACTGCAATGGAGAGCGCCGCCGCCGCCTATGAGCGTCTCGAGAACGACCTCGGGCCGGCGCTGGCGCAGTACATTGTTCCGCTTGCTTTCCGGGTGCGCTGGTACCTCCGGGTCAACCTGCGGGAGGTGTACCACCTATGCGAGCTGCGCACGACTCCGCAGGGGCACCCCGATTACCGCCGGGTGGCGCAGGACATGTTCCGGCTCGCGAGCGAGGTGCATCCCCGGCTGACGCGCTACGCAAGGTTCGTTGACATGGGTCCGGGCGACGAGCTGGAGCGGCGGCGCTCGGAGCAGCGCCTGGACGACAAGCTTTCTGCGCTAGGCCCCACGAAGTCTGAGGCTGCGCCGTGACTTCGCGGGGGACCCCTAAACGACCGTCGAGTGCTATAGCATCGAGCCCGCTTATGGAGGCAGGACACAACCAGGTCGAGCGCGGGGCCGAAAGGCGCGCCATGGTCAGACGCTCGAGTTTCGAACGTCGCATAGGCGAACGCCGGCGGCCTGACCGCTCCGAAAACGGCAGGCGCGTCATGTTCATCCCGGACCGGCGGAATGCCGAGCGCCGCATCATCGACCGCCGCGCCGTACAGCAGGGCTGAAGAGAAACCCTGGCTCCCGCGGCGCTAATAGTCCACGGCGGCGCGGGACCGGTGCCCGCCGCTGAGCGCCCGCTCCGCCAGGCCGCCGTCGAGCGTGCGCTCGAGCTCGGCTGGGCGCAGATTGGCGCCGGAGCGCTTGCCGCCGCAGTCGCTGCTGTTCGCCACATGGAAGATGAGCCCTTGCTGAACGCCGGCATCGGCGCCTGCCTGAACGCCGACGGCGAGGTGGAGCTGGACGCCGGCGTCATGGAGGGTGCCGAGCTCCGCGCGGGCGGCGCTGCCTGCGTCAAAGACGTGCGTCATCCAATCGACCTGGCCGTGGCGGTGATGCAAGATGGCCGCCACGTGCTGCTGTCGGGGACCGGCGCATCGCGATTCGCACGCGACCATGGAGTCGAGATGTGCGATCCGTCGGTCTTCATCAACAACCGCAAGCGCCAGCAGCGGCTGGCGGGGGCTGACACAGTCGGAGCTGTCGCTCGAGACTCTGATGGACGCCTCGCCGTTGCGGTCTCCACTGGAGGCATCAGTGGCAAGCTGCCCGGCCGCATCGGCGATTCTCCGATTCCTGGCGCCGGCATTTACGCCGACGACCTCTTTGGCGCAGTTTGCGGGACCGGGCAGGGCGAGGCCTTCATCCGGTTGGGGCTGGCAAGGCTGATGGTCATCGAGCTGCAGCACGGCATGGATCCGGGCGCGGTAGCTCAGGGTGGCGTCGACTTCCTGGGCAAAGCGATGAAGGCGCAGGGAGGCGTCATCCTCATCGGGCGCGAAGGCCCTCCGCACGCGGCATTCAACACGCCCGCCATGCCCTGGGCGATGGCGCAGTAAGTAGTGGCGCGCCCCCGAAGTTCCTTGCATCTTCGCGCCCTGGGCGGCCGGGCGCCTGCGGCGCTGAAGCCGGCGTCGCCTCCTGCGCGCGCTCGGTCACGCATCTGCGCGATGCGCTCCCTCACGTGCTCGTCGTCTCCTTGGCTCCGGCCGCCGATGTCGCGAATATGCGGCGGACCTCGGGGTCGCGCCACCAAATGAGCGATTCGGCGAATGCCGGCGAGCTGATCGCACTCGCTTTGAAGCGGGCCGGCGTCAGCCATCTGTTCACCCTCAATGGCGGCCATATCTGGCCGATCCTCATTGGCGCCGCAGAGCACGGCATCCGCATCATCGATGTGCGTCACGAGCAGTCCGCGGCGTTTGCGGCCGAGGGTTGGGCGAAAGTGACGCGCGAGTGTGGTGTCGCCGCCGTCACCGCCGGCCCGGGGGTCACCAACTCGACATCCGCCCTCGCCCAGGCTCAGTCCGGCGACAGTCCGATGTTCCTCATCGGCGGACGTGCGCCGGTGGCGCGCTGGGGGATGGGTTCAT
The DNA here is from genome assembly GCA_036380475.1 of Candidatus Dormiibacterota bacterium. Classification (GTDB taxonomy): domain Bacteria; phylum Chloroflexota; class Dormibacteria; order Dormibacterales; family Dormibacteraceae; genus UBA10449. Next base: position 11,155 of record DASVEP010000061.1, read on the forward strand.
TGCAAGAGATGGACCACGTTGCTGTCGTGAAGAGCCTGACCAAGAAGGCGCTGACCCTCGAATCCGCCGAACAGGCCTATCCACTGGCGGCGGACTGCATACGCACGGCTTCGAGTCGCCGCACCGGCCCGGTATTCATGGACGTGCCGCTTGACGTCTTCTTCGGCGCCGCCGACATCCCGGAGGCGACCGAGCACCTGACCCTGGACCTCGGTCCTCTTCCCGATCCGGACAAGGTGGCGCATGTCGTTCGCCTCTTGCGCGCCGCGGAGCGGCCGGCGGTGATCGCGGGAGCCAATGTCTGGTGGGCCCGCGGCGAGGAGGAGTTGAAACGATTGGTGGAGGCGGCGCACCTGCCGCTGAACGTCAACGGCATGGCGCGCGGAGTCCTGCCGCCCGGACATCCTCTCTTCTTCCCGCGCGCCCGAGGCGCCGCCCTCGGCGAGGCCGACCTGATCCTGGTCGTCGGCGCGCTCCTCGATTTCCGTCTCAACTTTGGCCAGCCCCCGGTCTTCGCCGAAGACGCAAAGCTCGTATACGTCGATGTGGATGATCATCGGAAGCATCGGCCGGCTGAGGTGGCGCTTTATGGAGACCTCCGGGCGGCGCTGGACGCGCTCGCGGAAGCGGCTGAGGGCACGCCCGAGCGATCTGGGTGGCTGGCACACCTCCGCGAAGCCGAGTCTGCTTCGCGTGCGCGCGACGTCCACATGACCGCGTCTGACACGTCTCCTGTCCATCCAGCCCGGCTCATCGCAGAGGTCGATCGCTTCGCCGACTCCGACGCGATCTACGTCGGCGATGGCGGCGACTTCGTGTCGTTCGCGGGCCGCCTTATCGAGCGCCCGAAGCCTGGCCAGTGGATCGACCCAGGCCCTTTCGGCTGTCTCGGTTCTGGGCCCGCTTACGCGATGGCCGCCAAGCTGGCCCACCCCGATCGCCAGGTGATCCTTCTCTCCGGGGATGGCGCGCTCGGCTTCTCTGCAATGGAGTTCGACACGATGGTCCGGCACCGGATCCCGGTGGTTTGCGTGGTCGGCAACAACGGCATCTGGGCGCTAGAGAAGCACCCGATGGAGAAGATGCTCGGGATGAGCGTCGCGACAGACCTGGCGCCGCTCACCCGCTACGACCGGGTGGTGGAATCGCTTGGAGGCTACGGCGAGATGGTCGAACGGCCGGACGGCATCCGGCCTGCACTCGAGCGGGCGTTCGCCTCCGGCCTGCCGGCCTGCATCAACGTTATTTGTGATCCGAAGGCGGAATATCCGCGATCATCGGTACTGATGTGAGCACCGCCAGCCTGGAGCCGGTAGTTGAGGCAGATGAATGGCGCACGGCCCAGTCGCAGTTCGACACGGCTGCCGAGATCATCAAGCTCGAGCCGTGGCTGCGCGAGGTCTTGCGCGAAGTCCAGCGCGAGTTTACCTGCAGCTTCCCGGTCGAGATGGACGACAACACTCATCGCGTCTTCACGGGCTATCGCGTGCAGCACAACATCAATCGAGGGCCGGCCAAGGGAGGCATTCGTTACCATCCGGACGTCTCCCTGAACGAGGTCAAGGCGCTCGCGATGTGGATGACGTGGAAATGCGCGGTGGTCAACATCCCATTCGGCGGCGCGAAAGGCGGAATCATCGTCAACCCCAAGGAGCTCTCGCTCAGAGAGCTGGAACACATGACCCGTCGGTTCGCGACGGAGATATCGATCCTCATCGGCGCCGACCGCGACATCCCCGCGCCCGACGTCAACACCGACGGCCAGACGATGGCCTGGATCATGGACACGCTTTCCATGCACCTCGGCTACTCGGTCCCGGCTTCGGTGACCGGCAAGCCGATCGAGGTGGGCGGGTCGTTGGGTCGGGTCGAAGCCACCGGTCGCGGCGTGACCATCTGCGCGATGGCTGCGCTCGAGCACCTCGATCGCCATCCTCATCAGACCCGAGTCTCCGTGCAGGGCTTCGGTAACGTCGGCAGCATCAGCGCTCGCCTGCTGGAAGAGGCGGGGTGCACCGTGGTCGCGGTCAGCGAGGACTACGGCGGCATCTACAACCCGCTCGGCCTGTCCATCAAACGCGTGCTCGAATACCGCGCGCGCGAAAAGACACTGCGCGGTTTTCCCGGCGCCCAGGAGATCGGCAACCAGGATGTCCTCACGGTCGACTGCGACCTGCTCGTCCCGGCCGCGATCGGCAACCAGCTGACGTCTCGCAACGCGCGCGATGTGAAGGCGACGTTGATCGTCGAAGGCGCCAACGGACCAACCACCCCCGAGGCGGACGCGATCTTCCGCGAGCGTGGCATCTTCGTCGTGCCAGACATCCTCGCCAACGCAGGTGGCGTGACGGTGTCTTATTTCGAGTGGGTCCAGGACCTCCAGTCGTTCTTCTGGTCGGAGCACGAGGTCAACCAGAAGCTGAAGGCGATCCTCTCCAGGGCCTTTGGGGAGGTCCTGAAGACCAAGCTCGAGAAAAAGCTCGATATGCGCATGGCCGCTTACTGCCGGGCGGTTGCGCGCGTCGCCGGCGCCACGCGAGAACGCGGACTGTATCCCTGAGCGATTCGCCATTCGCGGCGATGCCGTTCGCAACCCTCATTGGCGCCGAGCTCGTGTCCGCGTCTCCTGAAGAGGTCCGAGGACGGCTCGACTGGGCTCCGGAGCGGTGCACGACCGGCGGCGTTCTGCATGGAGGTGTACTGATGGCGCTTGCCGACTCGTGCGGAGCCTATTGCGCGGTCCTCAACCTTCCTCAGGGCGCCGGCACCGCGACCATCGAATCGAAGACCAACTTCTTTCGGGCGGTGCGCGATGGATTCGTCGAGGCCGTCAGCACTCCGCTGCACGTCGGGCGAACGACGATCGTCGTGCAGACCGACCTGATCGACGGTCACGGAAAACGTGTAGCACGGGTGACGCAAACACAGGCGGTGATCGCCGGGGCGACCTAGATCTCGCGGGTCCGGAAACTCCAGATGCTGAGCGTCAGCATCAGCCCGAACCAGACCACCACCCAAACGAGGAATGGCGTAGGTGGCGGGTCCAGCGACGCGAACGGGTTGGCTCGCGCGAAAGTGCCCGCGGCGCGCAGCTGCGCCAGCACCACGTCGGGTTCCATGGCATTCACCGCGCCGCGCCAGAGTCCGTCGGTAGGAAGAAGCAAGTGGCTGACCGTGCCGACGCTCTCAAGGGCCGAGTTCTGTAGCCCTGCACCGATATCGCCGACGATCCCGCCGATCCACGCCATGAGCCACGAGACGAGCGCGATGACTCCACCGGTTATGCCCGACAGGCGCGTGGAGAGGAGAAGCCCGAGCGAGAGCAGAGCCAGGCCCTCGAGCCCGATGTAGATGACCAACGTGATGGGGTGCGGCGGTATGTATCCCGTCGCCCAGTCGACCGCGGCAAGTTCCAGGAACGCCGACCCTGCTGCATAGATGGCCACCAACACCGCGAGCCCGAGCCACTTTCCGATCACGACCTCGCTTCGCCTGACCGGCCGTGCAAGCATCGAGAGGAGCAGGCCACTCTCCACCTCGTTCGAGATAAGCGGGCCTGCCACGACCGCCGCGCTGAGCGCGAGCACGCCGCTGTAGACGAAGACGATGAAGATCAGCACCTGAGAGCTGACCAGGATGACCTGCGCGTTCGAGGGAAGCGTCCCGTCGCTGCGTGGCGTGGTCGCGATCTTGTCGAATCCCCAGGCTGAGAAACCGACCACGATCAGCGTGAGGACGAGCAACGCCAGCAGGAGGCGGCGACGCGCCGCTTCTTGCACCGTCAGCCGAGCGAAGACAAGAACTGGGGGCATGTCTTACGTGTCTTCCTCGTGCAGGAGTTCGAGGAAGCGGTCCTCGAGAGTCTGGTGCCGCGGGCTCACCTCATAAACCCGGCCGCCCAAACCGACGATCGCCGACACGAGCTCAGGGACGCGCTCGATATCGAGCTTGGTGAATGTCAGCTGATCGCCTTCGTCGTCAAGCGGACCAAAGGATGCGAGCTTGGTCCGGGCCGCCGCATCCAGACCGCTCACGCGAACCTTCACCGCGGTGCCGCTTAGCAGCTCGTCCATGGTTCCTGACGCGATCACGCGGCCATGGTCGACGACTGCGACGCGGTCGCAGACCTGCTCAACCTCGCTGAGGAGATGCGAGTTGAGAAAGACCGCGGTGCCGCGTGCCGATAGGCCGCGGATGATCTCGCGCACGTCGTGACGGCCGACCGGGTCCAAAGCCGAGGTCGGCTCATCGAGAAAGACCAGCTCGGGCTTTCCCACCAGTGCGGCGGCGAGACCGAGGCGCTGCTGCATGCCTTTGGAGAAAGTGCTGACGCGATCGTCCGCGCGCTCCGAAAGCCCAACCGTGTCGAGCGCGAGCCTGATCTCGTCTTTCCACGTCGACCGCGGCAGCGGCGCGAGCTCGCAGTGGACCGCAAGGACCTCACGCGCGTCGAGCCAGCTCTGGTAGCGAAAGAGCTCCGGTAGGTAGCCGATGCGGCGGCGGGTGTTGAGGTCGCCGATCTTCTCGCCGAGAAGCCACGCCTCGCCAGAGGTCGGTTTGAGCAGGCCAAGCAAGAGCTTGACTGAGGTGGTCTTGCCGGCCCCGTTGGGTCCGAGAAAACCGAAGATCTCTCCGCGCGGGACCGTCATCGACAAACCGGCCAGGGCGACGGTGCTGCCGAAGCGCTTCGTGAGGTCGACGGTATGAATGGCGGGAGAGGACGTTGAAGCGGCCGCCCCTTTGGGAGCGGCCGCCGTGGAAACAGACGCCGGTTCAGCCACGCGTGCAGGCTATATGCAGTGGGGCGTCGGCCGCCTCACTTGAGGTTGCTGGCGACCTTGATGACCTCCGATTGCTTCTGGGGACCCGCCACTGCGAAGACGTTGCCCTTGATCCAGATGACTGCCGAGCCGAGGCCCGTGTTGTCACCGAGCGCGACGCCATGGCTGCCCTGGATCGTCACCGGGGTCGACGTCGCGTACTGGATCGGCACCGGGATGAGAAGCGTTCCGCTCGGGTCGCCGATGGCGCGAACCGCCGCCGCCAGCTCCTTCGAGATCCCGGGCATCGACAGGACGTAGTCCTCGAGCTGCTTTGCCGTCACCTGGGTCGAGGTAACCAGCGGCGCGACAGACTCGGCGATGACCAGCTCAGGCAGGTTGATGTTTTGCGAGCTCCCGTTGGAGTTCGCGTTTGAGCTTCCCTCTGAGCCCAGGTTGAGGTTGCCGTAAATCTCGATGATGGCCGGCCCGGCCGTCACCGTGAGCTTCGCCCCATCCATGCCGGCGGGCAGCTTGGGAAGCGCCTTACCGGACTTCGCCGCAGCGGACTGTGCCTTGGCCGCATCGAAGGTGAAAACCGCGACCGCCTTGGCCATCGCCCCGTAGGTGATGGTCGAAGACGTGCCCTTGGGCAGGTACTTCGCGACCGGTGCCTTGAATCCGGCGATCTTCTCGGCGTCCGCCGCCGAGAGGACGATCTGCGGGTTCGGCTGCTGCGACCAGGTCACAGTGCCGTAATCGCTCAGCGCCGACAGCGACTGAATGTCTGCGACGGTCACGGGAACCGTAGCCACCGTCTTCGGCTGGAACAGCGGCAGCACGTTGGCGAACGCGGTGACCACAAGCGCCGCAAGCACGACCGCTGCCGCCAGCCCTGCGAACATCGGCCGCGAAGCCGGTCGCAGGATCGGAAAGCTGAAGCCGAAACGCGGTTTGGCGGCCGGCGCGGCCTGCACGCGCTTGAAGGCGGACGCAATATCGAGCTTGAGCTCTGGCGCTGCCAGGAGCGTCGCGGCTGAGCGCGCGTCCTCGGCCATCCCGGCGTATCGGGCTTGGCATTCGGCGCAGGTCGCGTAATGCGTCCGATCAGAGCCGGTGAGCGCGTCCGGATCGTCGAACATCCGGCGCAAAGTTCCTTCAGATAGATGTGCCACGGGTGACCTCCTTGCGCAGGGTGGCTTCTGCACGTCTCAACAAAGTTCCGATCTGTCCGGTTCCAACTCCGAGCGCCTGCGCGACCTCGCTATAGCTGAGGCCGCTGGCGCGTAGTACGAGCACGGCTGCGGGTTTCGGCGCCATGCGGGCCAGGGCAGCGCGGACCATCCGCCTGTCCTCGCTGACCTCGAGCATCTGCTGCGGATCCATGGTGCGAGAGCCTTCGTCGGGCGCTTGCGCCATGTCGCGCTTCTCGCGGCGCCGACGGCCCCTGATTCGGTTCAGGGCTGCGTGCGCCGCCGCGCGATGAAGCCATGCGGGCGCGAACTGCGCCGTGGCCGAGTGCAGCCTGTGGAAGTTGATGAAAACCTCCTGGGCGACATCCTCAGCCTCGTGGGGGTCGGCCAGCACGCGGTTGGCAATGCCGGCGACCCGCGCATACTCAGTTTTGAACAGCGCCTCGAAAGCCTCTTCGCGAGTTTTCACGAGTCGCTTTGGACCTTCAGCGGCCGCCTCGAGGTTCAAGCCCACCAATCACCAAGCACCACGCGGCCGGCTTTTGTGACATCTACTTACTCCTTACACGCTGGCGGAAGAGGGCGATCAATTCCCTGGCCACCGCACGAAGAAACGGCCCGCCCCAGATGCCGACCGAGAGCAGCGAGGCGAAGAGGATGACCGCGTCCACGCTCTGCCGGCCGGCGCTTTCCCAGTAAACGTCTTGCAGGTTGAGCCAGAGGGCGAACTCGTCCAGCGTCAGAGCCGCGCCGACCCCGTAGGCGATGGCTGTCAGGCTGGCCACCAAGCTAGAGCCGACAGCTTTTTCGATCAGCCACACGTAGCCGACCAGAAGGAGGATGAGGATTCCCCACACCAGGTGATGGATGTGCAGGCCGCCGTTGGTGGTGACGTTGTGAAACGGGCCGACACCCATGCGGATCATCAAAGTGACGACGCGAACGATTCCAAATGTCAGCAGGAAACCAAGCGAGGCCAGGAACAGCCGCTCGCGTGCTTCGTTCTTGAAATGGAAGCGATAAAGCTCGCTCAGCAGGCTCATCAATGGGAGCTAGCCGGCCAGCGATCTTTTCGGCCGTGCACTCCGTGCGATCTCGTCCTCGACGATCCCAAAGTCGGTGCGCGGCAGGGCGTGGATGTGCCCCTGAAACGCGAGCGTCCAGTGCTCGGGTGGCCACTTGCGCACGTAGTCGAGCCTGTAGGCGAGCTCTTTCGCCGGCACCCAATCGGGGTCTTCGAGCACGATGTCCGGCCGGATATGCACCCGCCAGGGGTAGTCCTCGTCACGCCGAGCCGAACGCCACGTGGGCGTGTGGTCTTCGTACATGGGCGAGGCTATGGTGACGGTCGCCGCGAACGACATTCGGCCGGTCACGTAATAGAGGAGTCGGTCGCCGACCCGCATCGTCTCCACGCGACGGCGGTGGCGGCTCTTGAGGCCCTGGATGGTGAAGCCAAGCTCCCGCGTCTTGCGAAAGTTCTCGGGTGAGCTGACGACCATCCAGTACTGGAGGGAACGGCCCTCAGTGCGCCCCGACTTGCGCTTTCGCCGGCCGCGGCCGGTCTTCGCCGGTCGGTCCGCCTCGGGCGCCGGCGGTGCCTGGTCCTCAGCCATCGGCGGCGTCCTCGTTGCGGGTCGGAGTCGCAGGGTGCAGCGGCCCGAGGTCCTGCGACTCGGGCAGCAAGACTGTGAAGTTTCGGATCTGGGCGATATGAGCCATCTCGTGACGGGTGACCATGCGGCAGACCTCGAGCAGCGTGAAAGAGCCACCACGGGGATCCACCACCGTCCGCTCCCACTCGTTCTTGCCCCAGCCGTGGAGGAGGTCTACGGTGCGGCGACGGATGCGCGCGAAGTCCTCCAGCGCTTCCTGCAGGGGTCGGTCGAGCTCCTGGTCGTGGCTCGGGTCGATCGTCGCCCGCACGTCCGCCGAGGAGAGGCCGTCGAGGTGGGCGTGCCGGAGGAGCCCGTCGACCTTCGATCCCGATTCCATGAGGTGTCCGATCAGCCCGCCCAGGGTCGGAAACGCCGGCCCGTGGCGGTAGCGAAGGCGCGCGTCGTCGAGGCCATAGACGAGATCGCCGATGCGCTCGGGCACCGAGCTCATCAGCAGCACTGCGTCAGCGGGGGAAAGCTCCTCCTCGAGGTCCATAGGGCAACGATAGCGAGTGGCCGATCGGTGCACCGACGCCTCACCATGAGCCCGCCTTGGCAGATCTGATCAGCCCCGAAGGCCGGCGGGGCTTCAAACCCCCGCTCCCTTTGGTCGCGGTCGCAATCCTGATCGTCGTTGTGGTGGGTTTCGTCGTCTACTACCTGTGATGAGGTCGAGGGCGGGGTGACGGCGTACCTGAACATCACCCTGGATCCCTCCCAGCCGATCGATGCCAGCGCGGTCCGTTTCGAGGCCGACGCGACCTGCCACGACTGAGGCCCGGCCTTGTCCATACTGGATGAATGCAGCAGGCTCAGATCGCGTGCGAGGCTTGTGGTTCGGAGCTGGTTCCGAACGCGGCCTACTGCGAGCGCTGTGGGACCCGGACCCGGCGGGCGCGGAGGCTCGTCCGGATCGCGATCAGGGTCGAGCTGCTCTTCTTCTTGGCCGTCGTGGCGCTGGTGATCGGGTTCACCTGGATCTATTCGGTCCAGCGCTAAGAAACTCGCCCGATTCCGCCCGTTTGGCGCCACCGAGGCGTGTACATGGCTCAGATTTCGGCCGTTTGGCGCCACAGGAGCGGAATCAGCGCGCGCGATCGCGCATGGCGCTCGAAAAACGCTCGGCCAATTTGCTCAGACGCGCCAGCAGCTCGGGTGGCTCGGTGACTGTGAACTCGGCGTCCAGCATGCCCAGATAGAGGGCGAGCATCTCGATCGTGTTGGCGGTCGCATGGACGACGCACGTCTCGTCGTCGATGGGCTCGACGACGATTCCACGGGGCACGCGTTCGGTGATGACTGCCGCCGGGGCGTGCACCACCACCCGCGCCCGATGCGTCATTGGCGCGGACCGGACGTTTCGCATCACGTAGTCTCCGATGTCTTCTGCAGGTGGCTCGCGAGGCGTGAAGCGGGGCCCGTTCGGGCTGCGCAGCTGCAGGCGATCGACGCGGAAGGTGCGCCAGGCGCGCCTGTCTCGGTCCCAGGCCACCAGGTACCACCGGCGGCCAAGGTGGACCAGCCTGTAGGGCTCGACCGACCGCGTGCTTTCGGTTCCGTCGTGTTTCCGGTAGTCGATGCGCAGCACCTCGGCATCGCGGCATGCCGCCGCGATCGTGGAGAGCAGCTGCGGCTCGACGGTGGGACCTGAAAAGACAACCGGGACGGTGTAAGCCTGGAGCGCGTTGACCCTACGGCGCAGGCGCGTAGGGAGGACCTGCTCGAGCTTGACGAGCGCACGGACCGACGTTTCTTCGATTCCTGTCACGCCGCCACCGGTCGACGACCGCAGGGCCACCGCCACAGCCACCGCTTCATCGTCATCCAATAGGAGCGGAGGCAGCGCGGACCCCGCACCGAGCCTGTAGCCCCCGGCCACCCCAGGCGCGGCGCCCACCGGATAGCCCAGCGCGCGCAGGCGAACCATGTCGTTCCGGATGGTTCGTGTGGTGACCTGCAGGCGCTGCGCCAGGTCCGCGCCGGACCAGTCTCGGCGGGACTCGAGAAGCGTCAAGACCCGCAGCAGGCGCTCGGAGGTGCTCAGCATTCTGGTTTCGAGATTGAATCCTATTTAGGAACTGAACATTCCGCAATAGCCGATAGTCTGACCGGGCAAAGAAAGCCAGATGAAAGGAGAGAAGAAATGACCCAAGGCTCGTCTCGCACCCAGGTGATCCTGGCCACCCTCGGCGTGGCCATGGCGCTGCTGCTGGCCGCGCTCGACCAGACCGTCGTGGGCGTCGCGATGCCCCGCATCGTCCGCGACCTGCACGGAATCGAGCTCTACGCGTGGGTCACGACGGCCTACCTGATCACCTCTACCGCGCTGGTGCCGGTGGCGGGGAAGCTCGGTGACATGTTCGGCCGCAAGCCTTTCATGCTCGTCGGCATGGTCGGGTTCGTCGCCGCATCGGCGCTGTGCGGTCTGTCTCAGAACATGATCGACCTGGTCCTCTTCCGGGGCCTCCAGGGTGTTTTTGGCGGCGTCCTGTTCGCATCGACGTTCGCGGTCATGGCGGACCTGTTTCCGCCCGAGCAGCGAGCTCGAATGAGTGGCGTGTTCGGCGCGATCTTCGGTCTCTCGTCGGTGATCGGACCGTCGCTCGGCGGATTCCTGACCGACGGACCGGGTTGGCGCTGGGTCTTCTACGTCAACATTCCGCTCGGTGTGGTGGCCACGATCCTGGTCGCAACGCAGCTCCCGCGCGTGCGCTCGCAGGCCAGGCTTCGGGACATCGACTTCGTCGGCACGGCTTTTCTGATTGCCGGTCTGACGCCACTCCTGATCTCGCTTTCGATGTTGCGGGACCACTCCTGGCTATCGGTTCAGGTGTTGGGTTTGATGGGATTGGCCGCCGTCTTTCTGTTCGCCTTCTTCATCACCGAGCGCCGGGTCGAGCACCCGATTGTTCCTTTCGGACTGTTCCGGCTCAATGTCTTCGCCATCCCCGCGTTGATCTCCTTCTTCAGCGCTATCGGAATGTTCGGCGCGATCGTCTTCGTTCCGCTTGTCTACCAGGGCGTGCTGGGAGTTAGCGCCTCAAACTCCGGTCAGCTGTTGACGCCGATGCAGCTGGCGGTCGTCGTCACAGCGACAGCGACTGGTGTGCTCCTCGCCCGGGTCCCGCGTTACAGATTTGTCGGCACCGTCGCGCTGGGGGCGATGATCCTGGGCCTGGTCCTGCTGGCTCAGATCGGCCCGCACTCGAGTCCGTTGGAAGTGACCCGCGACATCATCATCATCGGAGCTGGGCTGGGCGTGACGTTCCCGCTCACACTCGTCGTGGTCCAGGCCGGCCTGCCTCACCAACTGGTTGGCGTCGCCACGAGCCAGATCACTTTCTGGCGAAGCCTCGGCGGAACGATCGGCACCGCGGTTCTTGGCGCGATCCTCACCAATCACCTGTCGGGCCAACCCACCAGGCTCGCGTTGGCAGGCACGCTGCACGACCTGTTTCTGATTGCTGCGCTGGTCGCGGTCGTGTCCCTGGTCGTAAGCGTGTTCCTGCGCGAGGTGCCTCTGACCAAGCAGTCGCAAACCACCGCCGAAGGAATCGAAGTCGCCGCCTGAACGCGTCGACGACAAGGCAAGGGGCGGCCCGGCGGCCGCCCCGCCGATTACTACCAGGTCGACCTTAATTCCGCACCGCTGACGCCAAACGCGTGCATCGCGCAGAACTTAAAGATGCCGTTGGCGCCAAACGTGCCGAATGGCGGCGTTCGGCGCTCGGCGAGACTTAGCGGCGGTAGACCGCTCTCCCTTCCACTTCGTCTTTGTTCAGGCGCTTGTTCAGGTGCAGTCCCTCGAGCAGGAACTCGATGACCGACGCACGCACCTCGGGCCGATCCGGCAGCCCGAGCTTCTTGAGCGCGGTTGCGACCTCTGGCGAGTCGCCGATCGCGCGCGTGTACGTGCGAGCGGGAATTCCCTCGCCGACCTCCAACATCGCCCCATCCTCGAAGCGCGCGACGATGCCGTCGAACTGTGCTGCCGAAAAGTGGCGGCTGAACACCGCGCTGATTGCACCCCGCTCCAATCGTGACAGCACCTGTTCCTCTTTGCCTTCGTCCAGCGCTTCTATCTCGAGGCGGCCCGCAGTGGATGACGTGAGGAACGCGAGGTCGGTGATGCGCGGCACGGCGAGCGACTCGCTCACCCGCGCGGCGCGGCGAACAGCGTTGCTGGCGAGGTTCTCGAAGTTTGCGATGGACATTCGCACCGACACGCCCGACGACTGAGAGATGTGCGGGCTGCGGCGCGCGAGATGTGTCAGCTCCGCAACGATCTCCTTCATGAAGCTCGGGAAGATCAGCTCGAAATCTTCGGGCACGGGATGCCGCTCGGCCTCCATGATCTGCATCTCTTCGCCGGTGCTCAGCGGATAGTGCGTTCGCACCTGCGAGCCGAATCGGTCTTTCAGCGGCGTGATGATGCGGCCGCGCGATGTGTAGTCCTCGGGGTTCGCGCTCGCGATGACGAACAGGTCCAGGGGAAGACGAACTCGATAGCCGCGGATCTGCACGTCCTTCTCTTCCATGATGTTGAGAAGTCCGACCTGGATTCTCTCCGCGAGGTCCGGTAGCTCGTTGATACCGAAGATGCCGCGGTTGGTTCGCGGCAGCAGACCGTAGTGGATCGTCAGCTCGTCGGCGAGGTAGCGTCCCTCGGCAACCTTGATGGGGTCGACCTCACCGATGAGGTCGGCGATGGAGATGTCCGGAGTTGCGAGCTTCTCGCCGTACCTCTGGTCGCGATCGATCCATGCAATCTCCACAGCATCGCCGTCTTTCGCAACGAGGTCGAGGCATCGCCTGCATATCGGCGCGTAAGGATGGTCGTTGATCTCGCATCCCGCAATCGCAGGGACCTGCGGGTCCAGGAATGCGATGAGTGACCGCATGATGCGGCTCTTCGCCTGGCCGCGCTCGCCGAGCAGGATCACATCGTGACCAGAGATCACTGCGTTCGCGAGCTGGGGCAGCACGGTGTCGTCGTAGCCGACGATCCCGGGGAGCAGCGGCTCGCCGCTGCGCAGCCGAGCGAGCAGGTTGCGGCGCATCTCCTGCTTGACGTTTTCGCGCACGTGGCCTGACGCTCGAAGCTCGCCAACCGTCCGTGCTGTCGCGGAGGTCATCTTCAGCACTATAGACAAGCTGCCAACCGGAAACGGCGTGCCTCGCCAGTTAGACTTTCCCGCGCTTGACTCTCTCGATCCAGGACCGTTACGAGGCCGCGCATGACGAAGGCCGCCCGCTCCTCGGCGGCCACCGGGGCAACCCCGCGCACAATCCGGAAAACACAATGCGGTCTTTCCGGTCTGCGATTAGCGCGGGCTGTGATCTGATCGAATGCGACGTTCACCTCTCCTCCGACGGCAGGTTGATGGTCATCCACGACCACACGCTCGAGCGGACCACCAACGGCACCGGCCTGGTGCGCGATCACACCGCCGCGGAGCTGCGCCGGTTCGACGCCGGCGAAGGCGAACACATCCCCTTGCTGCAGGAGGTTGTCGAGCTCGCAATCGGCAAGGTCGGCCTGGTCATCGAGATCAAGCAGATCCCCATTCAGTACCCAGGGCTGGAAGACAAGCTGGTGGCGATGCTTCGCCAGCTCGGGGCGGTTTCGGAGTGCGCCGTCGTGTCATTCCACCACCCGTCCATACGACAGCTGAGGGATATGGAGCCGAAGCTGCAGCTGGGCATCCTCGAGGGCGCCCGCCCTATCGATCCCGCGCGCTTGATGCGCGAGGCACGCGCCGATGTCTACTCGCCGCACTGGGGCGCTATCGACCCGCAGCTCGTCAAGGAGATCCACTCCGCCGGTGGAGCCGTCGGTGTCTGGACGGTGGACGACGACGCCGGGGTCGCCTGGTGCAAGCTCTGCCGACCGGACTCGATCTTCACCAACCGCCCGGTCGAGATCGGCGCCGCCCTGCGCGCCTAGCGTCGTTACACCGCCCGTTCGGCGGGCGTTGGCTCAAATACGCATGCCAGTGCCTACCATTCGGCCGTGCTCGCCGACCGGCCGCCCTTCGAAGACCTATATCGGGACTTCCTCGGGCGGATCTACGCCTATGTCCGTGCGCAGGTCGCCACCGCGGCCGACGCGGAGGACATCACGGCGCAGGTTTTCATGAACGCCTATCAGGCCTATGGCCGGTTCGAGACTCGAAACACGACGCCGGCGGCGTGGCTGTTTCGGATCGCCCGTAATGCGACCCTTGATCACTTCCGCGCCCATGGCAGGCGGGAACGGCTACGGCGCACCATCGAGCACCAGCCCGTGAGCGAGGCCGATCCGGCAGGGATGGCGGAGGAGCAGATCCAGTACCGCGCCCTTCTCAAGCACGTGGCCAAGCTGCCCGAGAGGCAGCGTGACGCCATCTCGTTGCGGCACTCCGGTCTCAGCTTTGAAGAGGTCGGCGTGCTGATGAGCTGCAGCGAGGACGCGGCCAAGATGCTTTACCACCGCGCCTTGAAGGCGCTGCGCGAATCGGTCCAGGAAGAGATGGCATGAACGACGACGACGACCTCGAACTGCAGGCGCTGCGGCGCCAGCTCGATGACGCGTTCGAGACGACGCGGCCACGTGCCGGTTTCGAGGACGCCCTGTGGGCGCGCATGCAGGCTCGACGACCGGCGTGGCAGCGCCTGCGGGACTTCCTCTCGGGTCTGGTCGAAACGGTTCGAGAGGTGCCGGCCGTGCCGGCGGCCGCAGTGGCGGCCGTGCTGGTGTTGGCGATTGGCGTCGGCGTCCTCTCGTTCGGCGGATTCCATTTCGGCGGCGCGGGCTCGACCACGAGCCTTAGCTCCGGGGCACAACCTGGCGCTGCCCAGAACTTCAACGGCTCTGGCGGGTTCGGGCGGCTGCCGTCGCCAGGCTTGCAGACAGCGCCTACGGCGGACACGGGTGCGCCGAAAGCGGCGGCTCCGAGCAATCAATCTGCTACCAATCTTTATCTTGGCCCGGCAAAACTTATCTGGGCGGGACAGTTGTACGTGCGGCCCGGCAGCTTGCCTGTCTATCGCTACCAGGAGCCCACGACCGCGGATGCGGACCGGTTCGCAGCGGGTTTGGGCGCGTCGCCAACGACTCGCCCGGCCGGCACGCTCGGCGACTACGCCGGCGATGGATTCGTGCTCGGCGTCACCGGCAGCAGCCGCAAGCCGCCCAGCGAGCCGACCTTCTTTCTCACGCCGGATCGCTCCCGGCTGCCTGCCGCGGGTGCCACTGCGACGGATACTGCTACCGCTTTCCTATCCGCTCACAGCGTGTCACCCGTCTGGCCGTATTTGATCGCGGTGGACCAGGTCGATGGGGTCACACGCGTCAGCTACCTGTGGCAGTTCGCCGTCTCAGCCGACCCAGTTGCGTTCGTGGTCAACCAGTGGGGCGAGCGTTACGGGCTCGAGGTCGATTTGAAAGACGGCCAGCCGTTGCAGGCTATCGGGCCTCTGCCACTGAATCTCGAAACGGCGGACTACCCCATCATCTCGGCCGACCAAGCGATCAAGAAAGCACTGGCGTCATCCGCGTCGGCGCCGGCATCAGCCCCTACGGTCCGGCTTACCGACGCCGAACTCGTGTACGTGCTGGTCAATGCCGGCGATCGCAGCTTCTATGAACCGGCGTTCCTTTTCTCTGGGACCTTTCCCTTCTACGGCGCCACACACGTCAAGCGGGTGCTCGTGCCGGCGATCGCCTCCTAAGCCGGATACTCTCTATGGAGTGGGAAAGAAACGCGCTCAGGTTCGGCAGGTGCGCCAGCAGATGCGAAAGGTCCAGCCCAAGGCCGCTCCGCAAGCGTCGTCCGGACAGACCAGGAAACAGCGTGAGCGGTTCGTGCAGGCCGGCGGGATGCTGCAGGGCTACGCCCCCGAACAGGTTATTCGCATCGGATACATCTCCATAGCGATAGCGGTCGCCTGCCTGCTGATCATCGCCGCGATATTGATCTTCGTTCCCCGCATTTACGGCCTTCCGGTCGCGATCGCGGCGTCCATCGCCTGGCTGCTTCCAATCGCATTGCTCGCGAGCTTCGTGGCCCCTGGCTTCCGCCTGGCCCTCAAGGACCGCAAGGCGGAAGGCCGGCTCGTCCAGGGCCAGCTCGTGGGCGCCAGCTCGGTGAGCACCTCCATTGGCCTCGGAATGCTGATGGTCCAGACGCGCGGTGGCGTCGAGCAGTTCCTGGTCCCGCCGTCCCGCCTGAAGCAGGTGCCCGGAAACCAGGTGAACGTCGTGCTCACGGTTACGCCCAACCTGCGGCACGTCAAGTCGGTCGGCGTGATGGGGCAGCGGATGGTTGGGCGGGTCGAGCCGCCGGTCCCGGCTGTGATGAAGCGTTTGCAGCAGCTTCCGGTCATCACTCCCATCGCGTTGGCGGTCGCCGCGATCGTCGGCGACGACGCGGTGGCGCTGTCACCGATCGCCGGCGCAGCCATCCACGCCACCCTGGCCGTCCTTGCCGGGGTCATTCTGGCCGGGGCCGTGTACGGGGTGTCCTTCCTGCTTCAGCGCCGGATGATGACCGAGGTGCAGGCGCTGGTCCCGAAGAGCTAGCCGACACAAGTCGCCGACGGGGGCGACGGCGTTTAGACTCGGGATCATGACCAACGACGTCCACATCACTCCGGAAGGACTCGAGGCGGTAAAGGACGAGCTCCGCGAGCTCACCACGGTTCGGCGGCCCGCGATCGTGGCGAAGATCAAAGCGGCCCGAGAGTTCGGCGACCTTTCGGAGAACTTCGAATATCACGCCGCCAAGAACGACCAGGGAATGATGGAGGCGCGGATCAACGAGCTCGAGGCCATCGTCAAGAACCATGTCTTGATCCATAAGTCCAAAGCGTCCGGGATCGTCGCCATGGGCAGCACGGTGCGCTTCCAGGAAGACGGCGAGACCGAAGAGACGTATCGAATCGTCGGCCCGGCCGAGGCCGACCCGAAAGCCGGCCGGGTCAGCTACGAGTCGGCGCTGGGCAAGGCCTTGATCGGCCACCGCGTCGGAGAAGAGGTGGACATCAAAACGCCAAACGGCTCGTACAGCGTGCGGATCGTCGGCATTGAGTAGCGCGCCAACCAGTGTCCTGACCCCGACGACCGACGCATATTTCGCGTCATCGGCGGCCGGAGCCAAGGAAGGGGTGGCGCTGCTCGGAGCGCATCGGTAGATGCTTGACGACGCGGCGCCGGGCCCCATGACGCAGGCTTTAGCGCCGAAGGCGCCCGGCCGCCTAGGACGCGAAGATGGGAGGGCGTTCGGGGGCGGGACACTGACCACACGCCTTGACGAGTTCCGTGCGTGGATGGAGAGCGATCACCTGGATGCCGCCTACGTGACGCGCCCGGTTTCGATCGCATATCTCACCGGCGTCTTTGTGGAGCCTTACGAGCGCTTGATGGCGCTGGTCGTCAAGCCTGACAGCGTGACCCTGATCATCCCAGCCATCGAGCGCGAGAACGCTGAGAGAACCAAGGTCGAGGCCGACATCGATTCGTGGGCGGACGGTGAGGATCCGTACCGCTTCGTCCACCGGGTTCTGCATGGCTCGGCGCGAGTCGGAGTCGAAAAAGAGCACCTGACGGTTGCCGCTGCCGAGTCTCTGCGCGAGCGAGTGGGAGTGCGCGAGATGGTCGATGTGGCGCGGGAGGTCCGCCGCATGCGGCGCACGAAATCGCAAGAAGAGCTGGACAAGCTCCAGCGCGCAGCTGTGATCACAGATGCGACCACCGAAGAGATCATGGGTGCGCTTCGCGCCGGAAGGTCAGAGCTGGAAATCGCGGTTGCCCTTGGTGGATCCATCGGCGCAGCCGGCGGAACGCTCGCTTTCGAAACGCTCGTGCTGTCTGGACCCAACTCCGCCTTGCCGCATGGCCGGCCTTCGGGGCGTCGGCTCGGGTCAGGCGACCTCGTCCTGCTCGATTTCGGTGCTGCGTTCGAGGGCTACCGTGCTGACACGACGCGTGTCGCAGTGGTCGGTGAGCCGAATGCGCGCCAGCGCGAGATCCATGGCCTTGTCCTGGCGGCGCATGACGCAGCCATCGGCGCTGTAAGAGCGGGCGCGACCACCGGCGAGGTCGACTCAGCGGCCCGCGCAGTCATCGAGGCTGCAGGCCTGGGCGATCGATTTTTCCACCGCACCGGCCACGGGCTCGGCCTCGAGACGCACGAAGATCCGTCGTTGGACCCAGGCTCCGAGATGAAGCTCGAGGTGGGGATGGTGTTTACCGTCGAGCCGGGCATCTACATCCCGGGCTGGGGTGGAGTGCGGATCGAGGATGACGTCGTCGTCGAAGAGGATGGGTGCCGGCTGCTGACGAACGCGGACCGATCCTTGAGGCAGGTACCCGCCTAATGGCCGCCATGCTGGCGCCCGGGATGCGGCGCACCGCGCAGCGTTCGATGGTCTACAACGCCATCGTCCGCCTCGGGGGCCACTGCACGGCTGATGAGATAACCGCCGAGCTGCACAAGACGCAGCCGCGGTTCCCGCGCAGCACTGTCTACCGCTCGCTCGAGGCGCTCACGGCCTCGGGGTCCGTCTACGCCGCTCATCTGGGCGATGGACCCACCCACTACGAGCTCGCGAGCGGCGATCACCACCACGCAGTCTGCCAGCTGTGCGGTGGCGTCCTGCATATCGAGGAGGTGCTCGTGAGCGAGCTGGAGAAGCACCTCGAGGATCTTCACCGCTTCAAACCCGTGCACACGGAGGTGCTTGTCGTGGGGGTGTGCGAGACCTGCTCGCGCACGCCTGGGCACAAATCCCCGCGCCGTCACACCCTCGAGCATGTTCACCACACCGGAGGCGGCGCAGGCTCCTGATACAGTGGTCGCGCCCGCGGCCGCTTCCATTTCCCAGGAGGCAACATGGAGCCAAAGATCGTCGGAACTGTCATGCCGGTGCTCGAGCTGAACATGCAGCCCAACGAGAAAGTCTTCGCCGAGTCAGGCCAGTTCTCCTGGATGTCGATGGCGATTCAGATGCAGACGTCGACGACGGCCGGCGGGCAGCAGGGCGGCCTCATGGGTGCGCTCGGGCGCGCGGTCGCCGGCGGCACGCTTTTCATGACCGAGTTCACCGCAGTTGGCGGTCCCGGGCTGCTCGCATTTGCGGCCAAGCTGCCCGGTCAGATCCTGCCGATGGAGATCGCGCCAGGGCGCGGCTACATGGTTCATCGTCACGGCTTCATGTGTGCAACACCGGGCGTCCAGTTCTCAATCGGTTTCCAGCAAAGGTTGGGTGCCGGGGTTTTCGGCGGCACCGGTTTTCGCATGCAGCGCCTGCAGGGACAGGGGAGCGCGTGGGTCGAGCTCAGCGGCGAGGTCGTGACGTATGACCTTCAGGCCGGCAACACCCTCCGCGTCCATCCCGGCCACGTCGGCATGTTCGAAGAATCGGTCCAGTTCAACATCACCACCGTACCCGGGATCAAGAACATGTTCTTCGGCGGCGACGGAATCTTCCTCGCCGCACTCACCGGTCCTGGTCGTGTCTGGCTCCAGTCGATGACCATGCAACACCTTGCACACGCCATCCAGGAGTACCTGCCGAAGGCTGGATAGATCCGTAGGCGGTTAGTTGGAGGGAAAACAGTGGGGCGTTATCTGTTTCAGGGTTCGTATTCGGTCGATGGCATCAAGGGAGTGCTCAAAGAAGGAGGCACTGGAAGGCGCGCGGCGGTCGAGGCGGCCCTCAAGTCGTTGGGGGGCAAGCTGGAGGGCTTCTACTACGGTTTTGGCGAGACCGATGTCTACGCCATCGTTGATGGGATCGACAACACGACGGCGGCGGCGTTCTCGATGGGGATTGCGTCCACCGGCGGGCTCCACAGCGTCAAGACGACTGTTCTGATGACCCCGGAAGAGATCGACGCGGCCGGCAAGAAGACGATGTCTTACAGGGCGCCCGGGCGCTGACGTTCGGTGGCCACCCGATGGCTGACGTTCGACTGCTTCGGGACCCTGGTCGACTGGCGCCATGGGATTCGAACGACCGGGGAGCTGCTTTTCCCGGGCCGCGGCGCGGACGTGCTCGACGCCTACATCCAGCTTGAAAGTGAGGTCGAGAAAGAGAAGCCGTTTCGGCGCTACCGGGTCGTGCTCGCCGAGACGCTGCGGCGCTCGGCGTCAAAGCTGAACCTGGATCTCAAGCACGATGACGCCACTGCGCTGACCTCGACGATCCCGCACTGGCCTGTGTTTTCAGACGTCGGTCCAGCCCTCCGGACGCTTCACTCAGACGGTTGGAAGCTCGCGCTGTTGACGAACTGCGACCGTGACCTCATCGCGCTCACGGAGCGGCGCCTCCCGGAACCGTTTGATGCTGTGATCACGGCCGAGGACGTCTCGGCGTACAAGCCGGACCATGCGCATTTCGAGCGCTTCTCGTCGGTGTTTGGCGGCTCGGCGGACACATGGATCCATGTCGCCCAGAGCTACTACCACGACATGCGGCCGGCCGCTGAGCTGAACATCCGGCGGGTGTGGGTCAACAGGCAGGGGGAGAAGGACGACCCCAAGCTCGCCGACGCCGTGGTGTCTGGGCTGGCGGAGCTGCCCGACGCCGTGCGCCGCCTTTCGGGGGTGGCGCCCTAGCCGGCTAGCTGCTTGTGGGGCCGTCCGGGTTTGCGCGGCGGGCCGACGACCTCGATGTCGTATTTCGCCGAAAGCCGAACGCGCGCCTCGGTCTGCTCCTCTTCAGACTCGGCTGTCGAAAGCAGCGTGGCCAGCTCCCTGAAATACGCTTCGAAACCGGGAGGCGAGATGATGACCAGGCATTTGGCGGGCTTCCCTGCGGCGTTCCAGAAAGTGTGCGGTCGACCCATTGGGACCACCACATGCGCCCCCGCTGTCTCGAGCGTCTCCACCCCATCCAGCAGGAAAACGAAAGTCCCCGACATCACGTAGAAGCTCTCGTCGGTCTCGTGGTGGATGTGGACCGGTGGGCTGACCGCGCCGACTTTCGCCACCCATTCGATCAGCGAGTAGGACGAGGCCCCGCCCTCGGGGATGAAGGTGACGGTCGCGCCGATCAGGTCTACGGTCTCGCGCGCGTCCGCTTTCGGGTCACTCATCAAGGCTGATCCTAGCCAAAGTCGGAGAGGTCGACCTGTGCCCTGTAGACACGTCGAGCAGGGCCGGACTGCACCAGGTTTCCCGACGCCTCTTTGCGGACATGGAGGTCCCCGCCAGGCATCTGGATGGTGACCTGGTCATCAACGAGGCCGGCTCGCATGCACGCAGCCGCGACCGCGCTTGCGCTCGTCCCCGACGCCAGCGTGTACCCGGCGCCACGTTCCCAGATTTCGATCCTTACGTGGCCGCGGTCGACCACCTCGAGAAGCTGGACGTTGGTGCGTTCCGGAAACGCGTCGTGAGTTTCTAGATGGGGTCCAAGGTCGAGGCAGCGCTCCTTCGTCACGGGCTCGCCGAAAACCACGCAGTGCGGGTTGCCGACCGAGACGAGCATCGCCTCAACCCGTCCCGCCGGTGTATCGAGATGCACCCGATCTGGCTCGCCGTCGAATCGCGCGGGGAGGTCCGCGGCTCGAAAGGATGCCCGGCCGATGTCGAGCTCGCTGGTGACCTCGGCGCCGTTCCTGGCGAGCACCCTGACAGGATTCTTGCGACCGACCGTGGCCAGTTCGAAGGCGTTGCCGGCGCCATGCTCGAGCACCGCGTGGGCAGCGGTAATGCGCAGCCCGTTGCCGCTCTTCTGGGCCTCCGACCCATCCGGGTTGAAGATGCGGACAGCCATGGTCGCCGGGTCGAATGCCAGCAAGCCGTCGGAGCCAAGGCCCCGGTGGCGGTCGCACAAAGCGGGCAGTAGAGGGACCATCTGATCGAGCGGTCCAGGCATGTCGCAGACCAGGTAATCGTTGCCCAGCGCCTGGTACTTAATGAGATCGATTCGCATTAGCTTTGAATATGATCCGGAATCGGGCCACCCGTTCGTTGGTTGTCATAAAATGTCGTGACTATGCGGGACCTCGTGTGGCCTGCCCAGCGTCTGGTTCACAACCCGGCCTGCTTCTGTAGCTAGGCCCCGGGCTTAAGCTCGCGCCTCTTGGGGCGCGCCCTTTCGACCGGCTCTTTCGTCAAGTCGATTCGAAGCGACCATTTCGTATTTTTTGGAGGTTGGGAAATTGAGCTCTTCTACATCAACGAAGCCACTCGTATCGACTGAGTGGATTGCGGATCACAGCAAGGACAAGGGACTTCGCGTCGTCGAGGTCGATGTCGACCCGTCTGCCTACGAGAAGGGACACATCGAAGGCGCGGTCGGCTGGAACTGGCGTCGAGACCTGCAGAACCAGATCAACCGCGACATCGCCAGCAAAGAGGCTCTTGCCAATCTGCTTGGCCAGAGCGGGATCACGCCCGACACGACCATCGTCCTCTACGGCGACAACAACAACTGGTTCGCGGCATACGCGTACTGGGCGCTGAAGTACTACGGGCATGACAAGGTCCAGCTGATCGACGGCGGCCGCGTCAAGTGGGAGAAAGAAGGACGCCCTTACAGCACCGAAGAACCCACGTACCCGGCAACGTCCTATCACTTCCACGGGTCGCCGAAAGAGGACATTCGCGCGTACCGCGACCACGTGCAGTCGAAGCTCGGCAAGGCCGGCTTGGTCGACGTCCGCTCCCCGAAGGAATACTCGGGCGAGCTGCTTGCCCCGGAGAACCTGCCCCAGGAAGGCGCGCAGCGCGGCGGGCACATCCCAACCGCTGTGAGCATCCCGTGGGGCACGGCCGTCAACGCCGAGGATGGGACCTTCAAGACCACTGAGGAGCTGAAGGAGATCTACGGCGCCAAGCAGATCACACCGGACCGCGAGATCATCGCGTACTGCCGCATCGGCGAGCGCTCCGCGCACACGTGGTTCGTCCTGAAGGAGCTCCTCGGTTACGAGGATGTCCGCAACTACGACGGATCCTGGACGGAGTGGGGGAGCTCGATCCGGGTTCCCATCGAGAAGTAATGGCTCTGACCACAGTCGACCACTCGGCGCTCAAGGTCAACCAGACCGGGATCGTGGCGACGGTCCTGGTTGCGTTCTTTGGCAGCTACTTCTACCAGCCGTTACTGGTGTTGATCCCGCTGCTCGCGGTCGTGCTCTTGCTGGGCACCTTCGCGCCGCAGCTCGCGCTCTTCAAGCAAATCTACTTCAGGGTGCTGAAGCCGGCCGGCATCGTCAAGCCGCGCCCGGTTCAGGACCGCCCGGAGCCTCACAACTTTGCGCAGGGGCTGGGCGGCGTGTTCCTGGCGATCGCGTCGGTATTCCTGCTGCCGCTGCCGGTGGTGGGCCTGGCGCTTTCCCTTCTGGTCGCCGTGCTTGCGTTCGTGAACCTGGCATTCGGCTACTGCCTCGGATGCCAGATCTACTACCAGCTCGGCAAGGTGGGTCTGATTCGAGCATGAGTGTGCAACTCTGGGCACTGGCGGTTGCGAGCGCTGTTGTGCTCGCTGCCGCCGGCCTGGAGATATTCCGATCTTCGCGCGCTCGGCGCCTCGCGGCTGGAGCCACCTCCGCCCCCGCAAGCGAGCCGTACATCCTCTATTTCACCGGCGACGGCTGCACCGTGTGCCGGACTCACCAGGAGCCCGCTCTCGCGAGATTGGACGGCGTGAGGGTGGACAAGGTCGACGCCATCGCCGAACGCGAGCTCGCGGATCGGTTCCACGTTTACACCTTGCCGACGACCGTGGTCATGTCCGCTGAGGGCCGTGCGCTTCACGTCAACTACGGCTACGCGCCCAGCAACAAGCTCGATCGCCAGCTCGCCGAGGCGCGAATTGGATCCGCAATGGAGCGCACCGCCACCGCCTAAGCTGGACATCATGAGGCGCCTGGTCGTTTTGCTCCTCGCGCTTCTCCTGGTCGCCGCTGCGTGCGCACAGTCGCAGACGAAGCCTGTCAACGAGCTCGTGCTGGGAGCGATCTACCCTCTGACCGGCCCGCAGGCCGCGGGCGGCAAGGAAGAGCTCGCGGGTGTGCGAGCGGCGCTCAAGGTTGCTCAGAGCAATGGCGCGCTCAAGATCCCGGTTCGCCTCGACGTGGTCGACGCCACCACTCCCGAGGCGGCTGTCGCCGCCGTCGACCACCTGGTGCGCGACGACCACGTCCCCGCCATCCTCGGCACCTACGGCAGCACGCTGTCGGCCGCCGCGTCAGCGCGAGCGGACGCGTTGAAGACGGTCTATTGGGAGACGGGGGCGGTTGCCGACCCCATCACCGCCCAGCGCCGGTACGTGTTCCGCACGGTGGCCACGGGCAGCTCGCTCGGACGCATGGCGGTCACCTTCACGCACGACGTGCTCATGCCGAGCTACAAGCTGGCGGCGCCGAACGTCGTGGTCATCCGCGTGAATGACATCTACGGTCGCTCGGTCGGCGGTGGCGAGCAGGCTCTTGCCTCCAGCCTGGGCATACAGGTCGTCGACGTCATCGAGTACGACCCGCATGCATTCGACCCGGCGGTCATTGCATCGCGTGTCGCAGGCGATCATCCCGACTTTCTGTGGGACGTGAGCTATCTCGATGACGGCGTCGCCATCTGGCAGGCGTTGCTGCGCGACCACGTCAGCGTGAAGGGCGCGGTCGGGACGAGCTCGGCGTTCTGCATGCCAGAGTTCGGCAGGCAGCTTGGCAGCGGCGCGATCGGCGTGTACGCGGCCGACAAGCCCGATGCCGACATAAGCACCGCGGCCCTGTCGCCAGCAGGTCGCGCGCTGCTGGACGAGGCTCGCTCCGTCTATGCGAGTGACAACGGCGGCGCCGCGATGTCGATCCCAGCGGTGGCGGGCTTCGTAGGCGCATGGACCCTGTTCCATGACGTGCTCGGTGGAATGTCCGGCCCCATCACGCCCGACGCGATTCGTGCCGCGGCGCTGCAGGTCGACGTGCCGGTGGGTGACAGCATCAACGGCGGCGGCGTGCACTTCGGTGCGGCCGGCGCGCTCGACGAGGGTCAGAACACCCGCGCTGCGGCAGTGGTCGGTCAGTGGCAGTCGGTCGGCGTGATGAACATCGTCTATCCGCCGCCCTATGCGACGGGAAGGCCGATCTTTATTCCCTAGTCGTCCAGCGAGCGCTGAACGAGCGTGATGTCCATCCAGCGATCGAATTTGTGCGCGGCGTTGCGGATCGTGCCGACTGCTTCAAACCCCAGCCTCGAATGCAGCTGCAGGCCTGATCGGTTGTCGGTCGCGATTGTGGCGACGATGGTGCGGTAACCGAGGCCCTTGGCCTCCTTGATCAGCTCGGTGAGCAGAGCCTTTCCGACGCCGCGTCCGTGATGGACTGGCTCCACGTAAACGAGGTCCTCCACCACGTCGAACCCGCGCTGGTTCCACGGGAAAAGGCGCGCCCAGCCGATCACACCGCTGTCGTCGGTGGCGACCAGCAGCTTGGATCGCTTGCCATGCGCTTCCCACCAGTGGGCCGCCTCTTCGGTGTCGAGCGGCTCGGAGTCGATGGTCGCGAAGGTCTGGTTGACGGCCCAGTTGTAGATGCCGACGATGGCGCGCAGGTCGTCGTGGGTGGCGGCGCGGACACTGACAGCTCGGGTTGCCTTGGCCATCACTCGATGATCATTGCATGTGAATCCTTTCCGGGGTCACCTTGACGATCACCCGCTGCCGGTCGGGACGGTAGCCCTTGAACTTCCGGCCCGTGTAAAGGCGAGAGAGCTTGTCGATGTGCTCGTCTGCGCCCTCCATGATCAGCTCGGCTCGGCCACGGATCGCCACCACATCGCGGTAAGGGCGCGCCGGATCGAACACAGTGATCGCGACTCGGTTGTCTCGCTTCAGATTGAGAGCCTTCAGGCGCGGAAATGCGGTGTTGAAATAGACGTAGTCGCCGTCGGTCTCGATCCAGACGACGGTCGCCTCTGGGCTCCCGTCGGGCAGCAGAGTCGCCACGGTGGCGAAGTGCCGTCCATTGATGATGCGCACTTGACGCTCCGTAAGCCTGACCACGCTGATATTGTCCGCGGGCATGCTTGCTGAGCGCCGCCCGTCGATACGCACCCCGCTCCCCGGCCCCAGGGCCGCCGAGCTCATCGCTCGCGACGCCAAGGCGATGTCCCCAAGCTTCACCCGCGCCTACCCGTTCGTGATGGAACGCGGCGAGGGCTGCTGGGTGACGGACGTCGACGGCAATACTTTCCTGGACTTCACGGCGGGCATCGCGGTCGTGACCACCGGCCACTCCCACCCTCGCGTCGTGGCCGCCATCGAGGAGCAGGCGAGACGGTTCCTGCACATGTCGGGCACCGATTTCTACTACCGCTCCGAGATCGAGCTGGCCGAGCGTCTCGAGGCGAAGATCCTGCCGGGCACGCCGGCGAAGGTCTTCTTCACCAACTCGGGAGCCGAAGCGATCGAGGGAGCGATGAAGCTGGCCCGCTATGCGACCGGAAGGCCGAGCTACATCGCATTCATAGGCGGCTTCCACGGCCGGACATTCGGCGCGCTCTCCCTGACCGCGTCAAAAGCCAGCCAGCGCCGGCGCTTCGCCCCGCTGCTGTCATCGGTGTTTCATGCGCCGTATCCGTCCGCCGCGCGAGGGGTGACGACTGACGACAGCCTGGCCCATATCGAGGAGCTGTTCGGCACCGTCGCGCCGGCCGAGAGCGTGGCCGCTGTGTTCGTCGAGCCCATCCAGGGTGAGGGCGGTTATCTCGTCCCGCCCGATGACTTCCTGCCTCGCCTTCGCGAGCTGACCGCCAAGAACGGAATCCTGTTGGTCGCGGATGAGGTGCAGTCGGGCATGGGCCGGACCGGACACCTGCTGGCGGTGGAGCACTGGGACGTCGAGCCGGACATCGTGTGCCTGGCCAAAGGGATCGCGTCCGGCCTGCCGCTGGGTG
Source organism: Candidatus Dormiibacterota bacterium (assembly GCA_036380475.1). Taxonomy (GTDB): domain Bacteria; phylum Chloroflexota; class Dormibacteria; order Dormibacterales; family Dormibacteraceae; genus UBA10449. Next base: position 37,656 of record DASVEP010000061.1, read on the forward strand.
CATTCATCGCCCGTGCCGAGCAGATGAGTTGGCCGCCGGGCTCGCACGGGAGCACGTTCGGCGGCAACCCGCTGGCCTGCGCGGCGGCCCTGGTCACGCTGGACCTCCTCGAGGAAGGCCTGATCGAGAATGCGGCCAAGGTTGGGGCACAGCTCCAGGACGGCCTGCGCGAGATAGCGGCGACACATGACGAGATCACCGATGTCCGCGGCCTTGGATTGATGGTGGCGCTCGAGCTAAAGACCGCGGAGCACGCATCGCAGCTCGTGCAGTCGGCGTTCGAGCGCGGGCTGCTGCTGCTCACCGCCGGCTCTCGCGCAGTCCGCCTGTGCCCGCCGCTGGTGCTCGATTCCCAGGATGCGGCCACCGGCCTCGAGATCATCCAGGCATCTCTGGCTAGCTGAACTTCGAGGTCAGCTTCGCCACCGCGGACGTGGCGATGAGGTCGCCGACAGGATTTGTGGCGGCTGCAGCGGTGTGATCGTCGGCGGCGACCAATGTGGCCGACCTGGATCGCTGGTCGTCGACGACCCGGATCATGTCGGCAATCTGGCTCCGCGCGGCGTTCGAGATGGCGCTTTCGGCGAGGTCGGTCGAGTCGTGAACCAGGCTCGCGAATTGCGCCACGAATGAATTCATGAGGCTGTCTTGCGCGTCCTGCCTGCTCGCCGCATCCGCGGCTCCGGCGTAAACCACCAGCTCCGCATCACGCGCACCCCAGACCTGGTCGAACCTAGTCCCAATGTCGGTCCCCAAAATCTGGCTGAAAAGCGTGCCCAGCGAGTCGGCGTTCGCGGCCAGCACGGAAAGAGCGGCCGCCTGCTCGGTGTTGCGGCCTGCGGCGATGGCGCTGGTGGTCATGCTCGCCAGATACGAATGCTCCTCGAGCAGGGAATCGAGCGACGCTCGGAAATCGACTGCCTTGCTTGCCGGATCGCCCGGAAATTTGTCTGGAAACTTTCCTGCAATCGCATCGGCCAGCGCGTCGCCGATCCGCGACGCCTGCGCGTAGGCGCGGTGAAGGTCGGCGAACATCTTGGGATTGTTCAGCGCGGCCTGATCGTCGATGATCGCCTTCGTCTCGAGGACCTGCTCGGTCATGAGAAGCGTGATGGGATCGAGAGGAATCGAGCTCATCGAGGACATGTACTGGGAGAACTTGGGCACGAATCCGTTGACGAGCCCCGACGATGCGCCGTTCGACTTGTTTGCGTTGTGGCTGACCAGGCCGACGGTGTAGTCGACGAAGTAATTGTTCTGCTCGGCCCAGATCTGGTCGAAGGTCGCTGCCGCGCTCGTTCCGAACGCTGATGTCATCACAGCGCTGAGGTCGGCGGCGTTGAGGATCAGAAGGTTCCCGTAGCCGACGTACTCATCGGAGCGGTTGGCGGTCGCCGCCAGAGAGCTCTTAGCGATCACCATCACGTGCTCGCCAAGCAGAAGGTCGAGGCGAACCCTGAGGTCGGCCGCTTTGGAGTCTGCCGCGTTTCGCAGTGCGGGCGAGCTCACCCGGCCCCCTGACGCCGTCGAGCTTCCATTTGAATTCGAACACGCGATCGTGGCCAGAACGACCACTGCAATCAGCGCCACGGGGCGGGCAGTCTGCACCAGAAGGGTCTTACCATGATTCGACCTTGCCGGAGTGGCTGCTGGTGGATGGCTCGAGCATGATCTTTCGCGCTTTCTACGGCGTCCCCCAGACCAACCGCGCGCCAGACGGAACCCTGATCAACGCTGTGCGCGGCTTCCTCGACCGCCTCGCAAGCCTTACGAACGAACGCAAACCGAAACACGTCGCGGTGACCACCGACGAGGATTGGCGGCCCGATTGGCGGGTCGATCTGCTGCCCAGTTACAAGGAGCACCGCACGGCGGAGCCCGTGCCTCCGTTGCTGGAGCCGCAGATGCCTGTGATCATGGAATGCCTCGCAGCCGTGGGCGTGGACGCCGTCGGATTGGATGACTACGAGGCCGAGGACATCATCGCCACTCTCGCGGCGAAGGTCGAGCGGCCGATTGAGATCGCCAGCGGAGACCGCGACCTTTTCACCCTGATCCGCAACCGTGAGATCGTCGTGCTCTACCCGGAGAAAGCCGGACTTGCCGTCGTCGATGAGGACGAAGTGGCGCGCCGCTACTCGATACCTGGACGCGCATACGCCGATTTCGCGATCCTACGCGGCGATCCTTCCGACGGGCTCCCCGGTGTGGCGGGCGTGGGCGCCAAGAAGGCGGCGGACCTGGTGCGCCGCTACGGTTCGGTGCAGGCGATGCTCGATGCCGGCATTTTCCGCGCCGCCGATGCGGAGTACCTGGACAAGGCGAGGCGCGTGGTGCCGCCGGTGGCGGACCTGAAGATCGAAGTTCCCCGAGGCCGGAGGGCTAAGTATCCGGACGATCCCAAGAAGGTCGAGGCGCTGGGAACGCGCTACGGCGTCAGCGGTTCGTTCAAACGCCTGGTGGATGCCCTGAGCAACATGCCCAAATAATTGGCCGAGTGATTTACAAAGGCTTTACGCCTCGCTGGCGATGATCTGACGGACGGTCCCGATCGTATGTCGTGTTATGACGCTTACCTGGATGATCCTTCGCCGGAGCCGCCGAGGATGGAAGCATGGAGGTAGGGCTGTGCGCCTCCTGCGCGCACTCGCGAACGATCCCGGCAAAGCGCAGCACGTTCTGGATGTGCGAGCTGTCGCGGACCGACCCGTCTTTTCCGCGGTACCCGCGCCTGCCAGTACTCCGCTGCCGAGGTTACGAGACCGCTAGGAAGGGATCCCAGCCACCCTGATCAGGGCCAGCGGCTGCCCTTCGGCTCCGCCAAACGTCGTGGCCTGGTGGGCCCCCGCCACCTGCACTTCCGCGATCATGCCGGCGTCGTCAATCGCGTAGAGCGTCTTGCCGTCGGGGCTCATGGCGATGCTCCACACCCTCCAGGTCGAAAGCTGACGATCTATCGCCGTCAACGATGCCGCGTCGATCCAGACAAGGCCGGTCTTGCCGCCGATGACTAGGGTTCGCCCGTCGGGAGTCATGGCCGCCGAACCGCCGCCCAGCTCATTGGGCTGTGCGTCGTGAACCGGGATGCTCGAAGCCTGCCCGGTGGCGATTTGCACTATGCGGGGTTGAGTGTTCGGGCCGTTGTCGAGGCCGATGTCGGCCAGCACTCCGATCGCTCCATTCGCCGCATAGAGGTGCGTCCCCGCCGCGTTCATCGCCAGCGCCCAGCGGAACTCGTCGGGGTTGGTGTTGTATCCGGACCCGGGCAGGTCGATGCAGAATGCGATCGGGTTTTCGAGGCTCAGCGCGTGGATGAAGGCGCTCTTGTCCGGGCGGACGTAGACGCTGTATAGCCACTGTCCATCGGGCGATGCGACGCCCGACAGCCTTGCCCCTGCCATGGCAGCCGAGCCGTCGCTCTTGTCGAACACGATCGTCGGGTCAAGCGAACCCGCAGGGACATCGAAGAACCGCACGTAGTAAGCCTTGTTCGACACGTACTGGATGAGGTAAACCCGGCCGCCGCCGTTGTTGATGGCGTCGAACTGAAAGTAACCACTCAGGTCGAAACGCTGGGGCTTGCTCACGTAGGTGGTGTCAACGATGACGAAATGGCTCGCGGTCGCCATGCCGTTGGCTGTCGCGTCGAACGACTCGAGGACCAGCCAGTGCCCGTTCGGCGAGAGGCCTCCCGGAACGCCTGAGATGGTCGCCGAGGGCAGCTTGTAGTTACCCGGCAGCGGCAGCTGGTGGAGGACCTTCCCGGTCTGCGGGTCGAGATCCAAGAGGACGTTGCCGTTCGCCGAGTAGAGATGCGACCAGTTTGCCGAGGGCGTGCCCAACGGCAGGTTGCGCTCGACGGCATGGGAGCGCGAATCGATCACCGAGAGCTGCTGTGACTCACCCTTGGATGCGGCTTCGTACAGCTTGTAGCCGCCGGAGCTGACCTGGCCGCCGGGAATACCTCCGCAGGCTGCCGCCAAAGCCAGGGCTCCGATCGCCAACACCAAAGCTCGCATGCTCTTCACCTCGCCTCCCATACACCGCTCCAGGGAGGCAGGTTCCCGCTTAGGAGAGGGAGTTCGCGATGTCCAGCGCCTGAGCTTTGGTGAGATCACCTTCGATGCGCACGAGGACTCCGTTGTCGTCGAAGATGAGCGTGTTCGTGGCCAGCCGGAAGGTCTCGTTCCGGAAATTGCCATCAGCGTCTGTGAAGAAGAAGCCGTGCGGCGCTCCTGAGATCCAGTACCCCGGGTGGCCGTTCACAGTCACGTCTTCCAGGGTGGCGTCCGTTCCCAACATCTTCCCGAAGAAGTTCGCGTCCACCTTGCCGTACGCCTCGGTGATGAGCACGGCCACACCTGTCTGGGCCGAGGCCTTCATGCCAGGACGCGCCTTGTAGACGAGCGTCACCTCGCCTTGCGGGGGGCCGAGCGGCGGCAGCTGCACATATACCTCGTCCGGCAGCCCGAGTGACGCAGGCACGACGATCTTCCACGCGACTTTGCTCTGAGCGTCGCTCAGGGTCGTCGGCTCGCCCAGGCCGAGCCGCTTGCCCACCGGTCCCGGCGGCTGCGGCGACGGCGTTGGGAGATGGTTGACACGAGTGATGATCGTGTGGAGGTTGACCCAGCCTGCGATCGCCTCGCGGGACGGCGTGTACGCGAGGAGACCTGCCGCCACCACAGCGACTGCGGCGGCCGCAAGGGCCCAGCGGCTCTGGAACCAGGGGCGCCGTACGACCACCGGGCCTCTGATGCGCGCGCCAACCAATGCGGCCATTTGCGGCGTAACGGGCCAAGCGATTTCGGCCTGCAAGAGGGACAGGCGCGCCTCTATCTCCAGGTGCTCAGCCACGGCCAGCCTCCTCGACGCGTTGTCGCAGCCGCGCCAGGGCTCTGGAAAGGCGCGACTTGACGGTGCCTTCTGGAATGCCCAGCGCCGCCGCAGTCTCCTCGCCGTTGAGCTCGAGGAGATAACGGCTGCTGATCACGAGGCGGTCCTCTTCGCTCAGCTCGTTGACGAGCCCGAGCAGCCACCGGCTGTCCTCGGCGGCTACGGCCGCCGCCTCGGGGGATGGGGCCGCATCCCCCGGGCGGAAGCGCTCCACCACACGCAGCTCGAGCTGGTGGCGGCGGCCTGCGGAACGCACACGATTGCGAGCCTCGTTGGCGACGATCCGCAGCAGCCAGGGCCGCGGCTCCGCCCCGGTGCGGAAGGTCGACAATGCCCGGAACGCCTTCACGAATCCCTCCTGCGCGGCGTCCTCGGCGTCAGCCGACGAGCCTGTGATGATGTACGCCGTTCGAAAAGCGACTTGCTGGTAGCGCTGCACGATTTCCTCGTAGGCGGCCTGGTCTCCGCGCTGTGCGCGCGTGAACAATTCGCCATCCGTTGGTCGGCCCTCCATCGGACGCACCTATTACAACCGGCGGGGCATCATGGTTCCACTGGGCTCCCCACCCTGTGGGGGGCTCCGGCCACGCCCCAGGGCGCAGCCGGAGTGGGGAGGGTCAATTTGCAACGCGATCAGTACTAGTCGTGTTCTAGGAGTGTGATGGAGGGCGTAGACCACCTCTTCGAGCGGATGGTGCATGAGCACAAGGACCGTGTCTTCGCCGCGAGCCTGGCGATGACCGGCAACCGCCACGACGCCGAGGAAGTGGCGCAAGACACTTTCTTCCGCGCCTATCGCGCCCTCTGCACCTATTCGCCGGAGCGCGTGCGCGACCTGAAGGAGCGGGCCTGGCTGCATCGGATCGCCGTCAACGTCGTGAGGAACCGCGTGCGCGGCGTGCACCCGCGCCTGGTCGAGCTGAATGGCAGTGAACGGGACCACTCGCGCGGACCCGAAGCGCAGGCGATGGAGCGGATGCAGCTCGATGAATTGGCGACGCGCGTCGCCGACCTGCCGATTCGATATCGAGAAGCTGTCGTTCTCCGGCACGTTCGCGAGCTGTCGTACGCGGAAGTGGCCGAGGCGCTCGGCCAGCCGGTGGGCACGGTCAAGGCCAACGTCCACCGCGGACTCAAATTACTCAGAGGAGACAACGATGATCGCGTTGACGACTGACCTGAAAAGACTCGGCGCTGTCAAGGCGCCCCCGGGCTTCGCCGATCGTGTGCTCGCGCAGGTGGGCATGGCTGACTCGTACGCGCGGTTTGAGACTGTACTGGGCGACGTGTTCGTGGCGTGGAACAGGCTCGGCGTATCGGCGGCCGCCCGCTCGCGCTCAGCGAAAGAGTTCGAGGAATACTTCCGACGCGAGGTCGGCAGGCATCTGCTGCCTGCTGAGGCGCCCGCGGACCTGGCCGACAAGATCAAGGACGAGCTCAGCGGCAAGCGCCGAATGCGGTTCGACCTGCGGGGCCTGACCCCGTTCGAGCAGGATGTGCTCCGCAAAACTCGCGAGATTCCCAGGGGCGAGGTGCGGCCCTATGGTTGGGTCGCGCGCGAGATCGGCCGCCCGGCCGCAGTGCGCGCGGTCGGCACAGCCCTCGCGAACAACCCGATTCCCTACTTCATCCCCTGTCATCGGGTGGTGCGGACCGACGGCCACGTCGGCAACTACGGCGGCGGCGGGCCGGAGGCCAAGAAGGCGATCCTCACCATGGAGGGGGTGCGGTTGAGCCGGCTCCAGGAGATGGCGCGGTCCGGATACCGCTACCAGGGTGTGCGCACGACCAAGATCTTCTGCTTCCCGACCTGCTACACCGGCCGGCACGCGCTGGAGAAGAACATCGTCTGGCTGCACGACGAGGCCAGCGCGCGCGCGGCTGGGTTCCGGCCGTGCAAGGTTTGCCGCCCGGCGGCGATCGCCTAGAGGTTTGGTCTAACCGAGCGAGTGGATGTCGGGGAGTTCACGGTAGAGGCCCGCGTAGTCGAGACCGTAACCGATGACGAAGCGGTCGGGAATGGCGAAGCCTCGGAAATCGATCTTTATGCTGACCACGCGTCGCGCGGGCCGGTCGAGCAAGGCCGCGAGCCGCAGCGATGCAGGCTTCATCTGCCGGACCACTTTCGTGACCGCCTCGGCCGTACGTCCCGAGTCGACGATGTCCTCGACGAGCAGAACGTGACGGTCGGCGAACGTGCCGTCGACCATGTGAGCAAGCCTCACCCTTCCGCTGCTTGCGGTTCCGCCGCCATAGCTCGCCGCGCGCACGAACTCGAGCTCTGCGGGAACGCTCAGGCTTCGCAGCAGGTCCGCAGCGAACACAGTCGCGCCTTTGAGGACGACGAGCATCACAAGCGGAGTCTCGATGTCGGCATACGCCTCGGAGATCTGACGGCCGAGCCGGCGCACGCGACGCGCGATACGCGCGGAGCTGATCATGGCCTTGCCGGAACTGCTTGTGGCAGCCGGCCTGGTCTGCGTCAGCACTTCGGGCATGCAGGTCTAGCTTAGGACGTCCAGTGGCGCGACGGATGCGCCAATCGGCGAGATGCGGCGATATTTTCGATGCGATCTACTTAAGACTCCATCGAAGTTGATTGCCTTGCCCCCGTGATACACAGCGGGCTTCGGATTGTTGTGCGGCGTGTGCCCGAACACGACTCGGCGACAATTCATAGCTTCCAGCCATTTCTGTAGCCGCAATGGCTGTTGGTCGAAGACGTTTCGCGCGCTGAGCACGTCCCAGAGCTCCTGCTCGCCCCCGTGCATCAATAGATCGCGCGCGCGAGAGTTGATCGAACCGATCCTGTCGACCGCTTCAGGTCCCGCCCAGCGTGCATACCCGTCGTGGCCGCAGTGCTGGGCAAGCGTTTCGTCGTGGAGTCGCACCAGCGCAGGCCGCTCTCGGAGCCATGACTGCAGGGGGACATCGCGTCGCAGTTCATCGAGGTCGTGTTGATGTCCACCTATCGAGATCCAGAAGCCGATACGCGCCTGGTCTCTGAGGGCCCACAACATGGCGACCTCGTGGTTGCCGAGCAGCACCGTGGTGTTGGCGCGATCGCGCGCGTATCGCAGGGCGCCGACCCCGAACATCCCGTAGTCGACGAGGTCGCCGACGAAGACGGTGTGCCATTGATCGGCCGGATATGGCTTGAGCCCTGCGAAGAGGCGTTCGAGATCGCCGTGGACATCGCCGACGACCACTACCGGGAGGTTTGCCGGATCGCTCACCGCGGCTCGACGAGGGCGGGCATCGGACGATGCTAACCTTGCCTTCGGCCGGTAGGGGCGTAGCTCAGTCTGGTCAGAGCATCGGTCTCCAAAACCGAGGGCCGAGGGTTCGAATCCTTCCGCCCCTGCCAAATCTCACAGCCCACCGGACCCCGCTTCGTGGCTGCTGCCTGCCATTGTGGCCCGCTTCCGAAAATTGGTCATCGAATCTTCTTATGCCTGCGATCAGAACAATCGATTGGCTTTATGGCTGGACGGAGGCTAGCGTGAGGGGTTATGAATGGGCTCAATGGCAGACGCAGCGCGACAGACGCCGTTCTTTACGGCGCCGACGGCTCGCGCGAATCTGCCGCGATGGTCGACCTGCTGAACGAGATGGGGGTCGAGTTCGAGTACCGGTCGGTCAACAGCGACCCGGCCGCGCGGCGCGAATGGGAAGACCTCGATGGTGAGAGCATCCCCATGCTCCGCCTTGGCAGCAATGGCATCGTGAGGGGTCTCGACCGGATCAAGGTCCAGCAACTCATCGGCTGGGTGGGCTGCTAGTCCGCTCCTCGTAAGCGACCGGACTCTCAGTCGTCGATTTTCGCCAGGTCAGTTCGTCGTGTTGACAGGTTATGGCCAGGGGTTGGCCGGCCGAGAAACATCGACAAGGAGAGGCAGATGGCGAATTTCCTACTCGTTTACACGGGTGGCAGCGGGATGCCCGCAACCGAAGCGGAGCGGAAGAGCGTGCTCGAGGCATGGGGTGCGTGGTTCGGGAAGCTGGGACCGGCGGTCGTCGACCCTGGCAACCCGATCAGCCAATCCAAAAACATCGCGAGCGATGGATCCGTTCATGACGGGGCCGTCGGCACGCCGGCCAACGGCTACTCGATCCTGAAGGCGGACTCGCTCAACCAGGCGGTCGAGCTCGCCAAGGGGTGCCCGGTTCTCAAGTCCGGAGCCAAGATCTCGGTCTACGAAACATTCGCCGCGATGTAGCCGAGGCAGTGCAGGGCGGGGCCAATTCAAGGCTCCGCCCACCCTCAGGCGCCGCCGCTGAGCGCGGGTGGGTGCCCATGGTAGAGTTCCGCTTCGTCCGTTTCGCTGGGGGGCGATACGCTTGCGGAGACCATGGGCCGCTAGCTCAACTGGCAGAGCGCCGTGCTGATAACGCGGAGGTAGGTGGTTCGAGTCCACCGCGGCCCACCATGGCTTCCGTAACGCGAACCGGAGTCGACGGAAGCCGGAAGGTCGGGATGATGCTGTCACGGCTCTCGACCCTCACCTCGACGATGAGTTCTTTGAGCAGCGCCTTGCGTTGACCGGGGGTTCCATGGAGCATCGCGTCGCGGACCGCCTCTTCCGCGCTGCGC
>DASVEP010000062.1:0-2415 GCA_036380475.1 Candidatus Dormiibacterota bacterium
GACCGCCTCCTGCTCGATCGCGGGGAGGCCGCGACCCGACCGGAGGTTGTGCACATCGACTGCACCGCTCTCGGCCTGAACAACGCCCCAGGAACCCCCATCTTTCAGCCGGGCAAAATCGTGCTCCAGCAGGTGCGGCACCTATCGCCTTGCTTCAACGCGGCGCTCATCGCTTTCGTCGAGGCCCACCGCGATGAAGACGCGGACAAGAACCGGCTGTGCCCGCCCAACCCCTACCCAAGCAGCATCGAGAACTGGCCAGGAATGATGTCCCGCACCTGGCGGTCTGAGAGCCGCTGGCTGCGCGAGTCCGACCTGTCGGCGTGGGTGGCCCGCAGCCGGCTCAACCTGCTGCGGGACCTTCCCGAGCACGCCACCGAGCCGGCCGCTCAGGCTGCGGTCGAGCGCTTCCTCACCAACGTCCGCGCGGCCACCGAGAGGCTAGGAGGCCTGTCCGCGGCTCAGGTCTAAGCTGATCGAAACTTCGTGAAGACGGAACCCAAACGGCGCGTCGCGTTTGTGTCCGTCGACCGCGACCAACAGAACGCACAACGGTTCTGGGGCGCTGTTCGAGGTGAGGGCTCACGAGGCGGAAGGCAAGGAACGGGATCGCATCTACGCCGAGCGCGTCGCGATCGCGCCCGGTTTTGGGGAATACGAGCGGCACACCTCGCGGAAGATTCCAGTGATGATTCTCGAGCGGACCGGTTAGCGCGTGGAAGGTGAGCTGCTTCTGAGGATCAGTCTGCTGCGACTGATCGCGGGAGGCCGAATCGTGCCATCACGCCGCTCTCAAATGCCGTGATTGCGCTGACCCGATCGCCGGCCAGGGTCACCACGATCAGGCCGAACGCGTGGGCCACGCGACTTATGGGGCTGAAGAGGTAGACACCGAAAGCGGCTTGTCCATTTGCACGAGTAGGGACGAGCCGGAAGCGTCGGCCCTCATTAAAGGCAATCGTCGCAAACCACCGTTCGACCGTCGCCTTGCCCTGGTATTCGAGAGGATTCGGTGGCATCCGCAACCACGCGTCATCAGTCAGTAGCGCCACCAACGCGTTCGTGTCGCACTCCTCCCAGGCACGAACCAATCGGTCAAGGACCTTCCTTTCATTCAATGAGTTCGGCAGTGGCGGCGGCTCCGCTTCCGGCAGCTGGCGTGCGAGCGTGGCGCGCGCCCGCTTGACTGCACCGTAAATCGCGTGCTCAGTTGTGTCGAGCATGTCGGCGACGTCGCGCGCCGAGAAGTCCAAGACCTCAGTCAAGATCAGGGCAGCACGCTGGCGCGGTGGCAGCAGTTGCAGGGCGGCGATGAAAGCCAGCGAAATGCTTTCCCGTTGCTCATAGCGCGCCTCCGGTCCCGCCGTCGTGTCAGCGACCTCGGCGAGCATCGCATCGGGATACGGTTCTAGCCAGAGAACCTCACCCGATCGAGTGGGCTCTGGCGGCTCCAGATCAATCAGAGTCGGACTCGCTGCTGACCGCCTGCTGGCGCGCACCATATTCAAGCTGCGGCCGCTGGCGACTCTGTACAGCCACGTGCGGAAGGACGCTCGACCCTCGAATCCCGCCAGTCCCTTCCACGCAGCGGTGAGCGACTCCTGGAAGGCATCTTCAGCATCGGCGACGGATCCCAGGATCCGATAGCAGTGCGCCTGCAGCTCCCGGTGATAGGGACGGACCAGCTCCTCGAACGCAAGGTCGTCCCCAGCGCGGGCACGACCAAGCAGGTCCCCCTCCGGGCCACCGTCCTCAGCCATACGGCGCCATTTCGCTGCGGACACGCCCACAACAGTACTGACACCGAGCGGGACCAAATTTAGGCGGTCGGACGGCCAGCCAATTCGCCGGGGATCCGGTGTCTACACGTGTAGGCGGAAGCGACGGCGAACAGCTCTTCCCTTCCGGATTGCGCAAACCACTTTTCACAGGAGGCCATCCCATGACCAAATTCAAACCAGGCGATACCGTTCCGGCTACAACACTGGAGTCCGTCACCGGCAAGCCGATCAAGCTCGCCGACCCCAACCGTCTCGTCCATCTGCAATTCCGGCGCTTCGTGGACTGCCCCATCTGCAACACCCACATTGCTGAGATGCGCGGGCGTGCTCACGAGATCGAGGCGGCGGGCATCAAAGAGGTGATCGTCTTTCACTCCTCCGCCAAGTCGATCCGGTCGTACCAGAAGGATGTTCCATTCGTGCTGGTTGGCGATCCGAAGAAGGCGCTCTACAAGGAATTTGGCGTGGAAGCATCGCTTGGGTTCCTGAGCCGCAAGGCCCTGGGCGCCGCCATGCGCGGGGTGGCACATGGCCATTTTGGCTTGCGGCTTGCGGGAGGCCCAATCGGCCTACCCGCCGACTTTCTGATCGCCCCGTCCGGGCAGATCAAAGCGGCCAAATACGGGAAGCACGC
>DASVEP010000063.1:0-3304 GCA_036380475.1 Candidatus Dormiibacterota bacterium
AACTTCTTCTCGAGGACTACGTTCCGTCCCTTCGGTCCGAGCGTGATGCGCACGGCCTGAGCGACGGTGTCGATGCCCTTCTTAAGGGCCTGTCTTGCGTCTACGTCGAATGTGACTGTCTTTGCCATATATACCTTTCCCTCTTGCCTTATTTACTTCTTCGACTTGCCGTTGGATGCGACGACGGCGAGCACGTCCTTCTCGGACACGATCAGGTACTCGATTTCGTCGATCTTGAATTCGTTACCGGCGTACTTGGCGTAAAGCACCTTGTCGCCGACCTTGAGCTCCATCGGCACCTTGGTGCCGTTGTCCAGGAGTCTTCCCGTGCCCACTGCCTCGACGGTGCCCTCCTGAGGCTTCTCTTTGGCGGTGTCCGGAAGAACGATCCCGCTCTTTGTCTTCTCTTCCTTCTCCGACGGCTTGACCACGACGCGGTCGCCTAGCGGTCTCAGATTCATGTACAACCCCTCCAGGTGAATTTGGTGTAGTTAGCACTCCCCCGGCGCGAGCGCTTAGCACTCGGCTGGATCGACTGCCAATTGTACTACCCGCCGGGTGGCGGGCGCTAAACCTCGGCGGTCGGTTTGTCCTCGGCCTGGCGGATCAGTTCCAGGGCTCGGGCCGCCTCGTCGTCCGGGACCATGATCCTCGCCTCGCTGAAGTTCATCGCCGCCGAGTAGGCGTGGTCGCCGAAGACCTCCACACGGACCCCGTTGGCCTCCAGCGCCGCTGCCACCAGGTCGGCTTTCAGGCGCTCGCCTCGAAACACGACCGCCCAGCCCTTTACACCCATCAATCCCATCCTAGAGAAGGGTCGACGGCTATTGAAGGTTGCACCTCCCCACCGGCGCTCCGCGCCACCTCCCCCCGAGGCGGGGAGGTGAAATAGCCGGCCGCAGCGATCATGGCCGCGTTGTCGGTGCATAGCTCGAGCGAGGGCATCGTCAGCCGAGCCCGGCCCGCCACCACCTCGGCCGCGCGGCGCCGGAGCAGCGTGTTGGCCGCCACCCCGCCGGCGACCACGACCTCCGAGACGGGGGCGCTCGAAAGCGCCGCATCCAGCTTCTCGAGCAGCGACTCGACCACCGAGTGCTCGAACGCGGCAGCCAGGTCAGCCTTCTCCTCCGGCCCGGCCGACTGGCCGAGGTCGCGGAGCCGGTACAGCAACGCCGTCTTCAGCCCGCTGAAGCTGTATTCCAGGCCCGGCAGCGATGGCTTCGGTAGCGGCTGGCGACGCCTGTCACCTGTCCTGGCCACGCGGTCGAGCGCAGGCCCGCCCGGGTAACCGAGGCCAAGCATGCGCGCCGCCTTGTCGAAAGCCTCGCCCGCCGCATCGTCTCGCGTCCGTCCGATCACCTCGAACCGGCCGTGTGCCGGCATGCGTACCAGATCGGAGTGGGCGCCGCTCACCACCAGTCCGAGGAGCGGCGGCTCCAGGTCGGGCCGGGTCAGCATCGCGGCGTATATGTGCCCCCACAGATGGTTGACGCCGGTGACAGGGCGCGACCACGACGCGCCCAACCCCTCGGCGACGCCAACGCCCACGAGCAGGCAGCCGGCCAGGCCGGGACCGCGGGTGACTGCGATGCTGCCGACGTCATCAGGCGTCGCGCCCGAACCGTCGAACGCGAGGTCGAGCAGGCGAGGCAGCTTCTCCAGATGATCGCGTGCGGCCAGCTCAGGGACGACGCCACCGAACTCTTTGTGCAGGTCGATCTGTGAATGGATGACGCTGGCCAGCACCCGGCGGCCGCCATCAACCAGGGCGACTGAAGTCTCGTCGCAGCTGGTCTCGATTCCGAGGACGAGTCCGTCTGCTACTGCTGCTCGCCCTTCGTCAACAACTCTCGGCGGAGGCCGCGGACCTCGGCGTCGATTCGCTCCAGGTTGGCCTCGTAGGCGCGCCGGAATCGCGGCGAATGAATGGAGTCGGACCACATCACGATCGCGTCCTCGCCGTTGTCCGTGTAGTAACCCTTGCGCCGGCCGATCACCTTGAAGCTGAACGCCTCATACATGTGCATGGCGTTCTCATTCGAGGTTCGCACTTCGAGGGTCACCCACTTGGCGCCCATGTCGTAGGCCGACTGGATAAGCCCTGCGAACAGGATGCGGCCGTAGCCGCGATGGTGAAGCTCGCGCCGGACGCCGATCGTCGTCACGTGGGCCTCGTCGTACATGCGCCACATCCCGCCGTAGCCCACGATCGTGGGGTCGAGCTCTGATGACATCGGTGTGGCCGGCCGTTCGACGATTCCCTCCTGGCGCAGCACCACGTAATGAGCGCTCGAGCGTGAGGCAAGCTCGTGGTAGTACGCGTTGCGCGGCCACGGGGTGGCGAAGATCTCGCGCTCGATCTCCTGCACCGTCGCGATGTCAGCCTCGCGCATCATCTCCAGCGCCAGCTGCTGGCGAAGTTGAACCATTTACGGGGCCGAACCGCGAGCGGAAAAGGACTGCATGTACTCGAGTTTGAGACTACCATAGGCCACTTCAACTGCCGATTCCAGCAATCGCGCCGCCCCCGTCCCGAACGTGCTCAGCTCTCCCTCGTCTTTCAGCCGCAGCCCCGCCGCCTCCAGTGCTTGCTGCGTTATCGGCCGCAGCCAGCCGACAACCGGCCAGCCGCGCGGGAGCTCCGCCGGCTCCGCAACTCCTGCCGGGCCGCCGGGCGCGAGGTGATAGACCCGGCCGCGCCCAGCTTCGGCGACCGCCAGCACCGGCTCATCGGCCCGAGCGGCCTGGATGCCGAGCGTGGAGATCGGCACTATGGGGACGCGCAGGCCCATCGCAAGGCCGAGGCCGAAGGACACGCCGACCCGCAGGCCGGTAAACGAGCCCGGTCCAGTCGCGACTGCGACCCGCCCGATGCTGTCGCCCTTCGCCAGCGCCCGATACCGCGCGGGTAGGTCGAATGCCGGCCCGGACAGGTCGGTCTCTTCGCGCATCACGCGCTGGTCGTCGATCAGCGCGAGCGCCGACCGCGCCGAGGACGTATCGATCACCAGCGTCAGCGACGTAGGTCACTTTCCAGGCGCACGAGCCGCCGATCACCGCCGAGGTGCTCGATTGTGACCAGGGCGGCCTCTCGGTTGTCGAGTCGCTCGCCCCATTCGACGACGACGGCTCCGCCATCGAGCAGCTCCTCGAGACCGAGGTCGCCCAGCCCGTCGCCGCCGTCCAGTCTGTAGAGGTCGACGTGAGCGAGCTGCAGGCGGCCGCGATAGATGCGCACGAGCTGAAAGGTAGGGCTCGCCACTGCAGCGGCCGAGCCGGCGCCTCGCGCCATGCCGCGCACGAA
>DASVEP010000064.1:0-4027 GCA_036380475.1 Candidatus Dormiibacterota bacterium
CGTGGCGTTGATCACCATCGAACCTGCCGGTAGGTCGCGCACGAGCCGGTCGTTGACCCTTGGGTCTGTGTTTTCGATGTAGTCGACCCTGGTCGCGACATTGAGACGGGCATGAATCGCGCGTAGGGCCTCGAGCCGGCCTGGGCTTCGATTGACGACGGCGATGCGAGCCGGCCCCACGCCATCCGCTGCCCGCCGGAGCAGGTGAACGGTGATCGCCGTCGCCGATCCTCCGGCCCCGAGGCAAAGGACCTCTCCGGCCGTCGTTCGCCAGTGATCTGCCGCCAGAAATTCATCGAGCGATCGCCCGGCGGTTATTGGATCTGTCGCTCGCGCATACAGGAGGCCGCCGCGCTTCGACAGGCACGAAGTTTCACCGCACAGCTCAGCGTTCTCATCGATCCCGTCGAAGAGGTCGCGGCACGCCTCGAAGAGGTCGATCTTGTGCGTCGTGACGAGGGCGCCACGCGCGTGTGCATCGCTCTTGATTCGCTCGACGACGTCTCGATACCGGCCGCTATCGGCGTGAACCGGCAGGTCGCAGCCGACCAGGCGAACGTCGCTCAGGCCGAGCTCATGCGCCCAGGCGGGAAACAGCCGCGTTGCCGCGGACTGCTTCGTCGTTACGCCGACAAAGGTGAATGTGTCCAGGCTTCAGGTGGCGAGGGTGCGCGCAGCGCGTCGCGCGTGCTCACGATAGGCGGCCTCGAAGAGCTCCTCGGACCGCTCGCGACCGACCTCGGTCGCGCTCGTTATCACCGGCGGCATCTTGCCCATCGCCAGCAGCAGCTCGGCTGTGCGCACTTTGATCGCATCGGCGACCGCGACCGCGGCCAGCGTCGAACCTGGGCCGACAGGGGTCTCAGCCAGCCCATCTAGATGGGTGAGCGCATCGCCGGCAGGTGTGCAGAGGTCGATGATGACGTCCGCTTCGTCGAGCAGCCGGGCGCCGACCGCTTCGTCCACGTCACCGGCCTGCGATTGCGCCACCGAAGTGACGGCGATCACGGGCAGTCCCCTCCTCCTCGCGCCGCGTGCCATCTCCACGACAACCGCGCCCAGGCCGCTCGCGGAGAAGACGATCAGCGCATCCTTCGGCGCGAACTGGAAGTTCGAGAGGATGACCTCGGCCAGCCCAGGCATGCGCTCGATGAACATCGCCTGCCGCTGGCCGTTGGCCCCGACAACCTGCGTGTGGAAGGTCATCGAGAGCTCGACTATCGGGTTAAAACCGGGGTATGAGCCATAGCGCGGGAACATCTCCTCGACCGGGATGCGGGAGTGCCCCGTGCCAAAGAGATGCACCAGGCCACCGGCGCCGATCGCCTCGGCACAGATCTGGCTTGCGCGCTCGATTGGTTCGGACTGAGTGCGCTGGATCTTGCGAAGAATCTCGATGCCGGCCTCGATCCAGCTCGAGCCCGCGTCCATCGCCATGCGTCAGCCTGTCACGCCGGCATCGATCTGGACCGGTTCCCAGTGCCCGCTCTTCATTGATTTGTAGGCGGCGTCGAGAACGCTGTTGACGATGTAGCCGTCGACGAAGTCTTCCCGCGGCTGCTTGCCCTCTTCGAAGCACTGAACGAAATGCCGCATCTCCTCGTGGTATCCGTAGACACGGGCCTCATCTGGAATCGGGAACACCCATCCGACGTCGGCGTCCGCCTTCTCCATCAGGTAGCCGGCCGACTCTTGAATGAAGGCGCGGATCCGCGTAGAGGACGTATCGGTGACGATACGGCCCATCGTGCCGTAGATCTCGTTGCGCAGCTCCATCCCGCCCTTGGCCGTCCACGATGCCTCCGTCAGGGACGTTCGTCCGTCTTCCAGACGCAGCAGGAGCACTGCGTTGTCCTCACCTTTGGTCTTGTCCGTGTGAACCAGCGTCGCCCCCCACGCGAATACGTCTTTGATCCGGTTTTCCTTGCCAAAGAAGTAGCGCGCCGCCTCGACTGTGTGGCAGCCCATGTCAAGCAGCGCCCCGCCGCCGGCCGTCTCGGCGTCCCAGAAATGAGGCGCATGCGGACCTGAATGGGCTTCACGGGCGCGCACTGTCAGCACATCGCCGATGGCGCCGCTCTCGATCATGGCCTGCGCGCGCATGACATCAGGCGAGAACACCTCGGTTTCTGCATACCCGTGCATGACCCCGGCGTTGCGCACGAGCTGCACCATCTCGGCAGCCTCCGCGCCGTTGCGTGCCAGTGGTTTCGTGCAGACGATCGCCTTGCGCCTGGCGGTCGCGACGCGAACCGCGGGCAGGTGAAGGTGGTTAGGAAGCGCGATGACGACGAGCTGAACCTCGTTGTCCGCACACAGGTCTTCGATCGTCGTGTAATGGCGAGCCACGCCGTGGCGGCGACCGAAGTCTTCGGCGCGTTCTCGAGAGCGAGAGTAGTTCGCGACGACCTCCGTTCCCGGGACGTCACGCAACCCGTCCATGTAAAAGTCGGCGACGAAACCCGATCCGACGAGCCCGATCTTCACCACGTCGGACAGATTAGCCTACGGACCAAGCGGCCCCATGCAGGGCCGCACCGATCCCGCCTGCCCAGACGCCAAGCTCCGCGCAAACAACTTCCAGCGCTGAGATATCGGTGATGTAGACGCGCCGATGGAGCTCAGCCCGCAGCGGCTCGAGCAGCATGTCCCCGGCGGCCGCGACCCCGCCCCCCACCACTACACGGTCGACGCCGACCAGCACGATGACGTTGCTCACGCCGATGCCCAGATACCTCCCGGCCGATGTCATACCATCGACGGCGCGAACGTCGCCGGCGGCAGCCGCTTGCACGGATTGCTCAACCGTAGGCTGCCCGCACGCAGTGACGATCGCCTCCGCGCGCGCGAAGACCTCGAGACAGCCGCGATTGCCGCAGTTGCACAGGGGACCGTCGGGAACGACCGTCTGATGGCCGAACTCGCCGGCGCTGCCGTCTTTGCCGAGATACAGACTCCCGCCGATGATCAAACCGCCGCCGATCCCGGTGCCGACCGTGATGCCGAGCATCGACGTCGCGCCGCGACCGGCGCCCAGCCGATGCTCGGCGAGCGTGAACGCGCGCGCATCGTTGATCATGCGAGCCGGCGCGTTCAGCGCCGCGCTCACCTCCGCCACAACCGGCACGCCCGCCCATTTGCCGGGTACGTTCGGGATGAACCGCGTAGCGCCGGACTCGGGGTAGTACAGGCCCGGCACGCCGATGCCGACCGAGTCGAAGACACCCCAGTCTTTCGCAGCGGCACGCCCAATGTCGATCAGCTGCTCGACGACGCTGCGCTCGCCACGACTCGTATCGGTTCGCACCTGGCCCGTGGCGACGACGCGCGGCGCCGGTCCATCGCGCTGCAGGACCACCCACTTGACGTTCGTGCCGCCAAGATCCAGGCCTAGATGCAGAGAGGTCATTGCCTGCTAGTCCTGGCCCCCGCGAACACGGCGCTTATAGTGCCACCCATGCCGGAAGAGCTCTTGCATGGCTGAGGCGGTCGTCGTCACAGTCCTCGGGCCGATCGCGCCCGAGACGCTTGGCGTGACCGACGCACACGACCACCTGTTCCTGCGCTCGCCCGCTCTCCCCGGCCAGGAGTTCGACGACGCGGGCCTTGCCGTGGATGAGGTCGAGGATGGGAAGAAGAGTGGGCTGCAGGCGATCGTGGAGGTGACGCCGATCGGCCTCGGGCGCAGGCCGGCGGGAATGAGAGAGGTCGCCGAGGCAACCGGGCTTCACATCGTCGCGGCGACCGGCTACCACCGCGACGCGCACTATCCCGAAAACCACTGGGTGCGTGAGGCAACCGTCGAGCTCCTCGCGCAGCGGATCGTGGCCGACATCGTCGAGGGCATGCATCCTGACGATTGGCTGAGCGCCGCGCCCCTCGAAGCAGCTCGGGCAGGAGTGATCAAAGCCGGAGCCTCGTACCAGCACATCAGCCGCCTCGAGGAACGCCGGTTGGTCGCGGCGGCGGTCGGCCATCGTCAAACCGGAGCCCCCATCCTCGTGCACACGGAGATAGGCACATGCGC
>DASVEP010000065.1:0-6148 GCA_036380475.1 Candidatus Dormiibacterota bacterium
CCGCGTGCGGCTTTCCGGCCGCAAGGCCCTCGGGATGCCTGCCAGCCTGGTCGGGAACGGCATGCTCTTCAGCCGCGAGCTGCTCGAGGCGCATCCTTGGGACGCCTTCACCGGGGTCGAGGACCTCGAGTACACGATTCGCCTCCGCCTGGCCGGGATCCGGCCCCGGTTCGCGCCGGCCGCGGTCGTATCGGGGCCGATGCCGGTGTCGCATGCTGGCGCCGACCGCCAGCGCCTGCGCTGGGAGGGTGGCCGCTTCAACGTGGTCCGGACTCGGCTGTGGACGCTGGCGACCGCGTCGGTGACCCATCGGGACCCCCGGCTGCTCGACGCCGCCCTTGACCTTGCAACACCTCCCCTCGGGTTGCTTTGCATTGCTGTTCTCGGGGGCACCGCGGTCAGCGTCGCCGTAGTCGTGGCAGGGCTGGTGCCAATGTGGGTGCTGGCGCCCTGGGTCATCGCCCTCGCAGCGATCCCTGCGTTCGTGCTGATCGGCCTTAGGGCCGCCGGAGCGCCCAGATCGACGTTTGCCGCGCTCCTCGGGGTGCCTGGCTTCCTGTTCTGGAAGGTGCTCACCTACCTGCGGCTGCTGCGTGGGTTCGATGCATCGCGCTGGGATCGCTCCGATCGGCAGGGCCGGCAGCCGGAAACAGGGCGCTTTGATCTTGCCGGTGTCCCGATCGATCCCATCCGCATGACCGAAGCAATGTCCAGGCTCCGCGCCGCCATCGGCGGGCCGAAGCTGTTCCAGGTTTCGACCATCAACCTCGATTTCTTGGTGCACGGGCACAGCGATCCGCAGATCCGCAGGATCTTCCAGCGCAGCGACCTGAATGTGGCGGACGGCGCCCCAGTCGTATGGCTGGGCAGGCTCCTGGGGACGAGGGTGCCAGAGCGTGTCGCGGGCGCAGACCTGGTCCCGGCGTTCGTCGGCGTTGCGGCCGAGGTTGGGGCCCGGGTCTTCCTTCTGGGTGGAGAGCACGGCGTCGCCGCCGAGGCGGCGGCCCGGCTGACCGCTCGCTACCCGGCGCTGGTTGTGGCGGGGACGTATGAGCCACCTCGCGCGTCGATCGAAGAAATGAACAACGCCGAGATCCTCGCCCGCATCGAGGACGCCAGGCCGGATGTCCTGCTGGTGGCCCTGGGGCACCCCAAGCAGGAGAGATGGATCGACATGAATCGCGACCACCTGCCGGTATCGGTTGCCATCGGGGTCGGCTGCGTGCTCGACCTGATCGCCGGCCGCAGCCACAGGGCGCCGCGGTGGATGCAGAAGGTCGGCCTCGAGTGGGCGTACCGGCTTGCCCAGGAACCGCGCCGGCTCCTGGGTCGCTACGTGACGGACGCGGTCTGGCTGGTTCCGATCGTGGCCGCCGGCCTCCGGCACCGGATGATCGCGCCGCGGGTGGAACCGGCCTGATGCGGGCACCGCAGCTGGAGCCGGTCCAGACGCACGAAGAGCTCTTCACGTCGGGCAAGTACGTCCAGAACTTTCAGCCGGCCAGCGAGAGAAACCCCTTCGCCGCCGATTACGAGCGCAAGCGCGCGGCGATCGTCGATTCGGTGACCGGTTCAGACCAGCGGGTTCTCGATCTGGGCGGCGGGCCGGGAAGGATGTCGATTCCCCTGTCCAAACGCCACTTCGTGACGCTCACGGACATCTCGCCTCAGATGCTCGAGCTTTCGCGTCCTCACGAGGGCGAGCGGCTGAGACTGCGTGTTGCGGACGCGCGTTCAGTGCCTTTCCCTGACGAAACCTTCGACTATGTCCTCGCCATCGACCTGCTCCCGCACATCCCGGTGCCGGAACAGCTCATCGACGAGGCCCGGCGGGTCTTGAAGCCGGGTGGCTTCCTGATCATCGACTGCACCAACTCTGTGCCCCTGTGGACGCTGGCGTACCCGCGCTACCTCGGGCGGCGTCCGAGCCGGTGGCTTCGCATCTGGCGATCGGGCGGTGTGCTGCCCGAGTGGAGCTCTCGAGTTCGGCACCACCGCCGCAGCCGGTTGGTCGAGCTGCTGACCGGGGCCGGCTTCAAGGTGGCCTCTGTGCGCGGTTTCGGCCCGCGCGCCTGCCCGAAGTGGCACCTGGCGGTCGCGGTCAAGGCGCTCTAAGACCGAATTTCGTCCGGCGTTAGAGTTGGCTGCATGGATATGAAGCTCGAGCTCGTCCCCGTCCCGGTGAGCGATGTCGACCGCGCCAAGGCGTTCTATGTCGACCAGGTCGGCTTCCGCGCCGACCACGACCATCAGGTCAACGACCAGCTGCGCTTCGTGCAGCTGACGCCACCGGGATCGTCGTGCTCGATCGTGATCGGAACAGGCATCACCGAGATGGCGCCTGGCTCGCAGAAGGGACTGCAGGTCGTTGTCAAGGATGTGGAGGCGGTCAGGCGCGAGCTCACCAGCCGCGGGGTCAAGACGAGCGAGGTCGACGATCAGCCCTGGGGGTTGTTCATCTTCTTCAGCGACCCCGACGGCAACACGTGGTCGGTGCAGCAGATCCGGAAGCGCGACTAGCGCTCGACCGCCGGGTTACGCCTCGACCTGGATGTCCGCCGGGTAAAGCGAGTGGCCGCGCGCCTCTCGTTCGGTGATCAGGCCCGCCCGCAGCAGCTGATTCAAGGATCGCTCGAGCGTCTGTGAGCCTTCACGGAGACCGGTTTGAAGGATGCTGCGGAGCTGATCGATCTTTCCCTCTTTGATCATCGAGCGGACGGCGACGTTGGCGATCAAGACCTCGAACGCCGCCACCCTGCCTCCGCCAACCGCGGGCAGCAGCTGTTGATAGATGACGCCGGCCAGACATCCCGCCAGCTGGACACGGATCTGCTGCTGCTGGGCGCCCATGAAGCTGTCGACGATCCGGTTGATGGCCTGCGGAGCGTCGTTGGTGTGAAGGGTCGCAAGCACCAGGTGGCCGGTCTCGGCAATCGTGAGGGCGTTCGAGATCGTGTCCAGGTCGCGCATCTCGCCGATGAGGACGACGTCGGGGTCCTCGCGGAACACGCTGCGCAGGCCTTCCGCGAACGACGGCGTGTCCTCGCCGACCTGCCGCTGGTCCACGATCGCCATCCGGTGCTTGTGGACGTACTCGATCGGGTCTTCGAACGTGATGATGTGATAGGGCCGCGTCTTGTTGAGGTGGTCGACCATCGCAGCCTGCGAGGTGGACTTGCCCGACCCGGTCGGGCCTGTCACCAGGATGAGCCCCTGGTGCCTCTCCAGGAGCCTGTGCACCGCCTCGGGCATCCCCAGCAGCTCGAAGCCGGGGATCTCCAGGGGCAGGAGCCTGAAGGCGGCCGCAAGCGAGTCGCGCTGGTAGTAAGCGTTTCCACGGATGCGAGCCATGTCGCGCCACGTGAAGGCGAAGTCCACCTGGCGGCGCTTCTGCAGGTACTTCCAGTCGGCTGGTTGAAGCAGGTTCCTCAACAGGCGTTCCATATCAACGGGCGTCAGCTGGGGTGCCTCTGGGTCGAGCAGTTCCACGCGACCGTCCTTGCGAATGCGCGGTGCGCTCCCACAGCTGAGCAGCAGGTCGGAGGCGGCCAGCTCGAGGATGCGATCCAGAAGCTCCTGGATCGTCCTCATGCTCGCTGCCTCTGCAGCGCCAGGCCTGTGACCGCCAGTCCCCACAGCCCGATTACTGCTAGGCCGTCAATGGCACCGGGCCATGGCCCGAGCAGCGCCACGGCCAGCAACATGATGGTCCCCGACACCAACTCGACGACAGGCGCTGCCACGCCGATCTCCACGCCGCAGGTTGCGCAGCGACCCCTGCGGACCAGGTAGCCGGCCACGGGCAGCAGATCGACGACGTTGAGCCGGCGGCCGCAGGCCCTGCAGTGCGACGGCGGAGCGATCAACGACTCCTGCCTGGGCACCCGGTCCGCGGCGAGGTTGATGAAGCTTCCTACCATCAGCCCAACGAGGACCAGGTACGCGTTCAGAAACGGAATAGCGTCTGCCAAGTCATCTGTCCTTTACCCCCCAATCCCTGAAGTGGAAAGGGCGCCGCACCGGGCGGCGCCCCCTCCCTCTCGCAAGCTACGTAGTACTTACTTCGGAACGCAGGCGTTGTTTGGCAACTGCGCGCCCGCCGCGTTGGTGGCGATGCTCGTGATCTTGCCCGTCGTGTCCCACTGGTAAAAGAACTGCGTCGTGCCGTTCCGCGTGTAGTTCGGGCTCGACGCGGACGGGTTGGAGATCCACAGCGGCACAGTGCCGTCGCCAGTGTTCCCTGTAGCCTGGTTGGGGGCGCCATTGGACATGTCGTTCGTCCAGTGGGCCTGGTTCGCCGGTCCCTGTGGAACGGAGGCCAACTGCTTGTCGGCCATGTAGGCGTCGAGGGCAGACTGCACCGTCTTGTACTCGGTGTTGCACGACTGGATGTTCGCGTTCGTGGTCAAGCCCACGAGGCTGAGCGTGACGATCGCGGCGAGGACGCCAAGAATAGTGACCACAACGAGGAGCTCGATCAGGGTGAATCCCTGCTGCCCCTTCTTGCCGCGCAGGTTCTTGTTGAACCATCCGTAAAGACCAGACTTTTGCATACGCTCGCTCCTTATCCCCATCCAGCACCCGCCGCAGGCGGACCCGGTTTGTATTCGATTGACCTGGATCCAAGCCTAGGAGGGGGGTCGCCAAAGCTGAATAGAGGGAATGGCCCACAAGCTGGGCGCCGGTCCCTAGTTCGGCTGGGTCAGGCCGGGGCGGGGTCTGGTGCAGTCCCGGGAAGTGCCGCGGCCGGGGGGCTCAGGATGACCGTCGACGGCGCGAAAAGACCCCAGCGAGCCGCCCACCGAGGGAGCCCTTCTTGGCAGAGGAAGATTTGGAACGTGGCGGCCAGCTGGACCGCGCCCGGGAGTCCGAAGCGAGGTTGATTTCGATCAGCGGACGCCGGCGCTCATCCTTCTCGACGCGCTTGTCCTTCACGCGGCCCTCCGCATGAGCAGGCCCAGGCAGGTGAGGTAGGTGGCGAACCGGATCTCCTGTGGCACTCTCGGGGGGAGCGGAAGCGGCAGGACCGGGTGCTCGAGCTGCTGGCTCAACATGGCCGTCGCCCGCGACGTGAGGCCCTGCTCGCCGGCGACCAGGATCGGTGCGCTCGGGTCGAACTCGGTGTCCCGGCGGCGTTCGTAGAAGTGTAGGACCGTGCTCAGAGGGCCGGCCAGCGACGGGCCTATGTCATCCACGGCGACGTCGAGCTTGAAGCTGTGCCAGACCTGCGGGGCATGACCGTCTATCAGGACTATCTCGGCCGGGCTAGAGACAGTATCGAGCACCACGCACGCCGGTGCAGCGACCGTCCTGGCCACGCAGGCGGACTTCAAATCGACCACGATCGGGTCGAGTCCCGCATGGCGGGCGGCGTCGGTTATGGCCTTGATGAGCGATCGATCCCAGCACACGGCATATACGACCCGATAGGCGGGAGTCGCGCTGACGTCGATCCATCGCGTCGACATCCGTTCAGGGTCGAGAGGCAGCTCCCTGGCCACGAACGCGTCGATGTCGGAGTCTGTTGCATCCGGTGGAACCTTGAACACCCTGAACGTGGCAACCGCATCGCTCGCCGCGATGAGCGCCTTGGTCTCGTGTATTTCAGTACGCGCAAGCAGCTGACGCAGGGCCGCACCGACCGCGCCCACGTCCATCACCTTGCCGTCGACGAGGGATCCGGCGGGGGTTCCGCCAGATCCGCAGCGCAACGGCCCGCCTACCGCGCCGTCGACAACCCGAATCAGCCCTCCGGTGAGGTCGATGGCGAGGCGCGATGATTGCGGCACGGATCAGCCCGCATAGTACGACCAGCCCTGGATGTGAACCATCTGCGGGTTGCCGGACACACCAATCTCGGCACGTGTCCATAGCCGTGGGTTCGTACCAGTACAGGTCATGTTCTGAGCGCTGATGCACGCGGTGAGCACCGCGTTTCTGGCGTCGAGTGACACTTCGTACGCGTGCGTGTCCGCCGAGGCCAGGTATACGCAAACGCCTACCTGGCATGCGCCCACCACAGGCGAACTGCCGATTGGGGCGCCCGCAGTTCCGTACGTGCCGATCGGTGCGATCCCCTGGCCTTGCTTCTGAACCTCGTATAGATTTCCATCGCTAGCGCCGAAGTACCAGTCACCCAGGCCGTCGG
>DASVEP010000066.1:0-11864 GCA_036380475.1 Candidatus Dormiibacterota bacterium
GGTCGCGTCGTGGGGATTGTCGGGCACCATCGCCGGCGACCACTGGCGTTCGATCGGGCTGGCGGTGACGCCCCTTGTGTACGCGGTGTGGAACAGGTTGCTGACGGACCGCGTCTTCTCGCACTTCCAGTGGTTCGCGCACGCCGCGGCGTTGGCGGCGCTCGGTTGGACCGCGCGCTTCGACCTCGACGCCTGGGTGCTGACCGCGACGCTCGCGACCGTGGCGGCTGCCTACCTGGCGTGGCAGGCAATAGCTGCGGATCGCTTCCACGCCTGGGCAGGCGAAGCGGCTGCCATCCTTGCCGCCACCGCCGCCGCCGGCCCGCTGGGTTTGAAGTCGTACCACTTCGTGCTGCCGATGCTCGTTGGAGTTCCGCTGGTTCTCCTGACGCGCGAGACGGCATCGTTCGGGGTCATTGGCCGGCGCTACCGCGCCCACCCGGCACTGATTCACCTTGCGGTGATCGCCGGTGTCGCGCTCGCGGCGGGCGAAAACCTGAATGGCGAAACGTGGCCGCTGGCGATTGCCCTGTGGACCGGAGTCGGGCTCTACGCCGCCGACTTCGCGCTGAGACGGACGGAGGAAACCGGCTACGCGATTCGCGCAGCGTTTCCCGCAGCCCTTGCGGCGACCGGCCAGGCATGGGGCCTTGGATCGTGGACGGCGACCCTGACTGCCGGCGCACTGCTCGCATATGTCGTTCCCTTTGTGTCCGGCGACCTGCTGAAGCCGCTGACCCGGCGCGCCTCCGTCTTCTTCTATGCGGCGCTGGCTCTCGTGGTTGTCGAGCTCGCCGGCGGCTCCGTCGCCGCAGGCCGCTGGGAGATCCCCGTCGCCCTGTTCGTTGCCGCCGTTGCGTTTGCGGTCGCAAGCGAGCGTGGCGCGGTTCGCTTCAGCGCGTACGCGGCGCGGGGCATCTTCTCGCTCGCGTGGTTTGCAGGTGTGGAGGCCGTCAACGCTCGTGACTGGCGCGGTCCGTTCGACGGTCTCCTCGCGCTCATATACGTTGCGCTGGGCCAGGCGCGCGCGCTCGCAACTTATTCAGTCGCGACGGCCGGACGTCGATGGTTCGTGCACGGTGCCGCGCTGGCCGCGATCGCGCTGTGCTTCACCGGTCCGGACGCTCTGATCTGGTGGCGATTGGCGGCCGCATCGGCTGCCCTGGCGGTTGCTTACTGGTGGCTGGCGACGACCCGCGACGAACCTGAGATGCCGTGGCTGGCGTGGGCGACGTTGGGCTCAGCCGCCGGCTGCCTGGCGCTGGCCTGGGTGCCCGAGAGATGGCAGGGCTCGGTCATCGTCGCCGCCGCCCTCGTGCTGACCGGCGTCTGGTACATCGCTCGAAGCGCGCTGCGGCGTCCGCTGCTGCACGAATCCGCGCTGCCTGTGGTGGGCGCGCTTGCGCTGGTCGGCATCGCGCTGACGCTCAGAGAGGACGTCCCGCAATGGTCGCAGGCGATCGCGGCGCTGCTGGCCGGCGGCCTCCTGGCAGCCTGGTCGCGGATGCGTTCGGAATCGACGCTTGTCCAGAGCCTCCGCGCCGGCGCTGCGGCGCTGGCGGCCACCGGGCTCTTCGTCGCCGCGGCGGTCCTTCATCTCAACAGCGGCGAAGCCGGTCTTCTCGCGGTCGCGATTGCCGCCGGCCATGCCGAATGGAACGTTCGCGCCCAGGGCGAGATCGAGAAGAGGTATGCGATCGCCGGCCTGCTTG
This sequence comes from Candidatus Dormiibacterota bacterium, assembly GCA_036380475.1. Classification (GTDB taxonomy): domain Bacteria; phylum Chloroflexota; class Dormibacteria; order Dormibacterales; family Dormibacteraceae; genus UBA10449. Next base: position 1,713 of record DASVEP010000066.1, read on the forward strand.
TCATGGCGCCAGTCCTCTACTCCTGGCCGTACGCCCACACGCCCGCGGCGCTGGTGGCTGTTGAGTTCATCGCCCTCGCTGCGATCTGCCTGCAGGTCGGGATCCGGGGCAAGGAATGGTTCCTCGCGTATCCCGCCGTTATGCTCCTCGCGCCGGCCCTGCACGTTTCATTCATCGCCCTGGGTCTGCGTGCAGACACATTGCGCGAGGAGGTCGCATTCGCGGTCCTCGCCGCCGTTGTCGGCATGGTCGGCCTGGCGGTGCGCTCCCAGTTCGGTCGCCGTTGGGCCCTGAGCAGTCACGCCGGTGCCGCGACCCTGGCGTCAGGAGCGCTGATAGCGCTGGCGATGGACGGCCACCCCAACCAGGCCGGCGTGGCGCTGCTCGCCTACTCGTTGATCACATACGCCGCCGGCATGCAGGAGCGGGAACGCTGGGTGCTGCCGGCGGCCGTTGCGACCGCGTTCGCCGGCATCATCACGCTGCTCGGCGCACACGACGCCGACGTCATCCTGTATCCAGCGGCCACGGGTTTGCTCGGCCTGGTCGTGTATATGGCCGGCTTCGTTTCCTTGTCGGTGATCGGGCGCCATCCGGTAGTCGACATGCATCGTTACTTCGGCCTGGGACTGCTGGCCGTGGCGGCGCTCGCGGGCTTTGCCTTCCCTGGCCGAACCGGCCCATCCAGCCAGGGGGCCGCGCTCGCAGCGATTGCGCTGCTGATAACTGGCGGAGTGCTCTGGTTTGATGCCCAGACTTTCGGATTCAAGCCCAACTGGTACCTGGCTCTGGTGAGCGCGACAGCGGCCGGCTATTTCGTCGCCCGAGACATCCGCCTGGAGTCATGGGAGCTCGTCGCCCCCGGCGCCGGCTTCATCGCATGCGGGATCCTGCTTCGCCAGGAAAGGGCTTTCCACGTGGACCCACACCTGCGCCAGCTCGCGGTCGCCGTGGGGCTTGGTCTCGTGATGGGTTGGGCCGCCGTCTTCACAGTGACCGGCGACCTGTTCTGGCTCGTGGCGCTGCTGATCGAGGGAGCCCTCACAGTCGGCGCAGGAATCGTTCTGCGCAGTCGAGTTCTGCTCGCAGGCGGCGGCGGGGCACTGGCGCTGGTTTCGCTCAGGGCGCTCCTCTCGGTGGCGCAAGCGGGGTATCTATTCGCCGCCTTCGGCGCCGTTGCCCTGGTTTTGCTCGCGGTCGCCACAGCAATCGCGTTGAGTCGCGGCCGATCGCTGGCGGGCGCTCGCGGCATGCGAGAGCAGCTCGCGACGTGGGACTGAACGTCTAGCCGGTCAACTGCTCGACGCCCGCTTCGCCGCGGGCAAGCCGGCCCCGAAGCACGGCGAAGTACCACACGGCCGCCACCGCCAGGACGATGACGACGATTACGTCAGCGGGCCAGAAGTCTTTCGGGATCATGAGGGCGCCGAGGGCGATCAGAATCCAGGCAAGCGCGGCGTACATGACCGGCTTCGCCCACATGCCGAGGTCGAAGGCCTCGGGCAGCTTGTCCATGCGGTGCCGCCGCATCACGTACGCAAGTACGGTCAGGAAATAGACGACGAAGGGCAGGGTCGCCGTCGCCGTCACCAGCAGCAGGAACGCGGAGTTGCCCTTGCCGGTGATCGCGCTGATGTAGCCCCACGCCACGAACACGAGTCCAAGCGATGATGCTGTGACCAAGGCCCGGATCGGTGTCTGCGTCTGCGGATTGACCTTCCTCAACGACGACGAGAACGGAATGATGTTGTCGCGCGCGAACGAGAAGATCAGCCTTCCGGTGGCGGCGAGGCCGACCACGTCCAGCGCGAAGATCGAAAAAACCACGATGACGACGAAGACATCCTTGGCCACGTCTCCCATCCAGTAGGCGACGATGTCGACCAGCGGCACCTGGGAGGCGGTGATCTTGCCGAGCTCGGGGATGGCGATGGTGAATCCGATCAGCGCAACCATGCCCAGAAGCGCCGAGCTCGCGACGGACCAGATGACGGCCTTCGGGACGGTGACGCGGGCCGCCACTGCTTCTTCGCCGAGGTCCGCCGCCAGCTCGAAGCCGACGATCGTGAAGATTCCCATCAGCGCGGCATATGGGAGCGCGAGGAGGATGTCGCCGCCATGCACGCCGCCGGTGTCGCCCAGGAACGTGATCGAGTGGTTGGGCTTGATCGCCCACAGGACGAAGAGGACGAGCCCGAAGCCGACCATGCCGACGATCTCGGTGAACACGGCGACGTTGTTGATGCGAGACGCCAGCGCGATCGAGATGATGTTGATGGCCAGCACGGCGGCGAAGATGATCACCGTGATGACGAGGTTGATCGTCGGGTTGGCGGCATCGAGGTTGAGGATCGTGGCGATGATCGGCGCCACCACCACAAAGTTGATTCCAGCGGCCCCGACCGCCAGGTAGGCAAGGCCGACGAAGCCGGTGAACCAGCCGTACGTCGTGTTCACAAGCCTCGCGCCCCACTGGTAGGAGTAGCCGGCAAGCGGTATGCGTGTGCCGAGCTCGGCGACAACGAGGGCGACGAGCATCTGGCCGACGGCGGCCACCGGCCACAGCCAGATCATTGCGGCCCCGAGGTGCGCAAGGCCGAATCCGTAGTTCGCGAAGAGGCCGGTGGTGATCGAGATGATCGAGAAGGCGACCGCATAGAGAGAAAAAAGCCGCAGCGCCCGGCGCAGCTCCTGCTTGTAGCCGAACGATTGGTTGATGCCTTCGTCGGACAGCTGCACCTGCTGGTTCATGCGCCCCCCTTCCTTACTTATGTAGCGTCCCCGAGCACGCGCTCGAGGTAGGCGTTGCCGAAGACTCGATGCGGATCGAGGCGGTCCCGAACGGCGATGAAGGCATCCCACTGGGGGTAGCGCTGCCGCAATGAGGATGCAGTCTGGAAATGCAGCTTTCCCCAATGTGGTCGCCCCTGGTGGGCATTCATGATCGCCTCGACCTCGCGGAAGTACGGTTCGTATTCGAACTTGTGATACACGTGGACCGCGATGTAACCGGTGGCGCGGCCGGTGGCGGGGCTGAGCGGGATGTCGTCCTGTGCCACCGCTCGCACCTCGACCGGGAAGCTGATCAGCAGCCGCCTCATCTCGATCATCGCGCGGATGTCGCGCACCGCCTCGATCAGCTGGCTGCGAGGGACCGCGTACTCCATCTCTGCAAATCTCACCAGCCGCGTATTCGCGAAGATGCGGTCGCTGCGGTCCGTCATCTCCTTGCGCGACATCGTTTTCGCGGTAATGGCGGCAAGGCCTGGAATCCACTCGCGCCGAACCTGGGCCGCGCGCTGGATCATCCCGAAGGCATGGTTCTCCAGGAGGATGTCGTTGACGTACGCACCGAATCCGGTGCGCCGCCTGCCGTCGGCAGGTGGTTCATGGGTGCGTGTGTTTGTGATCGCCTGCGCCCATTCCGTATGCGGAAACCAGAAGAGCTCGAAGTGGTCGTTGTTCGCGCAGAGCTCGTCGAACTGGTCGAGCAGCTCGTCGAGCTTGCGCGGCTCCTGCACGGAATGGATGTTGTATGCGGGGACACAACGCAGCGTGACCGATGAGATCACTCCGAGGGCGCCCAGGCCCACCTGCGCGGCCTTGAACGCCTCGCCATCCTGACCGAGTGAGCAGCGCATCACCTCGCCGTTGGCAAGGACCAGCGAAAGGCCGGCGACCTGGCTCGAGATGTTGCCGAAGCGCTCGCCGGTGCCATGTGTTGCCGTCGAGATGGCGCCGCTGATGGTCTGGTAACCGACGTCGCCCATGTTTTCCATCGCAAGGCCGAAATGCGACAGCGCGTCGCTGAGTTGAAGGATCGTGATGCCGGCCTGAGCGGTGATCGTGGCCGCGTCGCGGTCGACCTCCAGAACCTTGTTGAAGTTATCGAGCTTGATCAGACAGCCATCCGTGCATCCGATGTCGGTGAACGAGTGGCCGCTGCCGATGACCTTCACGCGCTCGCCACGCTCGGCAGCGGCGCGCACGATGGCGACGATCTCTTCTTCGCTTGTGGGTGACTCGACCCGCGTGGGGCTGCAGCTGTAGGTCCCGCCCCAGTTCGTCCACCTGGGGCGAGCTTCAGTCACCATCCCCGAAGGTCGACCTCCCAGGTCTCGAGCACCTCGCCATCGCGCACCACGTGCATGCGCTCGTGGTACGCGACCGTGGGGTCGACGTGAGCCGGTAGGACGCGAATCTGGTCGCCTACCTCGACTGGCGTCTCGGGGATGAACGTGATGTGCTCGTCCGAGACGATCATCACCATGCCGCCGCCCTCGATATCGGGCTTGCCATGGTCCATGGCCAGCGCTTTGAGGCCGCAGTTGGCGACGGCGTATCCCGAGGTTGAGGTCGAGATGACGGTCGCCAGCACCGTCAGCGCCTGCTTGAAGGGGAGCCCGAGCTTGGCATAGGCAGTATCCATGAGCGCATACGAGCCGGCCTGGATCTCATTTGCCCAGGTGTTGAGGTCGTACGTACCGGTGCCGCCGGCCGAAATGACGTCACCGCCGACGTCCGTGTGCGCCTGGATAAGCAGCTCCATCGCCTGGGCTGTCAGCTCCTGCCGCAGCGAGCGATTGTCCAGCCCGACCGCGTGACCTTCGTAGCCCATGACCCCGCGCACGGTCAGGCCTTTGGCACGCGCCACCTCCGCCAGCGCGCCGGCGTGGTCGGGTGGGCATCCGCATCGGGGCAGCCCGACGTTGACGTCGATGAGGACTTCCTTGATCCCACCTTTGACGGCCGCCTCGATGGTCTGGAGGGAGTCGACGGCGATCGTGACTCGGGCGTCGAGGCGGCCCAGCCGGGAGGCGTCGAGCACCTCGTTGGCAAGGAGGAGGTCGTCGGTCAGCCCGGCGGCCGCCATGCCCTCGACCTCTCTGATCGTCGCGCACGTGAACGTTTTGTGGCCGGCCTCCAGCTGTCGCCGCGCGAGTGCGGTGCACTTGTGAGCCTTGACGTGCGGCCGGAGCCGGCTTCCCGGCAGTGCCGCTGCCATGGATGACAGGTTGTGATCGAACGCGTCAGCGTCAACGAGCAGCGCCGGCGTCACCAGCTCTTCGATTCGGGTTGCGCTCACGCGTGAATCATGCCAGCGTCCGGCGCGGCGTCGAGGACCTAAAAGTTCAGTAGGCCTACTGACGACTCCGCGGCCGCTCAGCCATAGCCTGCTGTCGTGGGTTGCGTTTCGATGGCCGGAGGGGAGGGGCGAGCGCCATTGAAACCGACCCACTCAGCCGTGGCTCGGGCGCTGGTTTAACCCCCGCCGGCCCCGAGCCACGGTCTGAAATGGTTACTACCTATTCGTGTCCGCCGTTGCTGTTGGAGTCTCCTTCGCCCTCGAGGTTCCGGACGTCGAAGGGCCGCAGGAACTGGGCAGGCTTGAATTCGATGAAGCTTGCGGGCACCGTGTTAAGGGCCGGGCCAAGCTCGGTCGCGGCTGTGTTCATCTTCGCGGGGCTGATGCTAGGCCAATGACCTGTGTTGACCCGGTTGATCAGGGTCTTGAACGCGGCGATCGTCTCGGCTGGCGTGAAGGTGCAGTGACCGGCGCGATGGACGAATACCTGGCGCAGCAGGTTGCTGTCACCGGCGCTCCTCACAACGCTGGCGTACGCCTGCTCGTCGGTCACCTCGACCAGGCCGTCGCCGGTCGTGTGCATCGTGAGCACGGGAATATCGAGGTCGCCGTTGTAGGTGATGAATTTGGTGACGTACTTGACGGCGTCCTCGTTCGCGGAAATCCGTGGGGTGTCGTTGAGCTTCGAGAGGTCCTTCTGGAGGTCGAGCCCGGCCACCTTGTAGAGGGCCTCGACCTCGGCACGGTCGACGGACTTGGCCAGCTGGGCGCGGTAGTCGACACCGGTGTTCCACGAGTAGTTGCCGCCCGAGCGCGCCTCCAGCTCAGCTCGGCCGAAGAAACCAAACGCGAAGTCCGGGTTGTTGTCCCAGTTGAACTGGTTGAGCTCTTGCGCCGCGTAATCGGTGGCGGCGGGCTGCGGGGTCGCGGGGTCGAACCAGCCAGGCACATCGGCAAGGGCTGCTGAAAGGGCGATCCTGGCCCTGCCTTGAGCAGTCGCCTGCGCCGTGGCGAGGGCGGTCGACGCGGCAACGAAATTGGCCAGCGTGTCGGCGGGTGAGGTGAAGTTCACGAGCTTGAAGGCACCAGGAGATTGAAGATTGAGCAGCGCAAACTCAGAGTCCAGGCCCTGGTTCCAGACCCCGATGCCGCCTGCCACGACGCCGCACATCGGCAATGCCGCGGTGAAGCGCTCCGGGTGGAGCTGAACCAGGCCGGCGGTGATCATTCCGCCGAGGGAGTGGCCCCAGGCGATGGTGCGCTTGGGATGCTCGAACTTGGTGTTGAACACGTCGAGAAGGGCGATCTGGTCCTGGAACGCCTGCTCCAGCGACCAACCTGCCCTCGCGTACGCAGACCCGGCGATCGCATAGCCCTGGCTGAGGAGCCAGGCACCGGTCAAAGGATCGCCGGCGTCGTCAGGCGGCAGGGGAACTGTGAACGAGTTATAGCCGTGGCTGTAAAGGACGAGCGTCCCGTTCCAGTCGGACGGAACTTCGATCTTGTACTGGGCTTTCAGCCCTGATGGCTCGGTTGTGAAGCCGGTGACGAGGGTGACGGTATTGGCCGACGTGCCCGCCGGCAGGAGTGCCAGGCCGAGCGCGGCGACCGCTCCGGCGCCCAAGCGGCGCAGCCATTTCGTACGTCTAGTCATAGCGCTCCCCTCCAAGCTGACGAACACAACGACAACGGCCGCCGCTGACGACGCGGCTAGTCGATGTAACCACCAGGCAGGCTTGGAGTCAACGATCAGGTACGAGCGCCGGGCCCTAGCGCCTCAGCGCCTAGAATTCATCGGGCCCGTTCCGGAGTAGCTCAACGGTAGAGCAGGCGGCTGTTAACCGCAAGGTTTAGGGTTCGAATCCCTACTCCGGAGCCAATTGTAAATTTTGAAGTTCGGCTGATTCCGCTACACCTACTTCGGTACCTACGCGACACTCCCCGCCATGAGGGTGATGAGCGTGACTTGAGCAGAGGTACAAGGCAATCCCTGGCACTTCGCCCACTGTCCGATCGGCGCCATGGCGCGTACTTGACCAATTGGGCCGATGCCCTCGAACGGAAATTCAGAGAGCGACTGCGAGTTGAAGTGGCTAGGGTGAGGGTGAAGGATGCAGGAGCGGGAAGTTGCTAATCGCGCCAATACCCAAACTGCAGGTCGCAAAGATGACTAGTAGAGCGAGTAGCCAGAAGCTGTTCGCTATGCACCCGAGCGCTCTGCCTGCGTGGGCGAGCCCGTCACCGCGAAGGCTGTACTGGCTCTTGCGTATGCGATCCAGGGACGAGCTTCCAACGAAGAACGCGACTATACCTAAGAGCGGACACGTAAACCAACTCAAGATTCCCATGACTAGCGCCCAGACGGCGCCCGCATCGATCGGAGCAACAAGCGGGACGAACGGCCCGGGAGCTCGGTAGCCTGGCTGCGGCAACTGGGGTTGTGGTGGAAGTGCGGGGTTTTGGGGTCCCGGCGGACCTGGCGAAGGACCTTCTTGCACGGTGGGTATTGTCTACCCGCGATGACGGCTGATGACCGTGGAACTCGAGTTCGTCGAACGGTTTTCTCAAAGTTCACAGGTAATAAATACGAATTTCGGACACACCGCGAGATACGCGATAGCAATCGACCGGGTGTGTTCGCCTGGGCGTTGGGCAGACCGTAGGGGATAGGTCGTCCCCCTCCCGAGCCTCGGGACGCTTCTGGGTGATTGCCTGGCTCCCGGCGTACTAGTCACCCCTCGCTAACGGACCGAACACTGCCTCAACGTCGACTCTCAGCCACACCATCCTGTCCACCACGAAGCCGCCCGCGTCGAGAGGCAGGTTCCACTTCATCCCCCATGCCTCCCGATCGACCTGTGACTTCACGATGGCTCCGATCTTGGCGTTGCCCCACGGATCGATCGTCGCGCCTCCAAACTCCACACTCATCTCGATGGTCCCGGTTATCTCCTTGGCGGTCAGCGACCCAGAGGCAGTCCAGAGGTTGCCTGACACATGCTGGATGCTCGAGCTCCGGAAGCTGATTGTCGGAAAGCGTTCGACATCGAACCAGTCGGCGCTTTTCAGATGGCCGTCGCGATCCGTAAACCCCGACTCCAGGCTTCCCGCTTGTATGTCCAGCTCAGCGGAGGACTGTTCCGGGATCTCGGTCACGATTAGGCGACCGCTGAATCTCGTAAAGCGTCCCCGCACACGGTTCACCTTTAGATGGCGGCCCTCGAAACTCACTTCCGTGTGACCGGTATCGAACTCCCAGACCCCTGGGATCGGCACCAGGTGTCCATCTTCGATGCGAACCAACTCTGTACTGATTGCCACGGCAAGCCTCCTAACGGATAGTTGCAAGATGCAATCATCCCGACTTGGCGGTTATTCCGCTTAGTTGCAAGCTGCAATCAGTTACGATGAATGGGTGGCGCCACTGGTGGACGAGGTCGGCCTCGAAGCGTGGCGAGACTTTCTGCGGGCGCACGCGGCCGTCATCGCCGGCATCGAGGGTGATCTGGCGCGGAAGGGTTTGGTTCCTTTGATCTGGTACGACGTGCTGGTGGCCATCCGATCTGCGCCAGGTGGCAAGCTCCGAATGAATGCGCTGGCCGGAGAGCTCGTTCTCACCCGGAGCGGTGCCACCCGCCTGGTGGACAAACTTGAGAAGGCGAGATTGGTCCGACGCACCGTGGCAGCAGAAGATCGGCGGGGAGCGGTAGCGACACTGACCCCTGCCGGCCGGCGGGCCTTAAGCCGAGCGTGGCCGATCTACGCACGAGGAATCAATGAAAGGTTCCTGGCGCAACTGACCGAGGGCGAGATCGATGCGCTGGGGCGTGGTCTGAGCCGCGTTTGGCAGTCGGCTCGTCGTCCAACCGCACAACAGGCGGACTAGCACCTTTCAGCTCAGAGGGCTGGTGTGCGACTCGCCTTGAGCCAGGTGGCACATTCGAGAGCGGTGATGTAGCCCATGCGTTCATACACCGGCCGACCCAACTCGCTCGACTGCAGTGTCGACGGAGCGGTGTGATCGGCCAGCGTTGCCTTCCAGGTAAGCGTCTCACCGAAACCATGGCGACGCATTGCCGGCACGACGGAAATCAGGTAGACCCCGACTACGCCATCGGAGAGATACGCGACTGACGTCCCGATCGCTCGTCCTTCAGCGATGCCGACCCAGCATTGCATTGCGCCATCGTCCAGGACCTTCTTGTTCATGATGCTTGATGCCGGAAGGTTCTCAAGCTCGGCGATCGCGAAGCCCTCGACAAGGGTGTGAACAAAAGCCTCCAAGTCGCGTCCCGAACGCACCTTCCGGATCTCCAGGTCGGAGATCTGGCTAGGGGCTCCACCGGCTGGGCGGAACATGAACGGAAGCGACCACCATCTCTCAAACCCGTGCGGCTCTAGTCGCAGAGTGGCCCACGGGTCGTTGACCAAATACTCGCCGCCGTTGGGGTTGACCCCGTAGAACTTGTTGATGCGTTCAGCTAACTCGGGGGCGGCCGAGGAATTGAGTCGCCGGAGGATCGTGACCCTGTTGAACACCCTCGTCGGTAGACCCGAATCAGCTGCCCAGGCGTCATCCCATCGCGCCCAGCGCCCGCCGATCGACCGAGCAGGCGCCTCCCACATGCGAGCCATGTTCAGAGCACCTGCCTCGAGGATCCGCTGCTCGACCACTTCACGCGATGTTAGTCGCGCATTGCGGGCGCTACTACTACTCTGGTCTCCGCCCAGTCACCAGGAAGAACAGGATCGGCAGCACCAGCGTTCGCGGATCGTTCAGTAGCTCCTGAGCTGAGTGGTCCAGGTCGTCGAACTCTGTCTCGCCGACGATCCCCGACGCCACCAGCTTCGGGCGCATGGTGCGGAGCAGCTCGAGGCGGATCGCCCGTCTGGAATGGCCCCGCGGGTATACGTCCATCCGAGCCTCCACCTGGATCTCGGTGAGCCCTGCGTCCTCGAATATGCCCGGCACCCGGCGCCCGATCAGTGGATCGGCGCCGTCGACCCGAAATCCAGCCAGGAATATCTCGTGCAGCCGATCCCAGGTCGGGTGGGGCGGGTAATAA
>DASVEP010000067.1:0-40577 GCA_036380475.1 Candidatus Dormiibacterota bacterium
ACCACGCAGTCCCGACCCTTGACGTCACCCGAGACGGCGATCACGTCCACCTCGTCATCGCTCGAGCGGCGCTTGTAACCGAACGCGATCGGAGCCTGCAGCTGGTTGGCCACGGCTTCCGCCCTCCGGCCACCGCCGGCGTCCGGCGCGACCACTGTGAGGTTGCGCAGGTTGAGCGACTGCAGGTAGTCGGCGAAGATCCGAAACGGCGACAGGTGGTCGGTGGGTACGTCGAAGAATCCCTCGATTGCTTCGGCGTGCAGGTCCAGCAGCAAGAGCCGGTCCGCGCCTGCCAGCGTGATGAAGTTCGCGACCAGCTTGGCCGTGATCGGCTCGCGGGGCTGGGTCTTGCGCTCCTTGCGCGCGTAGCCGTAGTAGGGGATCACGGCGGTGACCCGGCCGGCGGATGCCCGGCGCAGCGCGTCGAGGACGATGAACAGCTCCATCAGGTGCTCGTTGACGGGCGGGCACGTCGGCTGGATGACGAAGACGTCGTGGCCGCGCATCGAGTCCTCGATCTTCACGTTGATCTCGCCGTCGGGGAACCGGCGCAGCCGCGTGTCGGTCACCGGCACGTTGAGGACGGACGAGATAAGCTGGGAGAGCGCGGGGTTCGCGGTGCCGCCGATCAGCTTGAGCTCGCCCCAGGGAGACGAGGACTCGCCGATGTACTCCACGGAAGTCTGCAACCTCCCGATCACCTGTGGTCCGAGCTCACGGCCTTCCTCCGTATCACCCTAGCGGGAACTCCGACGGCTGTCGCGCCGTCGGGGACGTCCTTTGTCACGACCGAGCCGGCCCCGGTCCGGGCGCCCCTGCCAAGTTTGACCGGAGCGACCAGCATCGTGTCCACCCCAACAAAAGCGCCATCGCCGATCTCGGTTCGGTTCTTGCGAGTGCCGTCGAAGTTGGCCGTGATCGTGCCGGCGCCGATGTTCGCGTCGGCGCCGAGATCGGTATCACCCAGATAGGAGACGTGCGGCACCCGGCTGTTCCTGCCCACCTTCGTCCTCACGAGCTCGGCAAAGCTGCCGATGTGGACGCCTTCGGCGATCTGGGTGCCCGGCCGGATCTTCGCAAACGGACCGCAGTCGGAGCCGTCCCCGATCGTCGCGTCCTCTATATGCACGTGCGGGCCGATGCGGCAGTCGCTGCCGATGGTCGTGCTTCCTTTGATGACCGTGAACGGCTCGATGGTCGTGTCCTGGCCGACGGTCACGCCCGCGTCGATGAAGGTGGATTGAGGGTCGACGATCGTGACGCCGCCCTCCATGAGGTGATCGAGGATGCGCCGTTGCACGATCGCGGTCGCGGCGGCCAGGCGGATGCGGTCCTTCACCGCCATCGCCTCGTCCGCATCCGCGAGCCGGACCACGTTGACGGGAGACAGATGCTGAAAGACGTCGGTGAGGTAGTACTCGCCCGCTTTGTTGTCGTCGGAGACCTGCGCGAGCGCCCCCTCGAGGCGGCTCCCATCGAAGCAGTAAATGCCGACGTTGAACTCCTGGATTGATTCGCGCAGCTCATCGCTGGCGTCCTTCCGCTCAACGATCTGCTCGAATTCGCCGTCTTTGCCACGCACGATGCGCCCGTCGTCGCGGCTCGAATCCTCAACGCTGGCGAGTGTGGCGGGGCGCTTCGACCTTCGGTGTGATTCGACGATGCGCCGCACTGTGTGGGCGGTAAGGAGCGGAGCGTCACCGTTGACGACGAGCACGTCTCCCTCGAGGCCTCCCACCTGACGCAGCGCATGCGCCGTACCGCGCGGGTCGCGCTGGTGAACGACCTCCACCCTTCCGTCGAGATGGGCGGCGACAGCCGCATGGTCGGGGTTGACGATGACCTTGATCGGGTGAGCGCCGGCGGCACCGACAGCGTCGATCACCCAATCGATCATCGGCCGGCCGCCAAGCGAGTGCAGGACCTTGGGAGTGCGCGACCTCATGCGGGTGCCGTGTCCGGCGGCCAGGATGACGGCCGTTAGCGATTGGCTCAAGATTTGACCCTTGCGGGTTGACCGGAATTATACGGACGGGGGTTCCGGGCCTCTTGGGTGAGCACCACCACGAGGCCGACTTCGAGCAGGGCGTGATGGTCGACGTCGGGCCGGGCGTCGGCGCGCTCGTGATCTACACGGGCGAGGACCTTCGAGGCGACGAGATCGAGATCAGCCCCGTCGGCGCCGATTCGAAGCGGGTGCACACCGACGTTTTGCGGCGGAAGACGGCCGGCGGCGACGTGTTCGCCGCCGTGTTCGGATCACTGGACGAGGGCGGGTACCGGCTGTGGCACCCAAGCCGTCAGGACCCGGTGCCGGTTGAGATCGTCGGCGACCAGGTCACAGAGGTGGATTGGCGCTGAGCCGGCACGGCCCAGCGCCAACCTTTGATTTCAGGACGGAACGTCGAAGCCGCTTTCCGGCGTGTTGAGGTATGGAAAGCTGCCGAGATAGGAAACCGGAGGCGTGTTCGTGGCGGGATCTTCAACGTCGTAGATCGCGCCCGCCGCGCCGTCGGCCGTGAACACCCCGGTTCCGTGCACGACCTGGTAGGTGAGGCCCGCGATCGCGCGCAGCTCGATCGTGACCACGTCGTCGAACACCCGCCGCCCGTTCGGGTAGCCCGCGGCATCTCCGCCGATCAACCCAAGAATGCTCGGCTTGCTGTTCGGGCGGATGGCCACGTTCAGGCGCAACATGTCCGCGGGCGTGGAGCCTGTGAAGTTCTGGAAGCCCGGGATGATCCCAGACGGGATGCCGGTCAGCAGGATCGCGACGAGGTCGTCGCGAACGGCCGTCAGCCCGGCCAGCTTTGGAAAGACGCCCGGATAAAGGACGGGCAGAAGCTTGGCGAGCTCTGGGTGCTGCACGAACTCGAGGAACTTGCCGTCCGCCGCCGGCGGCAGCGCGTTCCAGACGTCCTTCTTGCTCATGGGCACGACAACCTCGTTGAACAGCGGATTGCCCAGGCGCGACACCTGGACCCACGGCCCACTCTCAACGTCTTCGCCATCGCCGCCCTCTTCGCTGTCGTTGCGAATCCTGGCCTGCCGCCGGTAGGCCGCGGTCCACACGCCGAGCACGGCCTTCGCGCTGGCTGCGTCCGTGGGCGTCGATCCGTCTTTGGTCAGGTTGCTGATCGGGATCTGCATCGCGATCGAGTGGACGTTGAGGTGCTTGGTCCCGTTGACACCGGCCATCGAGCCCGGCAGCGGGATGAGGTGCGCTCCTTCAAACGGCCGGAGCGCGCCGAGATCGAAGATCGAGCCGAGGTCGACATAGAAGCCCTCTTGTCGCTGTCCGGCGAACACCTTGACGCCGCCATCGAGTGAATGGATGGCGCTCTGGACGATCGATGCATACGCGGTCTTCGGTGTAGATCGCGGTCCGACATTGCACGGAGGGCACGCGAGGTGCTCGCCAAGCGGGGTGGCCGTGCCGTTGGCTACTCGCGTCACAGAGTAGAACTGCGGCCGGTTCCAGCTCGGGCTGTTGATGGTCGAAATCTGTCCGGTGTTGTAGAGGAACGTGTTGGGGTTCTTGATCTGGGTCTGGAATCGGAACTGATAGGTGACGTCGGGCTTGGCGTCGCCGTCGTTGTCGACGTAGATCGCATAGAGGACGTCGTCGCCGAACTCGAAGAAGTTGGGGCCACCGTCGGGACCCTCGAGCGGGATGTAGTTCGCAATCAGGGTCACCGTGTTGGGAGCGTCCGGGCTGACGAATGCATAGAGGTCGGTGCTGTCGGCGACCGGGTCCTTGGCGATGGCCGGGGCTTCGCGATGCGATGACATGTCTAACTCCTCCCCCAGGTCATCGCGACGGAGCCGCTGAGTGCAAGCGCACCGCAAGCTCACGGTCACGGACGATGAACCGTTCCGAACCGACTAGAAACGCAATTTCGCCGGTGGCCAGGTCCCGTACATGGGCCACCAACGGACCGCCCGTGATGGCTGTGCGCATTCCGACCTTCGACGCACCGGCAGGCAGCTTCATCGCCGCGGACATGCCCGGCACCAGGGCGATCACGCCCGCAAACGCGAGCCCGAGCGAACCGTGAGATAGGAATCGCCGACGACTCAGATCTTTCATCTGTCCTCCTTCGAAACCGGTTGACTCTCGATACCTGGTACGAAGGGATCGGGACCGCGGATCATCCCGACGGTACTTGGGGAATACTGTGTTGCTGTGAGCGAGATGCCGGCCGTGAACCTGGAGGGGATCGTGCCCTCGCACCTGCCGGTGCTGCCGCTCAAATCCACGGTCGTGTTTCCGCGGATCTTCATCCCGTTGTCAGTGGGCCGGCGCCGGTCCTTGCAGCTTCTCGACGATCTGCCTGGTGCGGAGCGGCACATCGCCGTCGCCACGCAGCTGGACGAGACCGCGGAGGACGTCGGATTCAATGACATCCATCACGTGGGCGCGATGGTGCGCGTGCAGCACATGCTCAAGCTGCCCGACGGCACCGTCCAGCTCGCGGTCCTCGGTCTGCGCCGCATCAAGCTCATCTCGGCGATGAGCGAGGAGCCGTACCTCAGCTGTCGGGTCGAGATGCTGCCGGAGACGCCGGACTCACTGACGCCGATCGAACGCGAGGCTCTGCTGCGGCGCGCAACGTCGTCGTTTCAGCAGCTCGTCACCCTCGCGCCGCATCTCCCCGCCGAGCTGGCGAGCGCCGCCGGCGCGATCGATGACCCCCTGCACCTCGCGTACTACATCGCCAACCACATTCGACTCACCACAGAGCAGCGGCAGGAGATCCTCGAGATGAACTCTGCCAAGCAGAAGCTCGAGCGCCTGCTAGGAAACCTCGCCCACGAACTCGAGGTTCTGGAACTGGGACGAAAGATCCAATCGCAGGCCGAAGAGCAGATGGGCAAGGCGCAGCGGGAGTACTTCCTTCGAGAGCAGCTGAAGGCCATCCAGCGCGAGCTCGGTGAGCTCGACAGCGAACACGGCGAGCTGGCCGAGCTGCGGGAGCGGATCGAGAAGGCCGGCCTTCCTGCCGAGGCGCGACGGGAGGCCGATCGCGAGCTGTCGCGGTTGGAACGAATCCCATCGGCGTCACCCGAGTCGTCTGTGATCCGAACCTACCTCGAGCTCATCGTTTCGCTGCCGTGGACCACGTCGACGGGCGGCGAGGTGGACGTAGCCAAGGCCCGCGAGATCCTCGACGCGGATCATTACGACCTCGACAAGGTGAAGCAGCGCATCGTCGAACACCTCGCGGTGCGCCGCTTGAAGCAGGTGCGCGGGCTGACCGAGCGCGGCCGCGAGCCGATCCTGTGCTTTGTCGGTCCGCCCGGAGTCGGCAAGACTTCGCTCGGACATTCGATCGCGCGCGCGATGGGTCGCAAGTTTGCGCGCGCCTCTTTGGGCGGCGTTCACGACGAGGCTGAGATTCGCGGCCACCGGCGCACGTACATCGGCGCAATGCCGGGACGCATTCTGCAGGCCATCCGGCGCGCCGAGTCGAACGACCCCGTGTTCATGCTGGACGAGGTCGACAAGATCGGATCCGACTGGCGCGGCGATCCGTCATCGGCATTGCTCGAGGTGCTCGACCCCGAGCAGAACAAGGACTTTCGAGACAACTATCTCGATGTCCCCTTCGACCTGTCGAAGGTGATGTTCATCACGACGGCGAACTCGCTGGACACCATTCCCGCCGCGCTTCGCGACCGGATGGAGATCCTGAACCTCTCCGGCTATACAGAGGAGGAGAAGGTCCAGATCGCCGAACGGTTCCTGGTGCCGAAGCAGCTGCTGGCGCACGGCCTGCGGCCGGGCGAGGTCGGGATGTCCGAGGAAGCGGTGCGGTTGATCATCCGCCAGTACACGCGCGAGGCAGGTGTGCGCAACCTGGAGCGGGAGATCGCCTCGGTGATGCGGCGAGCCGTCGCCGAGATCGCGGTGGGCAAGCGGCCGCGCAAGGCCGTGGACGTGAAGCGCGTGCGCGCCGCGCTGGGCAAGCGACGATTCCATGACGACGTTCGCGAGCGCATCGACCGCCCGGGCGTTGCGACGGGACTCGTGTGGACGCCGACGGGTGGCGAGATCGTCTTCGTCGAAGCTGCTTTGACACCCGGCAAGGGCGAGCTGCGGCTGACAGGGCAGCTCGGCGACGTCATGAAGGAATCGGCCTCGGCAGCACTGTCCTATTTGAAAGATCGGGCTTCCGTGTTGGGAATCGACCCTGCACTGTTCGAGAAGAACGACATCCACGTGCATGTGCCCGCGGGTGCGCAGCCCAAGGAGGGGCCGTCCGCGGGCGTCACTGTGCTGACTGCGATGGCGTCGATCCTCACCGGCCGCCCGGCGCGGGACGACGTGGCGATGACCGGCGAGATCACCTTACGAGGCAAGGTGCTGCCGATCGGCGGCGTCAAGGAGAAGGTCCTGGGCGCGCACCGGGCGGGGATCCGTCGGGTGCTTCTACCTGCCCACAACGAAGCCGATCTGGACGACATCCCGGCCGATCTTCGCCAGCAGATGCAGCTCGTGCTGGTGGAATCAATCGACCAGGTCCTCAAGGAGGCGCTGACGCCGCTGCGGGTTGTCGTGAAGCTTGACGGCAGGGCCGCGGCGAATGGCGGACGGACGGCGGCGCCGTCGCGGCCCCCGGCGGCGATCAGAGCGAACGGCGCGGAAGCGGGTAAGGCGAGCTCTCGCAAGCCGGCTGCAGGATCGCGGTCACGCTCGACGCGACGCACGGCCAAGCCCACCAAAGGTTCCTAGCCGCCGGTCGCCGCCATCCGCTCCGAGCTGCTGGCCCGTCCCCAATTCACGCGGCGCTATGCGCGACCTTCCGGCGAGACTAACCCCGCTGCGCTCGGGACAGGATCTTTTCGTGTGCGGCGATTTCGGCCGCGTCGTCCAGGGCCGCGAGGTCCGTGATGCCCCGCCGCCTGAGGGAACCCCTGATGAGGTGATCGGCCAGGTGCGGGTTCTTGGGCAGCAGCGAGCCGTGAAGGTAGGTTCCGAGGACGTTGCCCTGAAGGCATCCTTCGGTGTGGTCCTCACCGTTGTTGCCGAAACCCATCCGCACCCGCCCGAGGGGAATCGCATTGGGTCCGAGGAAGGTCCGGCCGCTGTGGTTCTCGAAACCAACCAGCGTCGAGGGACTGATGTCGGCCAGCTCGGTGTCGACGATGACGTCGCCGATGAATCGCCGCTTGCCGGCCTCGGTGCGGACGTCGATCATGCCGATGCCGGGAAAGCGCTCGCCATCGCCCGTTTGGTAGTAGTGGCCGAGGAGCTGGTATCCGCCGCACACCGCGAGCACGTTCGCGCCTTCAGCGACAGCACGCTCTAGTA
The DNA here is from genome assembly GCA_036380475.1 of Candidatus Dormiibacterota bacterium. Classification (GTDB taxonomy): domain Bacteria; phylum Chloroflexota; class Dormibacteria; order Dormibacterales; family Dormibacteraceae; genus UBA10449. Next base: position 7,316 of record DASVEP010000067.1, read on the forward strand.
GAGGCTGCTTGTGTTCGAGCAGGTCTTCGTAGACGAGCGCCTGTTCGCGATCCTGGCCGCCTCCGAAAAAGAAGATGTCAACCTCGTCCATGTGCTCGGTGGTGCCGCGGCCGAGCTCGATGAGACGCGAGTCGAAGCCTCGCCATTCGGCACGCTTGAGAAGCGTGAGGATGTTGCCCCGATCTCCATAGATGTTCATGAGGTCGGGATACAGCCAGCCGACGGTGAATGTTTTCGCGCCCATGTCTCCTAGGTTTCCCAATAAGGCTTCGCCCAACCGCGCCTGACAAGCTCGGCCCGCAAATCCAGCATCGCGGTGTATGTGCAGAGCAGGTGCGCAGTCTCGCCGCGAGGCGTTGCCTCGATGAGAACATCTAGCGCTTGCGCTGGATCGGTCTCGGGGGCCATGACGATGTCCGGGCCGACTCCGGTGTACTTGAACCGAACTGCGAGGTCGTGTGCTCGATTGCCTGTCGGCACGACCACCAACGCGCGGTCCCGAAGACGTTCGAAGTCGACGTCCCAAATCCAGGAGACGTCGGTGCCGTCGGCCCGGCGGTCGTTCAGGCCGATGAGGAAGTAGCGGCCGCCGGCGAGATCCACGGCCGTGCGCAGGGTCTCGTTGAACCCGGCCGGATTCTTGGAGAGCACGAGGTTGAGGCGGCGGCCCATCGCTTCGAGACGCTCCTGCCGCCCGAACGCGGCGCGAACGCTGCGCAGGCGGTCCGCGATGTACGCCTCATCAAGGCCGAGCGCCTTCCCGGCAGCGAATGCGGCAAGGGCGTTGTAGCCGTTGTACAGGCCACCGAGCGGCAGCTCTATGCGATTGCCGTTGACCTCCATCGCCAGGCTCTCGAACCCATTCAGCTCGATATGGGTCGCAGTGAGCTCTGGGGCGGGCCTCGCGAAGTCGCCATTGGGACAGCGATACACGCCGTCGTGGCCGACGTACACCGCATCGAAGATCAGGCTCGCGCCGCATCGTGGGCACGTCCTCGCGTCAGCGGCGTGGGGCAGCTCGTGCAACGCCACGGCTGCGTCGTCGAGGCCAAACCAAAGTGGCGCTTTCTTGAGATTCAGGCCAATCTCGGCCACGCGGGGATCGTCCGCATTGAGGACGGCCCGGCTGACATCGGGGAGATGAGCGAGTGCGGTCTCGATCCTTTTCGCGATTGACTCGAGCTCGCCGTAACGGTCGAGCTGGTCGCGAAAGAGGTTGAGCACGATCGCAACGCGCGGCTGGATCTCGTCGACGGCGCGTTCGAGGCTTGCCTCGTCGATCTCGAAAACCCCCCAATCCGCGCTGAGGCGACCGTTGGCACCTGCGCGTTCCAATGCGGCCGCGGTGGCACCGAAGATAAGGTTCGCGCCGGCTCGATTCGACACCACGCTATGCCCTGCGCCCTCGAGCAGCCAGCTGATGAGACGGGCGGTCGTCGTCTTCCCATTCGTACCGGTGATGACGACAGCGCCCTGCTTGAGGTCGCGCGAAAGCTTGCGGAGGACGTCGGGGTCGATGGCGCGGGCGACGTCGCCCGGCAGGGTCGTGCCGCCGCCTCGGCCGCTGAGCCTCGAAAGCGCACCGGTCGCTTTGCCCGCCCAGACCGCAGCAGTGCGACGCATCACCAGGCGGCCACTCCGTGTGTGACCGAGGTCCAGCAGTCGAGCGATTGAATCGCGCTCAGCGCCTCCTCGCGACTGTCGGATCGCTTGAAGAACGCCGACCCGCTCCCTGTCATCTGCCATTCACGACCCAGCCGCTGCCCGAATTGTCGGACCCGCCCATCGACGTGCTCGGCGGCGCTGCGCAGCTCGTTGGGTGCCACCCCATTTGTCTCGTTCCACGCTGCGTAAACGGTTGCGGTGGAGAGTTCGATACCGGGCCAGGCGATCGCATACCACTCGAGCTCGGCCGCCAGAGGTTGCAGCCTGTCGCCTATGCCCTCAGCCAGTGCGCGTCCTCCAACGAGGAAGAACGGCACGTCGGCGCCGGCGGAGCGGGCCAGACTGGTCAGATCGACATCAAGGCCGTGAATGATCTTCAACGCCCTGAGCGCGGCGGCGGCGTCCGAGCTTGCGCCACCGAGGCCGGCTCCTACGGGAATGCGTTTGTGCAGGTGGAAGGCGGTGGGCAGCTCGCGGCCTGCCGACGCCTCGAGTGCAGCCAGCGCCTTCAGGACGATGTTCTCGCCGGCCTGAGGGACGGGAAGTCCGTCGGCGACAAACGTTGTTCGGTCTGCAGGTGCCGCTTCCAGCAGGTCATGCAACGCAATCGCCTGCATATGGGTGCGGATGTCGTGGAATCCGTCATCGCGGCGCTTCACGACCTTCAGGTCGACGTTCAGCTTGGCGCGCGCGGGCAGCGCGACTTTCAAGGGCCGCCGGGTTTCAGGTGTTCTCGGTACTTGCGGGCACGGTCCTGGTAGTGCTTTGCAGTCGTGCCAACCCAGTTGCCTGCCGATCCGTCGAGCGGCTTGCGCACCGTGGCCGGCACACCGGCCGCCATGTGGCTTGCGGGCACTGACTTGCCCTCGCCGAGAACCGCGCCTGCCGCGAGCATCGAACCCTGGCCGAGTCGGCTGCGCTGCAACATCGTCGCGCCCATCCCGACCACCGCGCCCTCCTCGACGATGCAACCCTCCAGCTGTGCCGAATGACCGACGCTTGCATCACGCTCGATGATGGTTGGAAGGTCGCGTGCGCAGTGGATCACGGCGTTGTCTTGAACGTTGGCGCCGTCCCCCACCTTGATCGCAGCCTCATCGCCGCGAAGCACAGCACCGAACCAGACACTGGCGCCGGCGCCGATCTGCACGTCACCGATGAGAACTGCTGTCGGCGCGATGTACGCGTCGGGATGCACCTTCGGGCGCTTCCCGCTGAGCTCGAACTCCACTGGCCTCTATAATCCTAGCTTCGTGCTCTTCTCCCACCTGGAATCTACACATGGCTAAGCGAACCGCGTCCGCCAAGAAGCAGGCGCGTGCCAGCGTGCGCCGGACGCAGCGCAATCGAGCGGTGCGTTCGGAGGTCAAGACGAAGATCGTCAAGGCACGCCGTTCGCTGAGCGAAGCTCCGGTTGCGGAGTCGGATCGCCACGCAATCGCCATGGACGCGATTCGTGCCCTCGATCGCGCCGCGTCGAAAGGCGTCCTTCATCGCAACAATGCGGCGCGCCGCAAGGCTCGTCTGACCCGCCAGCTCGTAAAGCTCGGCGGAGTACCGGCCGCCGCGGCTGGCGCGGGCAGGGCTAAGAAAGCGGCCCCCGCGGCAGCGGCGAAGAAGCCCGACAAGAAAGCAGAGATCAAGAAGCCCGCCTCGAAGTAGCCTCGGCTACATCCGGGTAAGAAGGACGTCGAGGCCGAGCTCAGGGTCGATCTGGCCCGACTTCACCTCCCACTCGTAGTCGCGAATGGCGCGCAACGCAGCCTGGAGGCTTTCTGGATCTGCATCCCGGGCGACCTCGAACGCTTTCTGGATCACGAAGGGGTGCTCGCTCATCTGCGCCTTGATGTCAGACAGCGATTCACCGCGGTCCTGACGGGCGCGAACTTCCAGTACCAGCGCCACATGCCGGGCCATCCGGTACGCGACCGACGTCGGCTGCATCCCGCCGCGCGATAGTCCACGCGCGATGTCGAGGGCCTCCCGGGTCGGGTGCGGAAGCAGGTTGTCAGTGAGCTTGAAAATCTCATCCTCGCGGCCGCCAGCGAGAAGCTCGGTCACGACCTCCCCGGTCAGCTTCGAGCCTGACGCCTTATACGCGGCGAGCTTGTTCAGCTCGGAATCGATGACGGTGAGATCGGGCGGCGTGACGCGGACGACCTGGGCGGCTATGGCCGGGGTGAGGCCATGGTCGGCCGCGCGCCTCGCGGCCCATTCGCTCAGCGCCCTGCCTTTCAGGTGCAGCATCTCTTCGACCGAACCACCGACGGCCGCCACGGCTTTGGCCAGGCGGTTACCGCCGCCCAAGCGGCCGGCGACCGTAATCAAGAGCCGCGTGGTGGCCGGGACCTCGACCAGGGCAGAAGCGAGGCTCTCGGCGCGGGCAGCCGGCACCCAGCTCACAGCGACGACCCGATACGGGTCGAGAAACGGCGCCTGCAGCACGGAGTCCTGGAGGCGGGCGGCATTGAGGCCCTGGCCTTCGAGGCGCTCGAAGCCAAAATCAGAGACCAGCTCCGAACGCCAGGCCTCAATGGTCGTGCGTGCCTTCTCCTCCACGAGAAACCTCTCTTCACCGTGGAGCAGAAGGATGGGTGCCCGGTTCTTGGGATTCGCCACTGCTTGCCGATCGTAACCCGGCCCTTGACATCACATCGGCATCGTGATCGTGCCCTCCTGGTCCGTTCGCAAGACGGTCGGCGGCAGGGTGCGCGCAAGGCGCCCCGACGCAAGCGAGGCAATGAGCTGCGCGCCGACCATTACCGGGGCAAGGCTCGGCGAGGGGAGGCTGTGGCCACCTCCGGGCAGCAGCAAATAGGTGCACGGACCGGTCAGTCGAGCTGCGGCGACTGTCTGAGCGTCGATGTCGAGGTCGCTGAGGTCGCAGAAGCTTCGGCCCGACTGGGCGACCACACGCAAGCCGAGGTAGGCGGCGCCCACCTGGTCGCCCGGCGAGTTGGGCTCGGGCGCGACCACCTCGATCCTGAACCCCGCCACCTCCAGCATCTGCCCTGCACGCAAGCGCATCAGACGAGCGCCGCGAGCGACGGCCTCGAAAGCAGCCGTTCGCCACGCCGAACCTGTGAGTTGAGCGTCTGGGATGGCGACGGTCCGTGCTGTCCGATCCAGGCCTGCGAACCCGCCGATGTGACCGAGGCCAGGCGCCGTGATGGCCAGCAAGTCGAACGTTGATTGCCATGGCGGAAGGATCTGCCCCAACTCGTCCTTCAACCTCGTCGGGCTGGGGCCGCCGTCGATGAGGAATGTTCCTTGCGCGCTCCGGAAGAGCACGGCCTGGCCGTTGCCGACCGCGAGCACGCTTACCTGCGGAGGCGCGTTTGCCCATGCACCAAGAGCGACGCCGGCTATCAGGACGGGCGCAAGAACCGCGACGCCAACAGCCAATGCACGCCTTCGATGGTTGCCGTGCGCGCCCACCATCACCGCCCCGAGGCTTGCGTAATAAGCGACGCCTGCCCACGGCGGGAACCGGATGACGGGCACAGCCGCAGCGGGCAGGCGCGCGAGCAGATAGGCAACCTGCTCGAGGTAGGCGAGGAGACCCGCGATTGGAATCGCAGCGACGCGTGCGATTTCAGGCAGAGGCGAGAGCGGGCCGAGCGCAAGGCCCGCAGCCACGATCGCCGGGAGGATCGGCAACACCAAGGCATTGGCGATGGGCGCCACCGGCGATAACACGTGGAAGTCGGTTGCCATCATCGGCAGCGTCCCGACCTGCGCCGCGCACGTGACGGCGAACGGCTCTCTGAGGACGTGTGGAAGCCATCCGAGCCGGCGCTCGATCGCCGGCGTGAGCAGGATTATCGCGGTCGTGCCGGCGAACGAAAGTTGGAAGCCTACGTCCCAAGCGAGCTCCGGGCGCCAGGCCAGCATCGCTGCAGCCGTTGTGGCCAGCGAGGTCCACACGTGCGACGGCCGGCCCAGGGTCGCGGCGGCGATGGCCATGCCTCCCATCACGGCGGCACGAATCGCAGCGGGGGTCGCGCCTCCAACCAGCGCGTAAAGACCGATCAGGCAGAGGGCCGGCCAGCTCGAGTAACCGCGGAGTATCGGTCGCAGCGCGCCCTGCACGATCCGAGCAAACACGGCGACCTTGAGCCCGCTGAGGACGAGCAGGTGGATTAGACCGGTCGATATGAGCGCTTGTTGAAGCTGGGATGGAATTCCTTGCCGTATGCCGAGAACGACGCCTAGAAGCACGGCGGCGTGCGGTGCGGGTAAAGCGTTGACGAGAGCCGCTGTGTATCGGACGCGCAGCCACGTCGGCAACGCGAGCAGTCCAGAAGCCTTACTGGTGACATTGAGACTCGTCGTGTAGAGCTCGAGGTACGCCTGGCGTTGAGCGAGGTAGGCGCGTCGATCAAATGACGGTAGGTCTCTGGGCAACATGAGCTTGCCGGTGGCGCTCACCTGGTCGCCGAACCCGGCTTCCTCCGGCCCTCGCCACCGAACCATGAGGCTGCCGACGTTCGCTACAGGCGTGCCCGCGACGATCACGAGATCAGGGGAGACGAGAACTTCCGACCCACCAGCGGAGGGCCGCGTGTCATCGACGACCGTGCCTGTGATGGTGGCGGTCTGGCCCGCGACCGAAACTGCGTTGGCGGCCGTGACGGGATCAGACGCCGGGAGCTCTGCGCGTCCGACTCCCAGTAACGCAGCCATGAGCGCAAGCGCGAGCACGGCTGGACGGACTGCGATCGCAAGTGCGACGCAGGGGATGGCGAGCGCAACCGCGATGGCGCCCAGCCATGGCTGGGATGGTGCCATTACGACGGCGGCCGCCAGCGCGACCGACCAGGAGAGCGCGATCACCAGCGCCGGGGCTTGCGCCAACGAGCGCAGATTTCGGCGTGAACGCGAATCGATCACAACGTCAGGTAGCGGCGCGCGAGCACATAGTCGGCCTCGCTCATACCGAGGATGTCGACGAGCTCACGCGTGTTCTGGAACCCGCCGAAGTTGGTACGGTAGTCGATGACGTCTTGGGCGAAGGCGGTGCTGAATCCAGGAACCACCTCGAGCTCTTCGACAGTGGCGGTGTTGAGGTTGACTCGGGTGACGACGGTGGCGCCCGCAGAACCCTTCGAGTACGGGACCTTGACCTGCTCGCCATCCTTCAGGCGCCCGGCCAGATTGGGTAAGCGCGTGATGTCGGCGTCCACGGACAGCCCGCCGGCGGCGGCGATGGCGTCGTAGACGCGATCCCCGCGCTTCATGCGATAGAGGCCGGGGTGCTCAACAGCGCCGACGACGTGGACCAGAAGTCCGGCCGGCGCCGGCACATCGGCATTGGCTGCGGCAGCAGCCGCCGCCGAGGTGGTCACAGGAGCTGGATTTGTGGCGGCCGGTGCGTGAACGATGTAGACGCCGACCACCGCCCCCAGCCCGAGCAGAACCGGCAACGACAGGGCAAGGATCCGTTTCCAGCCGGGGAGAAGGGTGAGATGGTTGCGCATGCGAGCGAGGCTAGGGCGCGCGGCTGAGATCGAAAACGCTGCCTGTTAAGGGTGATCGCCGAAGGAATCGGCTGGTTCCGGGGGAAGGATTCGAACCTTCGGTCGAGGATCCAAAGTCCTCTGCCTTACCTCTTGGCCACCCCGGAAAGAGGTAGCGATCGTGCTGGGCTACAGAGTATGCGGAACGATCTGATCGACTCGAGGCGTGACCTGGACGGCGCGGCGGGCGTTCCGTCCAAGAGTGAGAACCCTCGTTGTCGTGCTGTTGGTGATGGCGACCGCCGCGTGCGGCGCCTATCGGTTTCCGAGCGCAACGCCGGCCGGAACCGGGAGTGTAGGCGGCCACGTGCTGGCGGTGCCCTGCACGCCGGTCGAGCCTGTGACGCCGCCCTGCTCAGGGCGGCCGGTGGCCGGTCTGGAGATCGACTTCGCCGCGGGCGGTACCGCTGCTGTCGCCCGCACGGACGCCAACGGCGCCTATTCGATCGACCTTGCCCCCGGTACCTGGACTGTGACCTTGGCGGGCCGCTGGCGGATCATCAAGGGCCCAACAGCGGTGAACGTGACCGCTGGGTCGAGCGTGGTCGCCAACTTCATCGTCGACTCGGGAATCCGAATCGCGGCCGGGGTTACGGAACCAGGTTGATCAGCTTGTTGGGGACGTAGATCACCTTCGACGGCTTAGCGCCGTTGAGCGCCGCGCGGACCCGATCGCTGGCCAGAGCTGACGCCAGCGCCTGCTCCTCCGACAGGCCGGCCGAGACCGTCACCCGGTCCCGGACCTTCCCAGCAACCTGGATCACAAGCGTCACTTGGGGCTCGGTCGCCGCCGCGGCGTCAAACTCGGGCCAGGTCGCATCCGCGAGCAGGCCCCGCTCCGGACCACCCTCCCCCAGCCGCTCCCACATCTCCTCGCTGATGTGCGGCCCGATCGGGTTGAGCAGCTTGACCAGGACGCGCACGGCCGCATCCCAGCCCGCGTCGCGAGCACCACCGCCCTGCAGGTAGTCCTGCATCGTGTTCGCCAGCTCCATCAGGTACGCCACCGCCGTGTTGAAACGCAGGCCGTCGTAGTCGTCGGTGACCTTCTTGATCGTTTGCGCCACTTTGCGGTGCAGCAATGTCGGATCGACGGCCGACGCCGAACCTCCGGACACCATGATCGACTCCGGCTCCAGCACAAGACGCCAAACCCGCTGCAGGAATCGAACGACACCGTTCAGCCCGGCGTCCGACCATTCCACGTCCTCCTCGGGCGGGCCGATGAACATCTCGTAGATGCGACCGGCATCAGCTCCCTGCTTCGCAACCAGCTCGTCCGGTGACACGCCGTTGCCGGCCGACTTCGACATCACCTGTCCAAAGCGTTTGACCATGCCCTGGTTGAACAACCGGACGAAAGGCTCCGAAACATCGAGCATTCCGGCGTCGAACAGCACCTTGGTGAAAAAGCGCGAGTAGAGAAGGTGGAGGATCGCGTGCTCGACCCCGCCTGTGTACTGGTCGACGGCCATCCAGCGGTTGGCGAGCTCGGGGTCAAAGGCCTCGTTGATGTCGTGGGGGCTCGCGTAGCGCAGGAAGTACCACGACGAATCGACGAAGGTGTCCATCGTGTCGGTCTCGCGCCGGGCCTCGCGCCCGCACTTGGGGCACGTCGTGCGCCAGAAATCAGGATTGTCCGCGAGCGGCTTGTACTCATCGGGCAACAACACGGGCAGCTGTTCCACCGGCACCGGCACGATGCCGTCGACCTCGCAGTAAACAATGGGAATCGGACAGCCCCAATATCGCTGGCGCGAGATCAGCCAGTCACGCAGCCGGTACTTGACAGTGCGCTTGCCGGTGCCCTTCTGCTCGAGCCACGTGACGATGCGATCGAATCCGGTTTTGCTGTCAAGGCCGTCGAACTGCTCGCTGTTGACCATCTCGCCCGGACCGACGTAGGCCTCGCTCAAATCGTCGCCACCGCCGCCCGGAGGCGCGATGACCTCACGGATCGGCAGGTTGTACTTTCTCGCGAACTCGAAGTCGCGCTCATCGTGCGCGGGAACGGCCATGATCGCGCCGGTGCCATAAGTCACCAGCACGTAGTCGGCGACCCAGATCTGGACCTTCTCGCCGTTCACCGGGTTGATCGCGAATCCGCCGGTGGCAACGCCGGTCTTCTCGCGCTCGGTCGACAATCGGTCGATGTCGCTCGCCTTGCGGGCGGTCGCGACATACTCGCGCACGCGAGATCGGTTCGGTTCGGTGGTCACCTTCTCGACCAACGCATGCTCAGGCGCCAGCACCATGAACGTCGCCCCGAACAGGGTGTCAGGTCGCGTCGTGAAGATGCGAATCGATTCGCCTTCCATCCCGACGACTGGGAAGTCGACCTCCGCCCCCTCGCTGCGCCCGATCCAGTTCGTCTGCATCACGCGCACCTTGTGCGGCCACTCTTCCAGCAGCTGCAGGTCGTCGAGCAGGCGCTCGGCATAGTCGGTGATCTTCAAGAACCACTGCTCGAGGTCACGCTTCTCAACCTCTACGTCGGGGTGCCGCCAGCAGCGTCCGTTGATGACCTGTTCGTTCGCCAGCACCGTCTTGTCCACCGGGCACCAGTTGACCGGCGCCATGGCGCGATAGGCCAGGCCGCGTTCATAGAAAAGAAGAAACAGCCATTCCGTCCAGCGGTAGTAGTCCGGCATGCAGCTGATGACCTCGCGATCCCAGTCGTAGAGGATCCCCATCATCTTCAGCTCGCGCCTGCCCTTCGCAATGTTCTCGAGCGTCCATGTCTGCGGGTGGATCCCACCGCGCTTCATGGCCGCGTTTTCCGCGGGCAGGCCGAATGCGTCCCATCCAAACGGGTGCAGCACCTCGAAACCCTGCATGCGCTTCATGCGCGCGAGGACGTCGCCCATGACGTAGTTGCGCGCGTGCCCGACCGTCAGGTCTCCGGACGGGTACGGGTACATGACGAGGTCGTAATACTTGGGCTTGGGCGACATGTCGGACGCCTTCATCACCCCGCGCTCTTCCCAGGCCTTCTGCCACTTGGACTCGATCTCCTGGGGGACGTACGAGCTACGTCTTGGCTTCGTCTCCATGAGGTTTGAATTTTAGATGCGCGACTTCATGCCCAACGATCGCGGCCAGCACGAGGGCGGCGCCGGCCGCTTGCAGGAGACCCAACCGCTGGCCGGCCAAGAAGACCGCGGCCACGAGCGCCCACGCAGGTTCGGTGGTCAGGATGAGCGCTGTTCGGCTTGCGCTCAGATGCTGCTGCGCCCAGGTCTGGATGTAGAAGGCAAGGGCTGACGCGAACACACCTGTGATCACGATTGCGATCCAGACGGAAACGCTCGGTGGACGGAGCGACCACGATCCGCCGCCGGTGAAAATGAGCGCGCTGGTGCCCATCTGCACCATCGCCAACGGCGCCGATCTCAGTCCCGGAGACCATTTGCTCAGCAGCACGAGGTGAAGCGCAAACAGGATTGCGGTCGCCACGGTGAGGATGTCCCCCAGCCCGAACCCAGCAGGGCCGCCCACCAGCATCACTGTGCCGGCAAGGGCGACGACCACCGCGATGGCGGTCCATCGATGCAGCGGCACGCCGAAGATGCGATCGATCAACGGCGTGAACACGACGAAGAGTCCCGTGATGAGCCCCGAGTTGGCCGGGCTGGTCATGCTGAGCCCGACCGTCTGCGTCAGATATCCCGCCGCCAGCACAACGCCGGCGATGATGCCTACGCGCAATTCGCGACGGGTCGGCAGCCCGCGCACGAGGGCCAGCATCACCAGGAACGCGAGAATGAAACGGAGCTGCAGGAAGGGCAGCGTCGGGTAGTGTGTGATCGCGTCCTTGACCAGCACGAAGGTCCAGCCCCAGACCGCCGTCACTAGCAACAAGAAGAAGACGTAGATCAATGAAGCGACTGTGGGCGCCGTGGCGCATGGAATACATCGCCGGGGAGCAAAAACCCGGATGCCTGTTCTGCCGGGTGATCGAAAACCCCAACGACGAGGACGCCGCGCTGGTCGTGTGGCGTCCCGAGGGGGCGATCGTGATCCTGAACAAGTTCCCGTACAACCCCGGGCACGCGATGGTGGCACCGGTGGCCCACGTCCCCAGCCTGGAAGAGCTCGACGATCCGCAGACCACGCAGCTGATGCGAGGGGTTCGAAGGACAGTCGAAGTGCTGCGCCGCACGATGACGCCCGACGGCTTCAACATCGGAGCGAACATTGGACGCGCGGCCGGCGCCGGAATACCGGACCACGTTCATTTTCATGTCGTGCCGCGTTGGAACGGCGACACGAACTTCATGGCCGTGATCGACGACGTGAAGGTCGTCAACGAGGCGTTGACGCAGACCGCCGCGAAGCTGAGGAAGGCGTTTTCCGCCAGCTGACTCGGCCGCCCACCACGGTCGCCACGACACGGCCGTCGTCCACGACCGTCATGTCACACAGCATGCCCTCGCGCAGGGCGCCTAGATCGTCTTCCATTCCCACCGCGTACGCCGCGTCAGAGGTGTATGCGCGCAGCGCTGCAGCACGCGAGATCGCAAGCTCTGCATGCCATTTCGCCTGCCGGCGCCAGGTGGTCGCCGCCTCAATTCCACGCAGCGGGTCTGCGGTCTCCACGGGTGCGTCCGAACCGAAAGCGAGGCGCGCACCCGCGTGCGCAAGGGCACCCCACGCGTACGCGTGGCTTGTCACCTCGGGCCAGTAACGGTCCGCCAACTCTCGGTCGGCGACCGCGTGGACCGGCTGCATCGACGCGATCACTCCGATGCTGGCAAACCGGCGCATATCCTTCGGGTCCACGCATTGCGCATGCTCGATTCGCGGCCTCCACAAACGCCACGCACGCCGACGTGGGGCCAAAGCATCGAGCGCTCTTCTCACCGCACCGTCGCCGATCGCGTGTAGGCACACGTTGAGCTCTGCCCGAGCGCACCGATCGACCATGTCGAGCAGGTCCGCCTGGGTCAGTCGTGCGGTGCCCGAGCCATCGAGCATCTCTGCGGTCCGGCTTCCCAGCGAGCCGTCGAGGAATGCCTTCACGCCCCAGATCCGCAGCCACGCGTCGCCCCAGCCCGAGCGCACGCCTATCCGTTCTGCATGGTGCAGGTCGGCAAGAGGAAGGTTGTAGGTGACTCGCAGCGGCAAACGTCCGCGCGAGTGAAGACGCTGCAGCGAGCTGAAACCCCGAGCGCCATCGACTGAGTGGACCGACGTCAGCCCGAAACGGACGAGCGCAGAGAGCGCGCGGGCCATCGCGGCGTCGAGTTCAGCGTCGCTCGAGCGCGGGATGACGTCGGAAACCAGGTGCATGGCGGTTTCGCGCAGGATCCCGGTCGGTTCACCTCGAGGGCCGCGATCGATGACTCCGCCGGGCGGGTCTTCGGTGTTCCGATCTATGCCCGCGAGCTTCAATGCCGCCGACGAAACCCACGCGGAATGACCATCCTTACGACGCAGGTACGCCGGGCGGCCGCCGGCGACCTGATCGAGCTGCTGCCGGGAAGGAAACGCTGGATTCGACCACGCGTCGTTGTACCAGCCGGCCCCGAGCACCCACGCGTCTTTGGGGAGCCGCGCCGCCCATCGCCGGACCAGTTGAAGCGCCGCCTCGAGACTGGGCGCTCCGGTCAGGTCGACTGTGAGGTGGCGGTCGGCCAGGCCTTCCAGGTGGATGTGCGCGTCGATCAACCCCGGCCAGGCGGTTCCGCGCAAGCGGATGATCTCGCAGTCCGGGCCGGCAGCGCCGCGTGCTTTCGCGCCGACGCCGATGATCCTTCCGTCGACCCCCGCCGCGACCTCCGGCTTGCAGCCCCGGAACAGGACGGCCCGCATTTATAGACCGTAAGTCTTGGCGATGATCTCCTTCATGATCTCGTCCGAGCCGGCGCCGATCCGCCCCAAACGCGCATTGCGCCAGGCCCTCTCGACCGGGAACTCGTGCATGTATCCATGCCCGCCGAGGATCTGGATGGCGTCGTCTGCGACGTCGCACGCGACCTGCGTCGCCAGAAGCTTGGCCTGAGAGATCTCCCGCACCGGATACTCGCCCTTGTCCCACTGCGCGGCGGTCTGGTAGACGAACGCCTGGACCGACGCGATCCTGGTCCCCATGTCGACGAGCCGGTGCTTGATGACCTGGAATTGCGAGATCGGCTGGCCGAACGCCTTGCGATTCTGGGCGTAGTCCATCGTGTACTCGAAGATTCGCGCTGCCCCCGCGATGGCGCCTGCGGCCGCGATCATCCGCTCGCCCTGGAGCTCCCACATGAGGTTCTTGAAGCCTTCGCCTTCCTCACCGATCAGGTTGGCCACCGGCACGCGGCAGTCCTCGAACAGCAGCTCCGCCGTGTCCGACGAATGCATCCCGAGCTTCTTCAGCGTGCGCGTTACCTGGAAGCCGGGCGTCCCTTTTTCGATGACCAGCAGGTTGTAGCCCTTGTGGCCGCGCTCGCGGTCCGTCTTGGTGACGACGAGCGCCCAGTGGCAGCGCGCGCCGCTCGTGATGAAGATCTTCCGTCCGTTGACGACGTAGTGGTCGCCGTCGCGGCGGGCGACCGTCGTGATCCCGGCCACGTCCGACCCGGCGTCCGGCTCGGTGATCGCGAGCGCCGCGATGTGCTCGCCGCGGATCGCGGGTACGACCCATTTCCGCTTCTGCTCCTCCGTGCCGAACTTGAAGACCGGTGGGGTCGCCATCTCGGTCTGGACGTCCACAGCCATCCCCAGCCCGCCTAGGCCGGCTCGCGCCATCTCCTCAGAGAGGACGACCGCCGAGAAGTAGTCCCCGCCTTGTCCCCCGTACTCGGGCGGGTAGCGGAGGCCGAGGAAGCCAAGCTCGCCAAAGCGTTTGAAGATCGAGTCCGGGAAGGTCTGTTCTTCCCACTCCTCCAGGTGCGGCTGGACCTCGGTGGTTAGGAACTTGCGGATATGCAGCCGGAGCTCGTCGTGGGCGTCCGTGAAGTACATCGGGATGGAGTTTAGGCCGGAACGTCCTGAAGGCTGCTTACGGTATGATTCGCCGCCTAGATCCCCTTCGGGGAATCACGCACGCCTATCACGCACACCTGGGAGATGGATTGGGCTCCGTAATCAAGAAGCGGCGCAAGAAAATGCGCAAGCACAAGCACAAGAAGATGCTCAAGAAGACGCGTTGGGCTCGACGCGCCCACGCCTAGCCACGCGTAGGATGAGGTGCTGATGGGCGTCTGGATCGTCATCGCAATCGTCGTCCTGGTCGTCCTCTGGCTCGTCTTCACCTACAACGGGCTGATCTCGGCTCGCAACCGCACCCAGGAGGCGTGGTCCGAGATCGACGTCGAGCTCAAGCGGCGCCACGATCTGATCCCGAACCTGGTCAGCACGGCGCAGGGCTACATGGGCCACGAGCGCGGCACCCTCGAGGCCGTGACGAACGCACGCGCCAACGCCGTCGCGGCCGGCGCGACTGGCGACCCAGCCAAGATCGGCGCCGCCGAGAACGTGCTGAGCCAGAGCCTGCGCAGCCTTTTCGCGGTGTCAGAGAACTACCCCGACCTGAAGGCGATCACGGCATTCACCAACCTTCAAGAAACCCTGACCGCGACCGAGGACAAGATCGAGTTCTCGCGGCGCTTCTACAACGGCAACGTTCGCGACTACAACATCAAGCTTCAGACGCTCCCCACGTCGCTCATAGCCGGCGCTCTCGGCTTCAAGGCGTTCGGCTTCTTCCAGGCCGACGAGGGTGACCGTGCAGTGCCCCAGGTCAACTTCGGCAACACGCCCCAGGGCGGGCCGCCACCGCCGGGCTCGCTTCCTCCCGCCGCCGGCTCAGGGCCGCCTGCGATGGGGTCTTCGGGGCCGCCGCCCCAAAGCTAGCCACCGGCCGACCTCGACCAGTCGGATTCGAACCTGGACGCGTAAGCCGCCACCGCGCCTGGATCCTGCGTTTCGATGTCCAGCTCGTGATTGACCCCCAGCCCCGACAGCGTCCAGTTCGCTGACCCGAGAACTAGCTCACCATCGAACAGCCCGATCTTGGCGTGCAGGAGCGCGCCCTTCGGGATCGGATACCAGCGCAACTCCACGCCGCTCGATGACAAGACCTCGTAGGCGCGGCGGTTGTAAGCCTGGTTGGGGTCGAGCAGGACCCTGACGACGACGCCCCGCCGGTGGGCGGCCGCCAAGCCGGCGATGACCTCGGCGTCGGTAAGCGTGTAGATCTCGACCAGGGCACGCAGGCGTGCGCGGCCCAGTGCGCCTTCGAGCATCGCCCTGATCTCTTCTCCGGGCGCGGTCTGCGCAATCTCCAAGCTCGCGAACGAAAGCGGCGCGGGATGGCCACCGGCCAGCTCCCAGTCTTGGTCGAAGATGCGAACGACGCGGTCGACCTCGGCCCGCACGCGGGTATCGAGGACGTAGTCGTGGTTGCGATCGCTGTGCGCGCCCCAGTTCATGCCCCCGACAACTGCCTCGCCGTCGGCGATGAGCAGCTTCACGTGGTCGATCTGATGCCGGCCGTCGTCGACCGGGTACACACGCTCGCTGACCCCCAGCCCGTCCAGCGCGGCGGCCGAACGGCGGCTTGCCTTCACCGTGGGATCGGTGATCACGCGCACCGCAACCCCGCGGGCTCGTGCGGCGCCTAGCGCAGACGTGATGTCTCGACGGCCGAGCTCGTAGATCTCCACCAACACCCTGCTGCGCGCCGACCCGATGAGCCCGTTGACCAATCGGAAGATGCTCGCGTCCTGCCATAGGGCCACGGGCTCGGGGCGCCCCGACCCCGATGTCGAAGGCGCCCCACCCACGCCTGGTGCGTTCGCAGCCTGCGCACCGTTCGCAAACGGCACAGCGGAAGGGAGGTCCGAGCAGGCCGTCACGCAGAACAACAGCAGGAGCAACGCGAATCGCGCCATGGCAAGGCGGAACGCTACCGAGACGAGAAGTGGAAGCCAACCCGGGCTGTTAACGCCCGGTTGGGATCAGAGCAGGTCCACCCGCATGCCCGGCCTCGCGCCCAGGACGCGGTCTGCGCGCGCCTCGCGGATACCGACTTCGAGATAACCCATACTGCCCACGTAGACGAAAGCCTCGTTCGGCCGGCCTTCCGCATATGTCTTCGCCGACGCGGTGATGTAGTGGTTGTGGATCCGCATCGGTCGCACAGGCGGCTTGAGGTTTGTGACGAGGTTGCCGAAACCGTCCGTCCACAACACGCGCGGGCCTGTGTCGTCAAGCAGCTTCGGTGCCGACGTTGGCGGCCCCAGAGACTCGAGCGGAACGCCCGCAGCCAGCGCTGCGGCCGCAGGCGCAAATACATCACGACCCTCGAACGTCGGCGCGGCGCCAGGCCGCGGGGCAAGCTCCACGGCCTCCTGCATGCCCACCTCGTCGATCACGATCCCGAACAGTCCGTTGTCCGGACCGACGTAGAAGCGCCCGCCGGCGCGAATCGCAAGCCGGCGGCGGGCGCTGCCGACGCCTGGGTCCACCACAGCCAGATGCACCGACCCCGGACCGAAGTGGCGCGTGCCCGCGAAGAGCATGAAGGCGCCCGCAAACACATCGAAATGCGGGACGTCGTGACTGACGTCGACGAGCGTCGCGTTCGGGCAGCCGGCCAAGACCATCGCCTTCATTGCCGCAACCAGAGGAGAGCCAGAACCGAAATCAGACGTGAAGGTGACTATCGGCGGCCCGGTCGTAGTGCCGTGGCTACCAGTAGCGAGTCTCCTTCCAGGGGTCTGCTTCATCGTGGTATCCGCGCTGCTCCCAGAACCCGAGCCGGTTGCGATCCATGAACTCTAGCCCGCGCAACCACTTCGCCGACTTCCAGAAATATTTCGAAGGCACGAAAAGCCGCAGCGGCCAACCGTGGTCTGGAGTCAAGTCTTGCCCGTTCCACGCGTAGCACAGTAGGTTTTGCTCGGCGTCGAGCACCTCGAGCGGAACCGAGGTGGTGTACCCGTACTCCGAGTGCGCCATGACGTATTTCGCTTCGGGCTTGGGCTTGACGCGCTCGAGGATCTCCCGAATCGGCGCGCCGGTCCATCGGTCACCGAGCCGGCTCCAGCCGGTTACGCAATGGATGTCCGCTACTACATCTTTGGATGGGAGCGCACGTAGCTCGCCGTAGTCGAGAGCAATTGGATTCTCTACCGCGCCGAATACCTTGAAATCCCATGTCGCGATGTCGGTCTTTGGCACCGGCCCGAAGTGCAGCAGCGGCCAGCGGTCGGGCGCGGTGAGCGTCTGGCCCGGCGGGATGCGGGCCGGATCGACGCCTTCGGGAATCCGTTTGGTCTTGAACAGGAACGACATCTGGCGAGTATAGGAATCGCGTTGGCAGGCTCGGTTGTTCCCGATCCGGCGGCCGATTCGAGCCGGGCTATACTGGCTTACTTCCCAACCACGTGGGCCCGTGGCGCAGTTGGGAGCGCGCGTGAATCGCACTCACGAGGTCAGGGGTTCGAATCCCCTCGGGTCCACCAAATTGCCCTCTTGTTCAAGATCCCGCATCTTGAGCGCGCGGGTGGCGCGGCTGGTACACCCCGAGCTTTCCACCGCCCGGCAACTGGATGAACGCCAGCCGTCCCCAGCGTTCGTCGTACAACTTCGGCTCGATCGTCACTCCTTTGCCTGTGAGCTCTTTCACCGTGGCGTCGATATCGCTGGACAAGAGAAAAAGTTCGTGACCAGGTTTTCCTGGTTCGGCGGGATGGACGGCAACTTCGGCAGGCGGAAGCCCGAAGATCAGCCAACCGCCGCCCGCATCTACGTGATGCAGCCCAAGCACTTCCCTGAAGAATGTTCGATCGGCCTCGGGGTCATGGCTGTAGATGATTGCGTGAGCCCCATTGATCATTCCACCCATCTCCTTAAGACTCCGATTCGCGCGTCACCAGCTGTTCAAGGCGCTCCAACGATGCCTCCAACATCTTGCCCAGGTATTCGGAGTTGCCGCGCATCGCCAACCCCTTCTCGGGATCGGCGGGCAGCTGGCGCGACTCTATAACCACCCGCGTGGCATCGGGTCCCAGCGCCTCGAGCTTGATCGTGACGACAGTTTCGAGCGCGAACCGGGGGGCGGGCTGCCCGCCCAAGCGCTCCGCCTCGTGACGCCACTCGAGCAGACGCTCGGGTTCGAAGGCGGTGACGAGCTGATCGACCTCGGAGTCTTGCCCCTGCCACTGGCTGCGGACACGCTGGCGGCGACCGAGCCCGGCGCCCTCCAGCACCTCGGCGCTGGCCGCCCTGGCGTACCACTCGGGCAGCCGTTCGGCTTCGGCCACGACCTCCCATACGCGGGCCGCCGGCGTCGCGATCTTCCGCTCCCTTGCTATCTCGATCATCGCTAGTCCTCCACCGAACCCGTTCCCACCTGAGCTGGTATATTGTACGGGATGGCGAACCAATCGCAAACCGAACAGTTCGATCGTTTGTACGGACGGCTTTGGCGCGTCCTGCTCAAGGCGGACGCCGAAGACCTCTCCCAGCACGAGCTTCAGCTGCTCCATCACATCCCCGCCGAGAAAGGCATTCCACTCGGCGTCGTCGCACGCCACCTCGGCATACCCAAGAGCTCAGCGTCTGAGCAGGTCAAAAGCCTCGCGCGTCGCGGCTTCCTCACCCGCCACCGCGATGCTGGGGACGAGCGCCAGCTTTCGATTGTCCTCACCGATGCGGGGGTCGCCCGCGTGAGTCAGGACAGCGTTTTGGACCTGGTCCGGCTGGCGGCCGCAATGAAGAGGGTTTCGGCCGAGGATAGACGGGCTCTGTTGACTGCTCTAGAGCGGCTGGTGGCAGCGGCCGAGGGGAATCATGGGCTGTAACTCAGGGCGAGGCGCTTGGGCACCACCATCCGCCATGCATCCAGAACCAGCTCGCGCATCTCCCTTTCGTCGATCGCCGCCATGCGGACGAGCACCCAGTGATAGCGCAGGTCGCCTCCCTCCGGCATCATGAACTTGCTCGGATCCCCGCCCACAAGCCAGTTGCGCTGCTCCTTGGGGAACCCGAAACCCATGACGGTTTCATCGCGTGAGAACGCAACGTAGACGATCCGGCCGACCCGGAATTTGACGCGGCCCGCCACCAATGCCTCGGTCGTGCGCGGCAGCGTCATTGCGAACCCTCGCACCTCCGCGACGGTCACCATTCGGCCAGCTTAACTTCCATTCCGGGCCTGTCTCCCCTACGATTTCCTGAACTCGGCAGCCGCCTTTGGGGGAGGGGGTCACACATGGCTCGTGGTTCTCAGGCGGACACAACCGCTCTGCTTCAGAAGGACGCGATCGGCCTCACGCAGGTTCTCTTCCAGTCCATCACGCACATGGCGCCCGCAGCCGCAGTCGCCTTCTCAATCATCTTCGCGGTCACCTATGCCGGTGGAGCGACCCCGCTGGCTGTTCTCCTTGCCCTCATCGCCTGCCTGCTCGTTGCCATCAGCATCGGCCAGCTGGCAAAGCATCTGCCGTCCGCGGGCGGGTTGTACACATACAGCGCGCGCGGCCTGCACCCGGCCGCCGGCTTCTTCGTCGCCTGGGGCTTCATGCTCGCGGAGCCGATCGTGGCCCCGCTGCTGTACCTCATCTTCGGAAACGTGATCGCCGTTTTCCTTCAGAACCACTTCAACACGCCCATGTGGCTGTGGGCCCCGTTTGCCGCCGCCGCGGGACTCGGGGTCTGGTTCCTGGTCTACCGAGGGATCCGCATCTCGACCGAAGCCGGCGTCATCCTGGGCGCTTTTGAGATCGTCGTTTTCCTCGCGCTCGCCATCACGCTGATCATCAGCGCAGGCTCGAACAACACGCTCAGCGTGTTCAACCCCAACACCGGCAACTCGCACGGGTGGGGTTCGGTCTTCGCGGGGATGGTCTACACGGTCCTCGCGTTCATCGGATTCGAGGCATCAGTGCCCCTTGCCGAGGAAACAAAGGATCCGCGCCGAACGCTACCCCGCGCGGTCATCCTTTCGTGCGTCCTGATCGGCGTCTTCTACCTGATCTGCTACTACGGGGCGATGGTGTACTTCGGTCCGAACGTCGCCGCCGACGCGACAAAAGGATTCTTCGTATTCAATGGCGGCGACCCCTGGGACGGACTCGCTTCCAAGGTCTGGGGACCGTTGTCGATTCTCGTTCTCCTCGCCATCGTCAACAGCGCCTTCGCGAACTCGAACGCCGGCGCCAATGCCGCGACGAGGGTTGGATATGCGCTGGGCCGGGTGGGAATCCTTCCTCGCGCCCTGGCCCAGGTTCATCCGCGTTTCAAGACCCCTTACATCGCGGTCCACATCCAGGGCGCCCTTGGCATCGCGATCGCGCTCATTCTCGGTTTCGCGCTCAGTGGCCCGCTCAACGCCTTCGCGCTGTTGGGCACGGTGGCGACTCTCGTCATCGTCCTCATCTACATCCTGACCAACTTGAGCAACCTCGTTTTCTACATGCGCGAACACCGCGACGAGCTCAACCCGATCCTCAATGTCGTGGTGCCGATTCTCGGGACGTTGATCTTCATTCCGGTCCTGCTTGCCGCCTTCGGGATCGACTTCGGCGGCCTCGGGATCGCCGGGTTGACCGCGCCCGCCAACGCCGCTCCCTGGATCGTCCTGGCGTGGTTGGTGTTCGGGGTCGTGGTGTTCGTCCTCTACACAGTCCGATCTCCCGGAAGGATCCAGGAGACCGCAAAGACGTTCATCGAGGGCTGAACTGCGTCGCTAAGCCGTTTCCCGCCGACCATCGGCGACCTGTTCGCCCGTCTGCGGGCCGACAATCTCGCCAAATACGACGCGGTAGTCGAGGAGAGCCTGCCGAAGATCCTCCGTACGGTGACGGCTTATGCCGTCAGCGAGCTTCGCGCGGGCTCTGCGGAAACGGTGCGGCAGGCGGTCTTCCGCGAGTGGATGACCTCGCTCGCCCAGGATGGCGATCAAAAGCGAGTCGGCTTCCTGGACGGCCTCCTTCGGCGCGTCTACGAACCGCTTCTCTATGCGCTCCCACGCCAATTCGTAGCGAGCTCGAGATTCGGACGGCAGGGCGGCTAGGTGAGCACGAGCAGGGCGCGAACGCCAGGCTCGAGCAAGAGCAAGCCCAATTGCGACGATCACCAGCAGGATGACGACGTCAACTACCAAGCCTGTCAGGTCCATACAACACCTCCATTTGAGGTAACGCCAGGCGCGGGCGTCGGACCCGATCTCGATCGACTAGAACCCTGGGATGGCAGCTGCGAGCTCGCCCTCGCGGTAGTAGGTGAGGAAAACCTCCTCGAGGCTGGGTTCGTGGCTGGACAGGTTGACGACTGTACTGCCTGCGATCGCACTCATGAGGGGCGTAAACGTGGAGTGCACTGTGCATCGGACGCGCCGGCCTTCGACCTCGACGTGATCGACCCCCTCGGCAGCGCGAATCGCGTCGACAGGTGGCGGCCCGGCGAACTCGATCTCCACCTGGTAGACACGAATGTCGTGTAGCTCGGCCAGGCTAGCGGTCTTCACCAGGCGGCCGGACCGAATGATGCCGACGCGATCACTGATGTGCTCCACCTCGGACAGGATGTGCGACGAGAGGAATGCCGTCGCGCCGCGGTCCTTGGCCTCGCGACACATGTTGTAGAACTCCTGCTGATTCAGCGGGTCGAGTCCGCCTGTGGGCTCGTCGAGGATCAGCAATCGCGGGCGGTGCATGAAGCCGAGAACGATGGCCAGCTTCTGCTTCGTGCCCCGCGAGTACTCGCGGAAGCGCTGGTCGAGGTTGAGCCCGAAGCGCCGGCAGATCTCCTCCACGACCTTCTCATCGACCCCGCCTCGGAGGCCCGCCATGTAGGCGACGATCTCGCTGCCCCGGAGACCCCCGAAGTTGGGCAGCTCGCCCGGCACGTAGCCGACATGCTGCTTGACCTCGACCGCTTGCTTCTGGCAGTCGAGACCGAAGATCGATGCGGAGCCACGCGTCGGATGGATCATCCCCATCAGCGTCCGGATGGTCGTCGTCTTGCCGGCGCCGTTTGGTCCGAGGTAACCGAACACCTCGCCCTCATCGACCTCGAGGTCGAGGTCGAAAAGGCCGCGGCCCTTTCCATAGTCCTTGGTCAGGCCTTTGGTGCTGACTGCAACCGGCATCGCTTCCTGACTATGGCAGCACTCGGCCTTACTCCGAGTGCAGCACCTCGACGACATTCGTCCTCGCCGCCCACCGCCCCGGGATGAGGGCGGCCAGCACCGCGACTGCGACACCCAACAGCGGGATGACGACCAGCTCGATGGGGTTGAACACGCCGTAGACGGACGGTGGCGTTTCGTTCCCTGCCGAGGCGCTGATGACGTCGTTGAGCACGCGATGCAGGGCGATGCCGATAGGCATGGCGAGTACCCCCGCCACTACCGCAAGCAGGGCGGCCGAGGCGGCGACCATGACCATGACCTGCCTGGGGCTCATGCCCATCGCCTTCAGGGTGGCGGTGTCCTGGAGTCGCTCACGTGTGTTCAGGAGGAGCGTGTTGAAGACGCCGCCGATCCCGATCAGGACAAGGACGACCGCGATCGCCAGCAGCACCGAGTCGATGATCTTTACGGGCCCGATGATGCTCGTGTCGCTCGCATGCACGTCGATCAGGTCGGGCTGAAGAGCGGCGACGCGCTGCACGTAAGCGCTGACATCGGAACCTGGCCGAAGCGTGACCAGGTACCGCCCAGGGATCGAGTTGGGGATGCTCGCCGGCAGGGTCGCGTAGTCCATGAAAAGCGAGTGCCCGAGGTTGCTGATGTCGTAGATCTCGCCGACCACGCGAAGCTGAATGGCCTGACCGTAAATGGTGCCTGTGAATGAGTCGCCCACCTTCAGGTGCGCATCGTGAAGAAGGCTCGCAGGAGCGAGCACCTCGCCCGGGGCGTTGAACCAACGACCGGTGACGACCATGTACCCCAGCCGGGATGAATCACCGCGGAACAGCCGGCTGTTGACCGGATCGGTTATGCCCGGCACTGTGAAGTTCTCTCCGTCCAGCGCCACCACGCTCGCGGTCTCGGGTTGCGCGTTGAGGATCCGCATCACGTCCGCGTCCGGATATGCGTTGGTGCGGTTGACAACGACCTGGTAGTGACCCGCGCCGGTCTCGCTGTTGTTGATTAGCTCGAAGCTGCGCGGCAGACCCACGGCCACCACCACAGTCGCGACCCCGAGCAGGACGGTGACCAGGGTGAGGACCGCGCGGAGCGGACGCGCAAAGGCGTCTCCGATGCCGAGGATCACTGCCCTCGGCAGCCTTAGGCGGGCGCCGAGGACCCGCAGCCGGCGACCGCTGGTGCCGCGGGGCGCGGTGGCGTTGGTGATCGCGGCGATCGGCTTCAGCAGACCGGCGCGCAGGGCCGGCAGCGTCGCTGCGAGAGAGACGACCAGCAGGCCGCCGGCAAGCAGAAGCAGGTCGAGCGGAATCGAGAAGCTCGGCACGTACGCAAGCCCGAGCGCGTGCGAGCTGTTGGCGAGTAGCGGCTGGCTCAAGAGCGTGCCGGCAGGGATGCCCACGAGGCACGCGGCCAGAGCCGGGAGGATGACCTGCAGCGCGAAGACGCCGACAACGCCGGCAGGCGTGAAGCCGACTGCCTTCATGATCCCGATCTCGCGATAGGCGGAGATCACGATCCCGGTGACGAGCGTGGCGACAGTTGCCACCGTTGCGGCAAGCGCGAAGACGCTGAAGGCGGCAAGCACGCTGGTCAGGATTTGATTCGTGATGTTGAAGACGTTTCGTATCAGCAAGTAGTTCACCGACCCGCTGATGCTCCCGGGCGGGAGACTGGCGCGCAGACGATCCACATAGCCCTGCAGCTGAGAGCTGGTCGGGTCGGTTGGAAACCGGTAAATCATCAGGTAGTACGAGAGGTCTGGCGTGGTCAGCGCAGGCATGGCCGCGGTCGTCACCCATGCGTGCTGACTACTCAAGTCCGCGCTTCCTTCATCGATGTCGACGACCTCGCCGACCACCGTGAGCATCGTCGTGGTGGGAGCGCTGACGACCTTGATCTGATCTCCGACCGAGATCTTGTTGAGCTCGGAGAACGACCGCGTCAAAACGATCTCGTCGTTTGCGCGCGCCCAGCGTCCCGAGGTGATGTTGAGCACCTCGATGTCGCCGCTCGGATTGTCGCGGCCGAACGTCTCGACATAGAACGTCTGGCCCGCTCGCTTGAACTCCAGGGTGGTGGCCGGATACGGGCCGCCGGATGCCGAGGCGCCGATGATCGATGGTGTCGTCGTCAGCAAATGCTGGTCGGTCGTCGCATGGAACGCGACCTGCAGGTGAGCGCCCTTCTGCGCCTGGAACGCGGCCTGGTACGGGTCGCGTGTCTGCGACATCAAGGTCAAAGCCATGGTCCCGGTCGCGATGGCGAGGAGGACCGTCAGGAAGATGACGGCGGCCTGTACCCGACGCCTGCGAAGGTCGGCGATCGCCTTGACGAGGATGGCTGTCATCGCCTGGTCTCCTCTCCGCGCATTCGGATCACATCGGTGGCTTCCCGCTCTGTGGTTTCGAGCCTGGCGTCATCAGTGATGCGGCCGTCCATCACGCTGATCACGCGTGCCGCATGCCTCGTCGCGAGCTTGGCGTCGTGAGTGACGAGCAGGATCGTCTGCCCGTCGCGGTGAAGGGCGGCCAGGAGATCCATCACCTGCTCGCCGCTGTTCGTGTCGAGCGCCCCGGTTGGCTCGTCAGCCAGCAAAAGCATGGGCTTGTTGATCAGGGCGCGCGCGATTGCGACACGCTGCTGCTGCCCGCCGCTCAGTCGTGCCGGATATCGGTTTGCGACCTCTTTGATGCCGAGCTGGTCGAGCAATTCCTCCGCCCGCCCTGGCACGACGCTGCCTTTCAGCTGCGCCGGGATCAGGACGTTCTCGAGGGCGGTCAGGTTCGGCAGCAGGTAGAAGAACTGGAACACGAACCCGATACGGTCGCGCCGGAACCGGGCCAGCGCCGACTCGCCCATCTTGCCGAGGTCGGACCCGGCGACGGTGACTGTGCCCGAGCTTGGCCGGTCCAGGCCGGCGACCAGGTTGAGCAGCGTGGACTTGCCGCTGCCTGACGGCCCCATGATCGCGGTGAACTCGCCCTCCTCGACGCTGAGCGACACGCCGTTGAGCGCACCGGTGATGCCGCCCTGGTAGACCTTCGTGATGTCGGTGAGCCGGACCAGCTCGGTCATTCCGACCCCCCAGAGATGCCCGTTTCGGATAGTTCGTCGATCCATTTGATGTCAGCCTCCGTGTGTAGTAATGCGCCGCGCACGAGGCGCGCCAGGTCGGTACGTCCGTCACGGCGTGCCCTTTCTTCCAGCCGGTTGAGGTCCCGCAGGCGCTGCAGATAGGCGCGCTTCTGGCGGGCGAGCATCGGCTGCAGGCCGCCGTTCGCGATGCGGGTCGCGAGCAGGAGTTTCACGTAGATGTCCTCGTGGAGCTGCTGTGGCCCCGAGTCAGGGAGTGCGAGCCACTCGTCGAGCGCCCTCTGGCCTTCAGGAGAGAGCTCATAGAGCAGCTTTCCGCGATCGCCCCGCTCCCCCACCGGCCGGACCAGCCCGTCGCGCTCGAGGCGCTGGAGCGTCGTGTAGATCTGGCCGATATTGACTTCCCAGGTCCCGCCCAGCATCGCCTCAAACCGGTTTTTCACCTCATAGCCGTGCAGCGGCTCCTCCTTCAGGAGCCCCATCACGCCGTACTTAAGCGACAAGCGCCTCGATTACATACACAGTATGCATGCTTAGTATGCATGGAGCTTTGGCCCTGTCAAGCCCCGTATCCGCCGAACCATCGAAAATCCGCAGATGTCCTGGCGGCGCCTGCCGAGCACGTGGTCGGCCCTGGTCTTCTACATAGCGCTGGCGGTGGCTCTGTTCTCGAGCACCTGGGTCGACCCGGCCGGTTCGTGGATCGGAAGCCCTAAGGACCCAGCCCTCTTCATCTGGTACCTCGGCTGGATACCGCACGAGCTGGCGCAGGGGCACAACCCGCTCTTCACCGATTACCTGTCGTACCCGCCCGGGGTGAACCTCATGTGGAACACGTCGATGATCTTTCCCGCTCTGGTGCTGTGGCCCGTGACCTCGCTCTTCGGTCCCGTGGTCGCCTACAACGTCCTGATCACGGCCGGCATCGCGCTTTCAGCCTGGTGTGGATTCCTGGCTGCACGACGATTCGTCGAGAGCGCGCCGGCGTGCTTTGCAGCGGGCCTCGTGTACGGGTTCAGTCCCGCGCTCATCGCCCAGGCGATGGGGCACCCCCATGTGATGGTGTCGCTTTTTCCTCCCATCGCCCTGATCCTTGGTCACGAGATCCTCGTCCGCCGGCGCATGCATTCGGCATTCGCCGGCGCGCTCGCGGGCGTCGCCGCCGCACTGCAGCTGCTGACCGGAGAAGAGCTGCTCGCAGTCACGCTGCTGATCGCGGCCATCGGCGTCGCGCTGCTGGCGCTGGTCCACCGCGACCGGGTGAGGGCGAGCCTGCCTTATGTGGCTAACGCAACAGGAGTGGCGGTGGTTGCATTCGTTTTGATCGCCGCCTACCCGCTCGGCTGCCAGTTCTTCGGGCCGCAAAGGGTGTCCGGCAGCGTCCAGCAGCCCGACGTCTATGTGAGCGACGTGCTGGCGTTCTTCGTCCCGTCCCGATTCATCCAGTTCACCGGCAACACGACCGAGAACGATGCCTACATCGGCCTTCCTCTGCTGGCTCTCTTCGCAGCGGGGCTCATCGTCGGATGGCGGAGGCCCGCAATGCGATGGATCGGGGCGATGACGGTGGTCGTGATGGTCCTGTCGCTGGGACCCCATCTCCACATCGATGGCCAGGTCACGCCGATTCCACTGCCGTGGGCGGCGATAACGCAACTCCCGCTCATGGGCAGCGCCCTTCCCGCTCGCCTGATGGCGATCGCGTTCCTTGGAATCGGACTCGTCGTCGCAGCAGCAATCGCGATCGCGATAGCGGCACCCCGGCCCTGGCGCCTCGCGGCCGCCCTGACGCTGGTCGCCGGGCTGGCGGCCGTCGCGCCGTCGCTGCCCTACCCCAGCCAGCGAGCAAGCGTGCCCGCGTTCTTCCTGCCTGGAGGCGGTGTCGAGAAGATCGCCCGCGGTTCGGTGATGCTCATCACGCCGTTTTCGAGCAAGGAGTCGACCGACGCCATGTACTGGCAGGCGGCCGCGAACTATCGATTCCGTATGCCCGAGGGTGATGCGTTCACGCCCGGGCCGTACCTAGGCCCCCACCCGTCGTTTCTGGAGAGGACCCTCGACGGGATGGACGCAAACCAGCAAGCGGTGGAGATGACCCCAGACGTGCGCGCCGCGACGCTCGCCGATATCCAGCGTTTTCGAGTCGCGACCATCGTCGTCGGGCCCTCAAGGGGGAGAGCGGCGATCGTCGCTTTCTGGATCGATTTCGTGGGCATACCGCCGAACATCGACGGCGGGGTCTATGTGTGGGAGCTACCTAGGCTCTATTGACGTAGCCGTCGTGCCACAGCTCGAACACGAACAGGGTCCACAGCTGCTTGCGGTTGTCTCGCCTACCGGCGAGGTGATCGCCGACGAGTGCGGCCACCGACTTCGGGTCGAAGAATCCCTTGCGCGCGATCCGCTCGGCCGACAGCACCGAGAGCATCTGCTCCTTGAGAGGCCCGCGAAACCAGTCGGCGACTGGGATCCCGAATCCCTTCTTCGGCCGGTTGAGGATGCTGTCGGGGAGCAGCCCGCGCAGGGCCCGCTTGAACAGGAACTTCGAGCGTAGGCCGCGCAGCTTCACATCCAGGGGCAAGCGCGTCGCGTACTCGACGAAGTCGTTGTTCAGCAGGGGAACGCGGCCCTCGAGCGATGCCATCATGCTGGCTCGATCGAGCTTGACCAGGATGTCGTTCTCGAGGTAGAGGCGCATGTCCATGAGCAGGACCTGGTTGAGCGGTTCGCGAAGCTCCGCGCCGTCGAGCTCACGCAGGCCGACGTGCGCGCCCGAAGCGACCTGATCGCGCACGTCCGCTGACAGCAGCGCCGTTCGCTCCTCCTCGGCAAACGACCCCATCCATCGCCGGTGCCGCTCCGGAAGCGGATGCGCGGCGCCGCTGACGAAACGCTTGGCGCGAAAGTCGAAGCTGAGGTTGTCCCGAGAGACCGGCAGCCTGCGCACGACCGGTTCGATGATGCCTTCGCGGAGCAGACGGGGCGCACGGTTGTAATAGCCCGCGAGCCGGTGTGCCTGCACCGTGGGATAGCCCGCGAAGAGCTCGTCGCCCCCATCTCCGCCGAGCGCGACCTTCACGTGCCGGCGCGTGAACGCAGATAAAAGGTATGTCGGGATTATGGAGGCATCACCCAGCGGTTCATCGAGGAGCGTCGGCAGCTTGGGGATCAGATCGAGCAGCATCGACGACTCGAGCGTCAGCTCGTGGTGGTCGGTGCCAAGGTGTGCCGCCACCTGTCGCGCGTACTGCGATTCGTCGAACGAGCGCTCGGCAAACCCGACCGAGAAGCTCTTCACGTCGCCGCCGAGCTGCGACATCATCGCGGTCACGGCGCTGGAGTCGATGCCGCCCGAAAGAAAGACGCCGAGCGGGACGTCGCTGATGAGCTCCTTGCGCACCGACTCGCGCAGGACCGCCCGCAGCTCCTCGCATCGCTCGTCGAGACTCGGCCCGTGCGATCCGTTCCCGTTCTCTCCGAGCGTCGGAGACCAGTAGCGGTGGAGCCGGTGGATCCCGGTGTCCAGCGACCACTCGAGCGTATGCGCGGGTGGAAGCTTGCTGATGCCGCGGATGATGCTTCGCGGCGAGGGCACGAACTCCAGTGCCAGGTATTCGTCCAGCGCGACAGGGTCGATCTCCCTGCGCAGGGCCGGATCGCACAGCAACGCCTTGAGCTCGGAAGCGAAGACGAGGCGCCTGCCGTCGATCGCGTAGTGCAGGGGCTTGATGCCCATCCGGTCGCGCGCAAGCAGCAGGCGGCCGCGCCGGCGGTCGAGCACCGCAAACGCGAACATGCCGTTGAGCCGCGCCACCATGTCCTCCCCCCACTCCTCGTAGCCGTGAATCAGGACCTCTGTGTCGGACTGGGTGGCGAAGGCGTGGCCGGCGTCGACGAGCAGCTTGCGCAGCTCGAGGTAGTTGTAGATCTCGCCGTTCTGGACGACCCAGACCGACGAGTCTTCGTTGCGCATCGGCTGCTGGCCACCCGAGAGGTCGATGATCGAGAGCCGGCGCATGCCGATGGTCACGCCGTCGAAATGCTCGCTCCCACCCTCATCTGGACCGCGATGGAACATCGCGGTGCACATGCGATCGACGAGCTCGCGCCCCTCGGACGGATCACCGCCCGCCACACCGCAGATGCCGCACACCTCAGCGGCCCGCCTGCTTGCGTGGCGCCTGGCCTTCGATCACCTCGCGGACGACGTACACGTTCTTGCCTTGTGACTCGTGGTAGGTGCGAATCGACAGCTCCGCCAGCAACCCCATGAGGATGAACTGCGCGCCCACGATCGCCAGGAACACGGCCAGCAGCAACAGCGGGTTGTTGTGCGCGTACGGGTACGGCGGGAGCAGCTTCTGGATGATGACGATCGCCGCGAACAACAGCGCCAGCGCCCAAAGCCAGAAAGCGGCGAAACCAAAGAAATAGATTGGCTTTGTCGAATAGCTGCCGAGCAGCTTCACGGTCATGAGGTCCAAAAGCACGCGTGACGTTCGCGACAGCGAGTACTTCGACCGCCCGAACGTTCGCTTGCGATGGTTGACCGGCAGCTCGGTGATGCGAGCCCCGACCCATGACGCGTACACGGGGATGAACCTGTGCATCTCGCCGTAAAGCTTCACGTCCTGGATCACCTCACGCCGGTACGCCTTCAGCGTGCATCCGAAATCATTGAGAGGAATGCCAGTGACCTTGGCGATGATCCAGTTCGCGACCTTCGAAGGCAGGACGCGCGAAGCGCTGTCTTCCCGGTTCTTGCGCCAGCCGCTCACAACGTCATACCCGTCGTCGATCTTTTCGAGCAGTCTCGGGATGTCATGCGGGTCGTTCTGCATGTCCCCGTCCATGAAGATCAGGATCTCGCCGCGGCTGTTGTCGATGCCCGCCTGAACGGCGGCGGTCTGGCCAAAATTGCGCCGGAAGCTCACCGCGCGCACGTGGGGGTCGTTCAGAGCCAGCTGTGCGATCTTCTCGGTGCTGCCGTCGCGGCTGCCATCGTCGATGTAGAGGATCTCGTAGGAGGTGTCGATTCCCTCGAGCACGCCGCTGAGCTCTTCGTGGAGTGGAGCGATGCTTTCCGCTTCGTTGAATACCAGAACGATCACGGAAAGCCTTGGCGCCAATGCGTCGACCCGACGAATCCGAGTTGAGCTCATCGCAGCCGATTGTAGGCTGGGGGTTCGCTTAAGCTCGGGGCAATGGCCTCAACCACAGCCCTGACGCTGCGCCCCGCCGAGGGCTGGAGATCGCTGACGCTCGGATGGTGGATCGCCGCCATCGCGCCACTGGCGGCCTCGGCACTCGCATTCGTCTGGATCCTCGACGCCCAGCTGCTGCGCCTGTTCTCGGTATCGGCGCCCTCGTGGGACCTCGGCTTCCATCAGCAGCTTCTCTGGAGCCTGGCGAACGGACATGGCTGGTCGAGCAGCTTCGAATACGGGCACAACTTCATCGGCATTCACTTCGAACCGATCCTCCTGCCCATCGCCGCCGTCGAGGTTGTATGGCCGAGCCCCGTCGTTCCGTTGGTCTTCGCAGCCGCCGGCCTCGCCGCCACGGCGCCCGCCGCATTCCTGATGTTTCGCGCCATGCTGCCGGACCGTCCTGCGGCCCGCTGGCTCGCTCTGGCGATTGCGGTTCCGATGCCGTTCTGGGCAGCCATGCAGCAAGCCGGCGCGGAGCAGTTTCATCCCGAGCACCTCGCGCTGCCGCTCGGGATGCTCGCGGTCTGGGCCGGCCTTCGCGCGAGGCCCTGGCTGCTCTGGCCGCTGACGATCCTCGTCCTCAGCTGCAAAGAGGACCAGACCTATACAGCGTTCGTGATCGGCCTCCTCATCTGGCGTGTAGGTCCGGAGGCGATGAGGCCACATGGGCGGCGGATCATGATCCTCGCCGTAGCCTGGCTCGTGGTCCTCGGCGGGCTGCTGGAAGAGTTGGTCCGCGGTGGAACCGGATACTCGCCGGACGTCGCCTACTACTGGTGGGTGGCCAATCCGGGGGATGCCAATTTCTTCCTTCGCAACATCGCGCGACCCGACCCCTGGCTCGTCCTCTCTGGGCTTCTCGCGAGCCTTGCATTTCTACCGCTGCTCGCCCCGCGCTGGTTGCTTCTCGTGCTTCCACCTTTGTTCGCGAATCTGATGAGCAGCCACGACGCGCAGGGTCGAATGGCCCTGCACTACGCGATGGTCGTCATGTTCCCTCTTATCGTGGCGGCCGGTTTCGGCGCGCGGCGGCTGCTGGCCATGGAGGTGAAGCGGATCCGGCTGCCCGCAGCGGCGCTGCTGGCGGCTGCCGTGCCCGCGCTGGCAATCGGCCTGAGGTTCGGTGAGGTGCCGCCCGCGTTCGGCGCCGACCAGTGGCTGTACACCCGCCCGCCTGCTGTGGACCGCCTGCTCGCCGCGGCCCGGGTGATCCCGCCGGACGCACCTGTCTATGCGGACAACGGCGCCGCGGTCTGGCTTGCGAACCGCCAGTCGATCCAGGTGCTGGGGTCCGATCTCCCGCCCGACCGCTACATCGTGGTCGACCGGCAGGACTGGGCGCACCGGCTGCAGGCGAGCAACGCGCGGGCCGACATCATCGCGAAGCTGGAGACAAGCGGGCGCCGGCTGCTCGTAGACGACGGCCGATTCCAGGTCTGGAGTCCGCCCGGATGACTGTGCAGGCGGCGACCGCGCGAACGACTCTTCGCGAAAGGGCCCTCCCAGCCGCGTGGTGGATCGCACCCACCGTGCCGCTGCTGGCCGCGGCGCTCGCCTTCGTTTGGTATCTGCACGGCGAGCTGCAGCGCCTTTACGGCTTGACCGGCTCCGCATGGGACCTTGCGTACGACCAGCAGGTGATCTGGAACGTGTCGGCCGGTCAAGGGTTCTACTCCAGCTTCGCGCGCGCCGACTTCCTCGGCATTCATTTCGAGCTGATCTTCGTTTTCCTGGCGGCGGTCGAGAAGCTGTGGCCGAACCCGGCCGTCCTTCTGATCTTCTCTTCCGCGGGTCTGGCCGCCACCGCGCCCGCTGCCTACCTGTTCTTCCGGGCGCTTTTGCCCGCCGACCGCGCCGAATCGCCCTGGGTGGCCGTGGCGCTAGCGGCCCCGATTCCTTTCTGGGCGGCGATTCAGGAAGCGGCACGCGACTTCTTCCATCCGGAGAACATGGCGCTGGCGCTGGCGCTGGTTGCGGCGTGGGCCGGCATTCGCGGCCACCGCGTCGCGATGTGGGTCCTGTGCGTGCTCGTGCTCATGTGCAAAGAAGACCAGGTCTACACGGTCGGCGTGATCGCACTCCTCATGCGTTCGTACGGGGCGCCGGCGATTCGCAAGCACTGGCGATTCATCCTCTACCTGGCCGGCGCGTGGTTTCTCATCGGAACGGGAGTGGTGCAGCAGCACCTACGCAACGGCGGCTATACGGACTTCATCTATTACCGGTGGCTGTTCGGGCTGGACCCGAAGACACCGAACACGCTCTCGAACATCCTGATGGTGATCTTCAATCCACCCGAGCTCCTGGTCGTCGCGTCGGTCATCGCTGGGATGTTTGCCATGCCGGTGCTGGTCCCACGCTGGCTGTTGCTCGTCATCCCGCCGTATCTGGCCGACGTTCTCAGCGGCCACAACCCACAGAACCTCCTGTACCTGCACTACGTCCTTCTTCTGCTCTTTCCTCTGGTCGTTGCGGCAGGAGTCGGGGCGCGCAGGTTCCTGGAGATGCGTAGGTTCCGTCCAGAGTATGCGCTGGTCGCGCTCATTCCGCCGCTGCTGCTTGCGTGGGGCACCGGCCGCTTCCCACCCATGCTGCAGCAGTCGGGCGTGAGCAATTACTCACAGCCGAACCTGGTCGCGCAGCTGCAGAAGGCGACCTCGATCATTCCCGCCGATGCTCCGGTCAAC
>DASVEP010000068.1:0-3041 GCA_036380475.1 Candidatus Dormiibacterota bacterium
GTCGCACGATCTTCTGAAGTCTCCCGGCGGGCCGGTCGCGATCCTCTTCGGCGACGGGCACGGCAGCGAGGAGATCGCCGACCTGGCGAGGTCGTGCCGCGAGCTGGCGGACACCGTCGGCGGAAAGCTGATGCCGCTCTATCGCGCCACCAACGAGCGGGGCGCGCTCGCCGCCGGCGTCGCCGGCTGGGATTCTCTCGATGGCGTCGAAGCGCTCCTCAGCTGGGGTCCGCCGCCGACCGCCGGCATCCCGTCAAGCGTCAAGTTCATGGCGGCCTGGGACCACTTGCCGCGGCCCGGAAACGAGAAGGCCACGGTCATGCTGCCCGCCACCACATTCGCCCAGCGCCAGGGCAGCTACACGAACCTGGAAGGGACCGTTCAGTTCCTGCGCCCGCCGATCGAGGTGGACGCGCCCATGAAAGAGTCCTGGGAGGTGCTCAACGACCTCGGCGTCGCCCTTGGTCTGGATTTCGACTACGCCGGCATCGCCGCGATCCAGCGTGAGGCGGCCGCCCTCCCGGCTCTGGCGGCGCTGGCCCAACCGCCGTCACCCGAGCCCGCCCCCGAGCCGGTGCTCATAGGACCCGCGCACCCGTGAGCGATTTCTACGCCAACGCGATCGGCCACTGGGTCGTGGTCGTCGTGGCGATCACGATTCTTCTCTTCGTCGTCTTGACGGCGACCGCATACACGGTCTGGTTCGAGCGGGTCGCCCTCGGGCACATCCAGCGCCGCCCCGGCCCCAACCGCGTCGGGCCGTTCGGCCTGCTGCAGCTGGCCGCGGACGGGGTCAAGCTCGCGTTCAAAGAGAGCATCGTGCCGGCCAAGACCGAGCAGCTCCTCTTCGTCGTCGCGCCGTGCATCGCGGTGGCGGCGGCGTTCCTGTCGTGGGCCGTGATACCGATCGGCCTCTGGTACAACGTCACGTACTGGATCGCCGACATCAACATCGGCATCTTGCTGGTCTTCGCCTTCAGCTCGCTCAACGTCTACGCGATCGTTCTCGGCGGGTATGCGTCCAACAACAAATACTCGCTGCTGGGCGGACTTCGATCGGCTGCGCAGCTCATCAGTTATGAGTTGGCGCTCGGCCTTGCGCTCGTGCCGACCTTCATGATCGTCGGCTCTTTGCGGCTGCGAGACATCGTCGGCTACACCGTGACGTGGGGCCCGTACCACGGCCCCATTCCCTTGATACTGCTCACACCCCTCGGCTTCTTCATCTATGTAATCGCGGCCGTCGCCGAGACGAACCGCGCCCCCTTCGACCTTCCGGAGGCCGAGCAAGAGCTCATCGGCGGCTTCCTCACCGAGTACACCGGCCTTAAGTTCGTCATGTACTACCTGGCCGAGTACGTGAACATGATCACGGTCTCGGCGCTGGCGGCCCTGTTGTTCTTCGGCGGCTGGTACCTGTGGTTCGTGCCGCCGGTGCTTGCCTTCCTGCTGAAGGTCGTGCTCTTCCTGTTCCTATACATTTGGCTCCGCGGCACGTTCCCCAGGCTGCGCTACGACATGCTCATGCGCCTGGGCTGGAAGGTGCTGCTGCCGCTGGCGGTCGCCAACGTGGTCGTCACGGGAATCATCCTGGTTGCAACTCAGGGGTAGTTGATGGCAGACGAGGAGAAAAGCGTGGACGGCAAGCCCGAGCACCCGACCCCTCTGCGGGGACCGGACGAGGGCGTCCCTGAGCAGCCGAAGAGCAAACAGCCTGGCGTGGGCGCCGACCTTGCGGCTCTCGGGACGGGCCTCAAGACCACGCTCGGGGAGTTCTTCAGACCCGCAGTCACGCTGGAGTACCCGGAAGACAAGAGTCCGCGGTCGGAGCGCTACCGCGGCCGCCACTACCTCCGCCGCTACGACAACGGCCTCGAGCGATGCATCGGCTGCGAGCTGTGCGCGGCGGCGTGCCCGGTCGGTTGCATTCTTGTCATCGCCGCCGAAAACACCGACGAGAAACGCGTTTCGCCGGGCGAGCGCTACGCGAAGACGTACGAGATCAACATGCTTCGCTGCATCTTTTGTGGCTACTGCGAGGACGCCTGTCCGGTGCAGGCGATAGTGCTCGGCCCGGAGTACGAACTGTCGGACACGAGTCGCGAGAAGTTCATCTACACCAAGGAGAAGCTCCTGGAGCCGCTGCCGCCTGACGTCCAGGCGCGGCTTGACGCCAAAACAAAGGCAGCGACGTAGCCTTGGCGATCGCAATCTTTTTCATCGCCGCCGCCTTGGCCGTGGCGGGAGGCATCGGCGTGATCAGCGCCCGCCAGCCGATGCGCAGCGTGCTGAGCCTGGTGGTCGTGATGATCGCGCTCGCGATCCTCTTCCTTCTTCTCAGCGCGCAGTTCATCTTCGTCGCCCAGATCATCGTCTACGCAGGCGCGGTGATGGTCCTGTTCCTGTTCGTCATCGCGCTGTTAGGTCCGGCGCGTGAGATCGCCAAAGGCCGCCTCCGGTTCCAGACCTGGCTTTCGGTGCTTTTAGTGCTGGCATTGTTCGGTCTCCTCTGGGCGATGCTGCAAGGAGTCACATACCGGACGCCGGAGCAGACCGACCTCAGCATCTTTGGCACCGTCCAGTCGATCGGGATCGGGCTGTTCACGAAGTACCTCTATCCCTTCGAGCTAACCTCGATCCTTCTCCTCGTCGCCGCCATCGGCGCGATCTACCTCAGCCGTAAACCTGGTGACGACAGATGAGCGGATTCGACGCCGGCGGCTCGACGCTGGACACGTCCTGGTTCCTGCTCCTGGCCGCGATCCTCTTCATCCTCGGCACGATCGGCGTGCTCATCCGCCGAAACCCGTTGGTGATCCTCATCTGCATCGAGCTCATGCTCAACGCCGCGAACCTCACGCTGGTCGCGTTCTCGCGTCAGCTGCAGAACCTCGAAGGCCAGCTCTTCGCGCTCATGTCGATGACGGTGGCCGCGGCTGAGGCCGTGATCGGTCTGGCGATTCTCGTCGACATCTTTCGCCACCGCGACGCCGAGGACGTCGACGACCTGAGCGAGCTCAAGGGATGACAGGCAGCCAGGG
>DASVEP010000069.1:0-13176 GCA_036380475.1 Candidatus Dormiibacterota bacterium
TCGCGGCATCGAGGGCAAGGTGCAGGCGTCGCGATACGCCCGGCACAACCGCATCCCGTACCTCGGCCTGTGCCTCGGCATGCAGTGCGCGGTGATCGACTTCGCGCGCGAGGTGCTGGACGCTCCCGACGCGAACTCCACGGAGTTCGCTGCCTTCACGTCCACGCCGGTGATCGACCTCATGCCGGAACAGAGGAACGTAGACCAGATGGGCGCATCGATGCGGCTGGGGCTGTACCCCTGCAAGCTGGTCCCAGGCTCGCTTGCTCACAAGGCGTACGGTGAGGAGGTCGTGTACGAAAGGCACCGACACCGCTTCGAGTTCAACAACGAATATCGAGAATCGCTAGGCGATGCAGGCATGGTTTTCAGCGGCGTGTCACCGAACGGACGCCTGGTGGAGATAG
This sequence comes from Candidatus Dormiibacterota bacterium, assembly GCA_036380475.1. Taxonomy (GTDB): domain Bacteria; phylum Chloroflexota; class Dormibacteria; order Dormibacterales; family Dormibacteraceae; genus UBA10449. The sequence goes on from DASVEP010000069.1 coordinate 408, forward strand.
TCGAGCTCACGGATCACCCGTGGTTCGTCGCGACACAGTTCCACCCGGAGTTCAGGTCGCGTCCGAACCGCGCCCACCCGCTGTTCCGCGATTTCGTGCGGGCGGCGTTCCTGCAGAGCGGCATCGATCAGATGGAGCTCCGTCCCGCGGAGCTGCTCGAAGAACCGGAACTCGACTAGGCGAAGCCGGGACTCTGATGCAGGACCCTTCTGGCAGCTATACCGGCGTGCGCCACGAGCTCGCGCTCGAGCTCGTGCACGCGACCGAAGCGGCCGCCCTGGCCGCCGCGCGTCTGCAGGGACGTGGTGACGAGGAACGAGTCCACGAAGTCGCGGGCGAGGCGATGCGCAAGGTGCTCGAGGACTCCGGCCTGTCGGGCACGGTGGTCCTCGGCTCGCGCAGCGAATCGATCTTGCCTCCCGGCACGGCGCTGACGGGTGTCGAACCCCGACTGGACTTCGGCCTGTTTCCGGTGGAGGGTGCGGGCCAGGTCGCCCGAGGTTACGCAAACGCTGTCTCGATCGTGGCCGCCGTCGACCCCGGAGGCTTCGTGGAGCTGCCGGCGGTGTGGTACGCGGAGAAGATCGTGGCCGGCCCGGCTGCGCGTGGGGCGGTCGACCTCGACGACTCGATCGCAGACAACCTGCGACGGATCGCGTTTGCTCGCGACGCCCGCGTCCAGGACCTGACGGTCGCGGTTCTCGACCGGCCTCGCCACCAGGAGCTCGTCGCCGAGGTGACCGCGGTGGGCGCCCGGATCATGACCCTGGAGGAAGGTGACATCGCCGGCGCGATCATGGCTGCGATGCCGGGCACAGGCGTCGACGCCGCGATCGGAATCGGGGGCCTGCACGCGACCCTTGTGGCCGCATGCGCGGTGCGGTGCCTGGGCGGAGCGTTCCAGGCCAGGCTATGGGCGAGGAACGACGAGGAGAAGACTCTTCTCAGCGCGCTTCCGCCGCGCTCGTACGGGGTGGCCGACCTGCTGCCGGCTGCGGAGGTCGCGGTCGCCATCACCGGGATCACCGGCGGCCAGCTCCTTCCGGGCGTGGTCTTCGGGAGCGGCTACGCCGAGTCCTCGTCGCTGCTCATGTCCAGCCGCCAGGCGACCATTCGTCGCCTGACCACCCGCCACCACACGATCGGCGAATCCAGCTAGGGGAGAGGGCCGGATTAGGCCGTTCCCGGCCCGGGTATCAATTACACGAGATGGAAGACAGGAACCTCCCGCCCGCGCAAGGGTCGGGTCAATTGACGCCGATCTACCCCGTGACCGCGGACATTCCGCCGCAGTCGCCGTATCACTCCTCGCCGACCCCGTCGGGGCGCCGGAATACCGGCTTGCTGGGGGGCATCGGAGCAGTCCTGCTCGGCCTGGTTACGAAGGGCGGCTACCTGCTGGCCCTTCTCTTCAAGATCCCGGCCGCGGCCACGCTCATCTCTGCCCTGATCAGCTTCGGCGGCTACGCGCTTCTGCGCGGCCCGCAGTTCGCCGCCGCCCTGATCACGATGATCTTTGTCCACGAGATGGGGCATGTAGTCGAAATTCGCCGCCAGGGCATGCAGGCGACGGCACCGATATTCATCCCGTTCCTTGGCGCGGCTATTTTCCAGCGCTCCCACCCGACCACCGCGCTGAAGCAGGCTCAGATCGGCATCGCGGGACCCATTGCGGGCACGATCGGCGCCACGGTCGCATTCGCGCTTTACGTGGCCACGCAGAACGACCTGTTCCTGCTCGCGGCCTGGCTCGGGTTCTTCCTGAACCTGCTCAACATGATCCCGATCTGGCAGCTGGACGGCGCCTGGGTGCTCGCCCCGGTCTCCCCCTGGTTCACCGTGGCCGGCTTCGTCGCCATCGCCGCGGCGGCGATCTTCCTGCACTTCGTCAGCATCTTGCTGATCATCGTGGCCGTCCTCGGGATTCCCACCCTGCTCCAGCGCTTCAGGGATTCGAATAACCCGTACTACACATCGGTTCCAGTACAGGCGCGTTGGGCGCTTGGGCTGGCCTGGCTCGCCCTGGTCGTTTACCTCGGCGCCCTTTTCGTGCAAACCAATAACTTGCTGGCCATGGTGGCTCGCTAGACTGTTACCTGCCTGGAGGCATCACTTTTGAAAGCACAGATTCACCCCACCTACTACGAAGACGCGGTCGTCACCTGCGTGTGCGGAAACACGTTCACGACCGGGTCCACTCGCAAAGAGCTCAAGACCGAGATCTGCTCGGTCTGCCATCCGTTCTTCACAGGAACGCAGAGGATCGTGGACACGGGCGGCCAGGTCGAGCGTTTCCGCAAGCGGGCGGCGAAGACCCGCTCAAACTAGATGGCGGAAGCGGAGATCTCCGCTCCCGCTTCGGGGACTACGGCAGCGCGTAAGAGCGAGCCTTTCTTCTACGGCGGCCAGGCGGTCATCGAAGGCGTGATGATGCGTGGCAAGCGCCACTACGCGGTGGCCGTGCGCCTCCCGACCACCAAGGAGATCGTCGTCGACAAAGGCGAGCTGAAGGCGGCGATTTACGTCAACCCGATCTGGAAGCTCCCGTTCGTTCGCGGACTCGCCTTGATCGGCGAGCAGCTGCACCTGGGCATGAAATCGCTGATGTGGTCCGCGAACATGAACGCGGGCGCGCACGGGGTGCAGATCGGCAAGAAGGAGATCCGCAGCTCCGTCGCGATCGCGGGCGTCTTCGCCCTGTCGATCTTCATCGGCCTGCCGCTGCTTCTCGCCGGCCTGGCAGTGCATCGCAGCAATAACTTCACGTTTGTCGTGGTCGAAGGCATCATCCGAGTCGCCCTCGTGCTCGGCTACCTATCGTTGATCGCGCTCTTGCCCGACGTGCGCAGGGTGTTCCAGTACCACGGCGCCGAACACAAGACGATCAACGCTTTCGAGTCGGGATGGCCGCTCGAGGTCCCGTCGGTCCGTCGCGCGAGCCTGCTTCACCCGCGCTGCGGCACCGGGTTTCTGCTCGTCGTTCTCGTGGTGAGCGTGATCATCTTCTCGTTGGTGGCGCTGTTCCACCCCAACTGGTTCTGGCTGATCATGAGCCGCGTGCTCGCGATCCCCCTGATCGCGGGGTCGGGATTCGAGCTGATCCGCTTCATGGCCCGCCACCGCACCAACCCCATTGTGAAAGTCGCTCTGCTGCCGATCCTCGCAACACAGAAGTTCACGACTCGCGAGCCGTCCGACGACATGCTCGAGGTTGCGATCGTCGCTTTCAACAGCGCTCGTGAGGGCGAGGAGGACACCGCCGGAGCCGCAGCGTGAATGCGCAAGTGGGGAGGCTCTCCCGCGACTTCGTCGCGGGGGCCCCAGCGGACGCTGCGCCTCGTGGTTGCGATATGAGCGCCTGGAGTTTTGGGCGTGATTGACCGGCTCGAGTCGATCGCTCGGCGTTACCACGACATCGAGTCGGAGATGGGCCGCCCCGAGGTCGCGTCCGATCACGAGCAGCTGACCAAGCTCGCCCGCGAGCAACGGTCGTTGCGCGAGATCGTCGAGACATTCGACGCCTACCGCCGAGCCCAGAACGAGGCGGAATCGGCGCGCGAGATGCTCAAGCACGAAAAGGACCCCGAGATGCAGGAGTACCTGCGTTCCGAGGAGCGGCGAGCAACGACCGCAGCCAGTGAAGGTGGCGAGCGGCTGAAGGTCCTGCTTCTGCCCAAAGACCCCAACGACGAGCGCGACGTCATCGTCGAGATCCAGGGCGCCGAGGGTGGGGAAGAGGCGGCGCTGTTCGCGGCCGACCTGTTTCGGATGTACACGAGGTGGGCGGAAAAGAAGGGCTGGAAGGTCGAGGTCGTCGAGTCTTCGCCTAGCGAGAAGGGCGGCTTCGACAAGATCGTGTTCGAGGTCCACGGGCACGGCGCTTATTCGCAGCTGAAGTACGAAGGCGGTGTCCACCGCGTCCAGCGCGTACCGAAGACCGAAGCTCAGGGCCGCATCCACACCTCGGCGGCGACTGTCGCCGTGATGCCTGAGGCCGATCCGGTCGAGATCGAGATCAAGCCGGAGGACCTCGACATCAAGACCTCGACCTCGACAGGACCTGGCGGCCAGAGCGTGAACACGACCTACTCCGCCATCCGCATGACGCACAAGCCCACGGGCCTGGTCGTGAGCATGCAGGACGAGAAATCGCAGCTGCAGAACAGGGAGAAAGCCCTGCGGGTTCTGCGCGCCCGCCTTTATGACCTGAAGCTCGCCGAGCAGCAGGCGGCAATCGGCGCGGAGCGGCGCTCGATGGTCGGCACCGGTGGCCGTTCCGAGAAGATCCGCACCTACAACTTCAAAGAGAATCGCGTGACCGACCACCGGATCAAGCTCACGCTGCACAGGCTCGATTCGGTGATGAACGGTGACCTCGATGAGCTCGTCGCCGCTCTCGTCGACGCCGAACGATCAGCACAGCTCAACGGCTCTAATTGACCGTCATCGAGGTCCTGAAGGCAGCCTCGGGCCACCTGCAGAAGCACAGCTCCGACTCGTCGCGGCTGGACGCAGAGGTGCTGCTGGCGCAGGCCCTTGGGATTCGCAGGCTCGACCTGTATCTGCAGTTCGACCGGCCGCTGTCCGATGACGAGCTGAGTCTTTATCGCGGGCTGATTCGGAAGCGGGCGCACGGCGACCCGGTTGCGTACCTGGTCGGCCACAAGGAGTTCATGGCGCTCGATTTCGAGGTGACGCCCGCCGTGCTCGTGCCCAACCCCGACACCGAGGTTCTCGTCCAGCGGGCGGTCGCGATCGCGCGTCAGGCAAACGGACCAATGCGCGTGGCCGACGTCGGCACCGGCAGCGGATGCATCGCAATCGCGATCGCCCACTACGCGCCGGCGGTCGAGGTGTGGGCGAGCGATGTCAGCCCAGAAGCGCTCGAGGTCGCAGCGCGAAACGTGGCGCGGCACGACTTGGTGGACCGCGTGCACATTGCATGCGGAGACCTCCTCGTTCCGCTAACAGGAAGTTTCGATCTAATTTGCGCGAACCTGCCATACGTGGCGCTTGGCTCGCACCTTCCAGCCGAGGTGACGGCGCAGCCGCAGACGGCGCTGTACGCCGGCGATGGCGGAACGGAGCTCGTGCTGCGGTTGCTGGCGGACGCGCCGGCCCGCCTGAATCCCGGCGGCAGATTGCTTGCCGAGGTGTCTCCGGAAATCGTTTCGGAGATCACCGATGCCGCAGCTCGAACGTTTTCGAATCACATCGTCCATCGCGACCTCGGCGGCCGCGAAAGGGTGGTCGAGACGTGTTCCTCCATCCCCACGAACTCAGAGCCCTTGGCGTGAGTTCGCGGGGACCCCAATTCCTGAAGCCGACCCGCGCCGGGCTCACCCGCGCGGCCAACCTGCTGCGAAGCGGTGGCGTGATCGCGTTTCCGACCGACACCGTCTACGGGCTCGGCGCCGCGGCCGATGACGAGGTGGCGCGCCGCCGGATCTACCTCATCAAGGGCCGGCCGGTCGGTCTGCCGCTGATCCTCATGGCGGCCGCAGAATCGCAGCTCGAAGGTTGGGTGCACATCGACCGGCGCGCCGAGGACGTGATCCGGCGATTCTGGCCGGGTCCGCTCACCGTGATCCTTCACGCAAAGGGTGGTGGGACGCTAGGCGTGCGGATCCCGCAGCACAAGGTCGCGCTCGAACTCCTCCGCGCGGCCGGCCCTCTCATGACCACCAGCGCGAACCTGCACGGAAAGGATCCGGCGATGAATGCCGGCGAGGCGGCCACACTGAACGGGCTCGCGGCGATCATCGACGGCGGCACAGCGCCGGGCGGCGTGGCCTCGAGCGTTCTCGACCTCACCGGACCAGAGCCGCACGTCCTGCGCGAGGGGGCGATCCCTACGTCCCAGCTCCTCGGTCCGCCGCCTCCCCGAGCCGGTTAACCGGTGGGTCCGGGGGACTCACTCGCCAATTCATCGGCCTAGTCGGCCGGGCCGCGCTGATGCCGGCGTCGCCTCCTGTGCGCGCTTGGTCAGCAGCCCCGCCACCACGAGGCGGGGGCCCCAGTAGGTATTGCGCTCCCTCGCCTGCGAGCGTGGCTCCTTGGCACCGGCCGCCGAGGCCGCGCCTTGGCAAGATCGCCCCCGAACCCACCGGTTAGGATTCGGCACATGGCCGCACCGATAGTGACGATGTCCTTCCGCGCCCTCGACCGCGAAGATCCAGTCGTTGCGGACCTCATCCGGAAGGAGTACAGGCGGCAGTCCGAGACGCTGGAGCTGATCGCCTCCGAGAACCTCGCGAGCCCCGCCATCCTCGAGGCCCTCGGCACCCTCCTCACCAACAAATACGCTGAGGGCTATCCCGGCCGCCGCTACTACGGCGGCACCGGCGAGGTGATCGACAAGATCGAGTCACTGGCGGTCGACCGCGCCAAGGAGCTGTTCGGCTCCGATTACGTCAACGTCCAGCCGCACTCCGGGTCGCAGGCCAACGCGGCCGTCTACATGGCCGTTTGCCAGCTTGGCGACAAGGTCATGGGCATGGACCTGTCGGCGGGCGGCCACCTCTCGCATGGAAGCCCTGCCAACTTCAGCGGCAAGTTCTACGAGATCCACTCGTATGGCGTCAGCCGGGAGACGGAGCTCATCGACTACGACGCGATGGAGAAGATGGCCGAGCAAGTGCGACCGAAGATGATCATCGGCGGGTTCTCCGCGTATCCGCGCGTCGTCGACTGGGCGCGCATGCGCCGCATCGCGGACTCGGTGGGCGCCACGTTCATCGTCGACATGGCCCACGTCGCGGGCCTGGTGGCGGGAGGGGTGTATCCGTCGCCGATCCCCCACGCACCCATCGTCACGACCACGACGCAGAAAACGCTTCGAGGCGCATGGGGCGCGATCATCCTCTGCGACAACGAGCACCAGAAGGCGATCGACTCGGCGGTCTTTCCTGGCATCCAGGGCGGCCCGCTGATGCACGCGATCGCGGCCAAGGCCGTGTGCTTCGGCGAAGCGCTAAAGCCGGAGTTCAAGGTTTACGCGAAACAGGTGGTCGTGAATGCGAAAGCGCTGGCGGCGCGGCTGATGGAACGCGGGCTACGGCTGGTGAGCGGCGGCACCGACAACCACCTCATGCTCATCGACCTCCGACCGCAAAAGCGCACGGGCAAGCAGGTGCAGGACATCGCCGACACCGTCGGCATCACGCTGAACCGGAACTCGATTCCCTACGACGAGGCGTCGAAGTTCAACCCGAGCGGAGTTCGCGTCGGCAGCCCGCTCGTGACCACGCGAGGCATGCGCGAGCCGGAGATGGTGGTGATCGCCGACTGCCTCGCAGACCTCATCGAGAGAATCGACGACCCGGCGACGCTCGACTCCGTGCACGAGCGGGCGTTGGAGCTGTGCAGGAAGTTCCCGCTCCCATACGCCTTTGAGTGATTTTTTCAGCGTCGCATTCCTCGAGACGCTGCGCGACAAGGTGCTGCCGGGCATGTGGCCGCTGCTCGTCGCACTGGCGGTCTGCGCGGTGCTGGTTCCCATTGCGATCCGTGTGTCCAGGCGGACGGGCGTCGTTGCCATGCCGGGCGGCCGTCACGCGCATGCATCGCCCACACCGCTCCTCGGCGGTCTCGCGATGTTCGTGGGCTTTGCCGTCGCGGTCCTGATCTTCGTGCCGTCCAGCGCTACCCGGACCGGGGTGCTGGTCGTTTCCGGCCTCGCTGCAGTCCTGCTGATCGCCGACGATCGGTGGTCGGTCAGCCCCGGCATCAAGTTCGCGTTCCAGTTGGTGGTGGCGCTGGTGGCTGTCGTCGTGTTCGGATTCGTGATCACCTACTTCGGTCTACCCGGGCCGAACGGGTCACCGAAGCTCGAGCAGCTCGGTTGGTTCGCAATCCCGGTGAGCCTTTTCTGGCTGATCGCGATGCAGAACACGGTCAACTTTCTCGACGGGGTCGATGGGTTGGCCGCCGGCGTCGTGGTCATCGTCTCGCTCACCTTGCTGATCGCCGCGGCCGGCAAGGACCAGATCGAGGTCGTCCAGCTCGCCGGCGCGCTTGCAGGGGCGTGCGCGGGTTTCCTGCTCTTCAACTTTCACCCCGCCCGCATCTTCATGGGGGACTCGGGCTCGCATTTCCTGGGCGCTGCGCTGGCCGTGATATCCATCCTCGGCGTCGCCAAGGTCGCCGTCGCTTTCGCGCTGGCCGTTCCCGTGCTCGCCCTGGCGCTGCCGATCGCGGACACCGCCTGGGCCATCGTCAGGCGCCGGCGGGTGCGCACGTCCGTAGCAAGCCCCGACCTGGAGCACCTGCATCACCGGCTTCAGGACCTTGGCCTCGACCCGAGGCAGACCTGCTACGTCTTCTACGCCGCCACGGCCGTGCTCGGAGCGGTCGGGCTGATGCTTTTCGGCCACCAGCGGGTGCTGGTGGTGGTCGTGGTCGGGGTTCTGGTGCTCGCCTCGACGGTCGCCGCGGACCGGCTGGAGAAAGCCGGCCTCCGCGTCCCCGCGCCGTTCTTGCGTCGACTTCTGGCCGAACCCGGTTCCCGGTAGGATTAGCTCGGGCATGGCACGCCCCTCGAGATCAGGCCCGACCGGCGGTGATATGGCTGGTATTGGGGTCTATTTCGCAGGTTCGGTCTTGCTTCCGCTGCTCGCCGGGGTCGGGCTCGACAGCTGGTTGCACACAGGCCCTTTGTTCGTTCTGATCGGGTTGTTCGTCGGCCTGATGGTGGGTGGGCTCGCCATCTGGATGAAGGTGAGGGAGTTCACGAGGTGATGGTCGGGCTTGGCCCTCGGGGAGCGGATCGCGGCGTACCTGGCGACACACTGGCCGCGTCGGTTGCCCTCGGCCTGGCGGTGACTTTGGCCGCGGCTGTTTCGGGCCACACCGCATCCGGACTGGGCATCGCGCTTGGCCTCGTCATCGGTTCGGCCAACGCCTACCTGATCATGGCCTTGCTCGACCGCAACTCTTCCTTTCTCCTCGCAAGCCTCATGCGGCTGGCAGCGCTGACCGCGGTCGCTATCGGTGCGGCGCTGGTGCTGCAAGGCTCGGCGTGGACCGTGCTGCTTGGCGTCGCCGCCGCGCAGGCCGTGATGGTGGCGGCAGGCGTTCGGCGAGGGCTCCGCTCATGATGCACCTCGACTCGACAGCCGGCACCCATCCGACAGTCAACCTCGGATGCGGGACCATCTGCACCTTCAACTACGACAGCCTCATCTCCAGCTTCATCGCCATCGTGGCCACACTGGCGGTTGCGTTCTGGCTTCGCTCGCAGCTTCGCGAGGGCGAGCCGACCAAGGCCCAGGCGATCTTCGAATGGGGCTACGACCAGCTGCGGGCCCTGATCAGGTCCAACGTCTCAGACGACGCCCTTTTCATCATCCCGCTGGCGATGACGCTGTTCCTCTACATCCTGATCGCGAACTGGATCGAGATCTTTCCCCTGGCGATCTTCCCGGTCCTGCACGGCGCGAACGCAGACCTCAACCAGACGCTGGCCATGGCCATCGTCGTCATCGCCGTGGTGCAGTGGTACAGCGTGCGCACGCTCGGGTGGCGGGGCTACCTCCGTCGCTTCACGAAACCGTTCGAGCTGCCGGTGCCCGTCCGGATCGTCTTCACGCCGCTCAACATCCTCGAGGAGGCCGTCAAGCCGCTGACGCTGTCTCTTCGGTTGTTCGGCAACATCTTTGCGGGGGCGGTCATGATCGGCCTGATCGCGAGCCTGGCCAACCTTCAGCTCCCGCTGGTCGGCACTGTGGGCGCCACGCTGCTCGGCTCGGTGGTCCTGGTCGTATGGAAAGCGTTCGACGTCATCTTCATCGGCTTCATCCAGGCATTCATCTTCATGCTGCTCACGGTCATCTATTTCGGGGCCGCGCGAGAGGGCCTCGAACATGAACATCATTAGGAGGGAACATGACTGACCACGGAATAACCCTTGCTGGAGCGCTCATCGGCTTCGGCCTTGCCCTCGGCCTGGGCGCCATCGGCGCCGCTGTCGGCGACGGCCTGGCCGGCAACGCATTCATCAGCGGTGTCGCCAGGCAGCCTGAGGCGCAGGGCAGGATGATCCCCTGGCTCTTCACGATCGTCGGACTCGTGGAGGCGATGTACTTCATCAACCTTGCGTTCGGGTTCGTGTTCATCAGCCAGGTGGCGCCGAAGTAATGCTGTTCCTCGCGGGCACGGCCGGCGTCATCGACATCAACGGAACGGTGATCGTCGAGCTGATCACCTTCCTGGTCATGACGGCCATCCTCGCCCGCTATGTGTATCCGGAGGTCGTGCGGCTGGCTGAGACGCGCCAGCGCCAGGTCACCGACCAACTGCATGAGGCCGAGATAGCGCGTGCCAAGGCAGAGGAAAGTCTCAAAGCGGCCGAGGCTCAGCTGACCGAGGCTCGGAGGACGGCTCAGTCCGTAATCGACGCCGCCAACAAATCTGCGGAGCAGCTGCGCCAGGAGCGCAAGCAGAAGGCCGAGGAGGAATCCCGGCGCCTCATCGAGTCGGCGCGCAAAGAGATCGAGGCGGAGCGCATCAAAGCGATCCAGTCCGTCCGCAGCGAAGTGGCGGGGCTTGTCGTGTCCGCCACGGAGAAAGTCATCGGCGAGACGCTCGACCTGACCAAGCACAAGCAGCTCATCGATCAGGCGATCGCGGAAGTAGCAAGAGACGGACGATGAATCTAATTCGAAATTCAGCAAGGACCCGGGGTCCCCGCGAAATCGAAGATTTCGTGGGGTGGGCAGAGGTGGCAAGTGGCGACGGCCGCGGCTAGGCGCTATGCGACGGCAGTGTTCGAGCTGGCCGTGAAAGACGGTCGCGTAGAGGACTGGCGCCGCCAGTTGGTTGCGATCAAAGACCTCATGGGCGACCCCGGCGTGGCTCAGGTGCTCCAGAACCCGACTATCCCGGCGGCGCGTCGAATGGAGCTCATCGGTGCCGGCAAGCAGCTTGATGCCGGGGCAACCAACCTCGCCAGGATGCTGGTCGAGACGGGTCGCGTGGACCAGGCGGACGGCATCCTGGACGAGTTCGAGCAGCTCGTCGATGAAGCCGCCGGCCGGGTCCGCGCCACGGTGACGACTGCGGTCGAGCTTTCGGCCGAGGACCGAGACAGGATCAGCGACCAGCTTTCAAAACGGCTCGGCAAAGAGGTGCGCATCACCGCGGCAGTCGACCGCCGGATCATGGGTGGTCTCAAGCTGCAGTACGGCGACCACCTCATCGATGCCACCGTCGCCGCCCGGTTACAGCAACTGCGCCGCCAGCTCGCGGACGCGTCCTAGGGGGGATAGAGAGAAGAGTGGGAATCAGCACCAAAGAAATCTCGGAAGTCATCAAGGAACGCCTGAAGGACTTCGACGCCCAGCTCGTGGCGACCGACGTGGGTCGCATCGTCGCCACCGGAGACGGCATCGCCCAGATCTACGGGCTGCAGAACGCCATGGCCGGCGAGCTCCTCGAGTTTCCCCACGACACCTATGGGCTGGCGCTCAACCTCGAGGAGGACCAGGTTCGAGCGGTCATCCTCGGCGAGTACGGGCACCTGCACGAGGGCGACGAGGTCCACACGACGGGGCGCCTGCTCGAGGTGCCCGTCGGTGAAGAGCTGATCGGGCGCGTCGTCAACCCGTTGGGCCAACCGCTCGATGGCAAGGGTCCGATCAAGACCACCAAGACGCTGCCGCTGGAGAAGATCGCGCCTGGAGTCATCACGCGCCAGCGCGTCGACAGCCCGGTGCAGACAGGGATCAAGGCCATCGACGCGATGATCCCCATCGGCCGCGGGCAGCGCGAGCTGATCATCGGAGACCGCTTCACCGGGAAGACGACGGTGCTGATCGACACGATCATCAACCAGAAGGGCAAGGACCTGATCTGCGTTTATGTCGCCATCGGCCAGAACGCCGCGTCGATTGCACGCGTCGCGGCCACTCTCGAAGAGAACGGCGCCATGGATTACACGATCATCGTGGCGGCCACAGCCTCGGAGCCGGCCTCACTCAACTTCATCGCTCCGTACGCGGGCTGCGCCATGGGCGAGTACTTCATGGAGCAGGGCAAAGACGCGCTGTGCTGCTACGACGACCTCACCAAGCAGGCGTGGGCGTATCGCGAGGTCTCCGCAACTCTGCGCCGGCCGCCAGGTCGCGAGGCCTACCCCGGCGACGTTTTCTACCTCCACTCGCGTTTGCTCGAGCGCGCGGCGAAGATGAACAAAGCGCACGGTGGCGGCTCGCTCACAGCGTTGCCTGTGATAGAGACGCAGGCCAACGACGTGTCGGCGTTCATCCCGACCAACGTCATCTCGATCACCGACGGCCAGATCTACCTGCAGTCCGACCTGTTCAATGCGGGCCAGCGCCCGGCCTTGAACGTCGGCATCAGCGTTTCACGTGTCGGTGGTGACGCCCAAACGAAAGCCATGCGGCAGGTCGCTGGTCAGCTTCGACTCGACCTCGCCCAATATCGCGAGCTCGCCGCTTTTGCGCAGTTCGCCTCCGACCTCGACACCCAGACACGCAACCAGCTCGAGCGCGGCGCGCGGCTGACGGAGCTGCTGAAGCAGGACAAGTACCAGCCGGTCGCCCTCGCCGAGCAGGTGGCGGTGCTCTACGCCGGCACCCAGGGCTACGTGGACAAAGTGCCGGTGGCGCAGGTCAAGGAGTGGGAGGCGGCCTTCGTCCGTTTTATGCGGAGTGACAGGCCCAGCGTGCTCGAGGCGATCGAGGTGCAGAAAGCCCTGGACGACAGCCTGTTCGAGCGGCTGAAGGCGGCGACGTCGACCTTCAATCAC
>DASVEP010000070.1:0-2325 GCA_036380475.1 Candidatus Dormiibacterota bacterium
GGATCGTGTATGTAAATCCAGTTGTCGGGAAACACGTCGGCTCGATCGATCATCACAGCGACGGAGATGAAGTCCCGATAGGAAAGGCTGTCGGCGGCTCGGCGCACCCTTTCGGGCGCGGGAGGATCGAGGCGATTCACGAGCTCGCGAATCGGCATGCTGGAGATGAAGTCGCTGCCTTCGTGCACCTCGGTCTTCCCGTCCGCTGTCTTGGTGACCACCGATCGCACGCGCCCGCCGTCGTGCTTGATGCGGTCGACGGTCCGGCCGAGTAGGACCGGCCGGCCCTTGGCGCGATGGATCTCGGCCACCCGCTCCCACATCTGCCCCGGCCCAAGTCGCGGATACCTGAAGCGGTCGATGAGAGTGGTGACCAGGTCACCCCGGTTTTTCGGACGCCGGTGAGGAAGCAGCGCGCTTTTGAGCACCAACCACATGTCGAGGCTCTTGATACGCTGAGCCGCCCAGTCGGCCGACAGCTCCTTGGTGCTGATTCCCCAGACCTTCTCCGTGTACGTCTTGAAGAAGATGCTGAAGAGCCGCCAGCCGAACTGGTTGCGGACCCAGTCCTCGAGGCTCCGCGGGTTGGGGATCGGCCTCACTCGAGCGTAGGCATAGCTGGCGATGCAGCGGGCCGCCTCGATCGGCCCGAGGTTCCAGAGGGCGTTCGCCGCTTTGATCGGATAGGCGAAGTAGCGTCCGCGGTAGTAGATCCTGGAGAGCCGGCCTCGGGTCAGCATCTCGGACCCGAGGATCTCGGTCCACAGGTCCTCGACCTCCTCGTTCTTGGAGAAGAACCTATGGCCGCCGATGTCGAATCGATAGCCGTTGTGCTCGACCGTGCGCGCGAGGCCGCCGACGTAGGTTGGGTCCTTCTCGACCACGGTAGTCGAGACGTCGTTCTTCAGCAGCTCGTAGGCGGCGGTCAGCCCAGCCGGGCCGGCGCCGATGATCACAACGTGCTGGTGGCCGTTCCGGGCTCCCAAGTCGCGCACAGTATCAACCGTCCCGACGGGGGTCCGGTGCGGAAATTGCGCGGAATTTCGAACTCGACCCTAGTTCAGAGGGCCCTTGCTGCGCACCTCGTCAACCTTGACCAGCGCCTCGCGCAGGCTTTTGATCCAGTCCGACTGGTGCATCCCGACCAGCCGCACGCACCAGGCCATGGCGTCGCTGCGGCTCCGAGCGACCCCGGCCGCCACGAGGGTGTCGAGAACCGCCCGCTCCGGCATTCGCAGGCGGGTCATGACGGGCAGGCTGAGGGTCGTGAAGACCCTCGTCTCATCCCCACAACGGGCGCCCCAGGCGACCTTGCGCCGGAAGCGCCGCTCGGCTTCGCGGGCGATCTTGACCCGCTCGTCGCGCGTCTCCTCGCGGAAGCGGTCGATCCGGGCCACGCGGGCAGCCTCGCGAGCCTCAGGAGCGGTTCCCGCCGCGAGCTCGACGTCCGGGAGCCCGCCGATGACGAGAACCTCCTCGCTGTCAGATGTGACCTCAGGTGGCCCGGCGAACCAGGTTTTGGGCACCCGTGCCGCGAACCATCCGCCGATGTCGTCGCTCATCGATTACATCATTACGCCCAGGTACCTCCAACCGCAAGGCGGCGATGATAGGCACGCCATGAATGTGTGGGCGTGGGCCGCGTTCGCGCTCGCGGCCGTCGCGAGCCTCGGAGACCTGGTTTCGATCCTGCGCCACCTCAAGCGCCTCGAGTACGCGACCAAGCCAACGGTGATGATGCTTCTGATCGCGGCGGCGCTGCTCCTTCAGCCGGCGAGCCAGGGCGAGCGAGCGCTTTTCGTGGTTGCTCTTATCCTCGGGTTGGCCGGCGACGTTTTCCTGATGCTGCCCGACCGCTTCCTGCTGCCAGGGATCGCGGTGTTTCTCGCCGGCCACCTCGCGTACGCGGCGGGCTTTCGATTCGCCGGCTTCAGCGCCGTCGGGCTGGTCATCGGCACCGTCATCGTGGTCGCGTCGGCCGGCCTCTTCCTGCGCCGTGTACTGGGCGCGCTGGAGAGCTCCGGCCGGGCGAAGCTTCGCAACCCTGTCCTCGCCTATGCCGTCGTCATCTCACTCATGACCGTGAGCGCCACCGCCAGCGGCAACCTCGTCGCCGCCGCGGGCGGTCTGCTTTTCTTCTTTTCCGACGTGATCTTCGCCTGGTATCGCTTCGTCAAGCCGGTGCCGTGGGGTCAGCCGGTGAACATCGTCATGTACCAGTTGGGCCAGGCGCTGCTGGTGCTGTCGCTGGCCGTCACGACCTAGGCCGCGACCTCCTGCGGCTTGGAGCCCAGCATCTTGAACGAATCGATGATTACCTCTGTG
>DASVEP010000071.1:0-41086 GCA_036380475.1 Candidatus Dormiibacterota bacterium
TGGAGCGGGAGACGGGCTTCGAACCCGCTACCTCGACCTTGGCAAGGTCGCGCTCTACCAAGTGAGCTACTCCCGCTCGGGCAGAGGAGAAATCATAACCCGGCCCGTGCAGAGGCCAAACCGCCCGCAGCCTGTACCTCGGATTCGAAGATCTCCTCGATGTGGCGCTTGAAGGTGCGCGCGATCGCGAACGCTAGTGGCAGGCTCGGGTCGTACTTGCCGGTTTCGATCGCATTCACGGTCTGGCGCGACACTCCGAGCTGTTCCGCGAGCTCCGCCTGCGACCAATCGAGCTCAGCCCGCAGGACCCTAAGCCGGTTTTTCACCGGTACCGAATGGTGAAGATGGCGGTTCCCACTCCCCAGAGGATTGCCATCAAGGGCAGGATGAAAGTCCAGCTCACGTGGGGCATGCCCACGCCCTCCAGGAACCCGTATCCGAACGTCAGCAATGCGGTGGCCCCGAGCGAGAAACCGAACGCCTGCATCTGGATACGTTTCTGGAGCTCGTCGAGGCGCGACAGCGCGCGGATGAAAATCCACAATGTCAGAGCCGCGGGGATGAGTGGCAGTACCGCCACTGCGTAGCGCCACCCAGCCTTCGGGTTCGCCTGCAGCACCGTGATGGACCCGACCAGGACCATCAGGTACGCCAGCATGGCCAGCCCGAACTCGATCTGTGTCCGGTACGTGCTCCACGTGGATTGAACCGCCGGCAGCGCCTGCATCTCGACGTGCGCCGGGGCGGATGTGTCCGTATGGACAAAGGGCGACGCGGGGTGCGTGTACAGCGGCTCCAGCGGGGCTTCTGTGGGGTCTGGGTGGGGTCGGTGCTCGCTCATACTCCGCGCACAGTGTAAAGGTGGCTTGGCAATATGTCAAACATCCTTGTCTACCACTGAATTCCGTGCGGGACTACTATCGAGTACGTGAGCGCGATGAGCGGAATGTCGATGCCAAAGCCGAGCGAGGATGCGAAGGCCGCCTTCACCCACCTCGTGCCGGCCGAGCCTGCGGTCACCCTGCGTCCGATGTTCGGCAATCTGTCGGCATTTGTGAACGGCAACATGTTCGCGGGGCTGTTCGGCGAAGACCTTTTCGTCCGCCTGCCCGACGACGAGGCGGAGGCAATTCGAAAGCAGGGCGGTCGTTTGTTCGAGCCGATGCCCGGGCACGCAATGAAAGGTTATGTGACCGTTCCCTCGACCTGGCGCTCCAAGCCATCAGCGACGCACCATTTCATCGTTTCGGCACTCGCGTTCACGCGCACATTGCCGCCGAAATCCGCGGCAGGCAAGAAGGCGCCGTCCATCAAGGCGGCTTCCAAGAAGACGCCGGCGAAGAAAGCAGCGGGCCGAACCTAGACCGGCCTAGCGCCCCTTCTTCAGCTTCCCTTTGGGCGGGGCGATTTTGGGCTTGCCGGCCGATTTGCCATCGCCCCGCGACACGACTGCCGGCGCGGGAACCGTCGGCGTGGGAACTGCCGGCGCGGGCAGCTCGGGGAGCTCCTCGACTCGAGGCTCGTCGACAACCGGCTTTGCCTCTGCGATCTTTGCAGGCGCTTCGGCCGCTGCTCCCATCGAAACGTTGCCGCTGAACGTAGCCCCGTCCTGAATCGCGAGTCGCGCCACGCGAACGTCGCCGTGCAGCGAGCCCGAGCGTGCCACGACCAATCGCTTGCGGGCAACGACGGCGCCCTTGACCTGGCCGCGGATCGTCACGTCGCGGCCGGCAAGAGACGCCTTGACCTTCGCCATGTCGTCGATCTCGACATCACCCGTGGCTTCGACCTCGCCTTCGACGATGCCGCCGACCCGAAGGTCACCTTCGATGAACAGCTGGCCGATCATGCGGTCCCTGGGACCGAGCATGACGGCATTCGGCTGGGTCGAAGCGGCGGGCGGGGATTCGTGCAGCGGCTCGTCCGCCGGCGGGGTCGAGCGCTTAGCTGCCGGGGGCCTGCTGCTCAAAGTCGCCCATTCGAACGTAGCCGTTCAAGCTGGCTCCGTCCTCGATTTGCAGCCTCCGCACCTGTACGTCTCCGTTCAGCTTTGCGGCCTTGCCAAGGGTGAGCTTGTCGCGAGCCGTAAGCCTGCCCTCGACCTCGCCCTTGATGGTGACGTTCGAGCCTTCGAGAAGGGCCTTGACAACCGTGCCGTGGCCGATCTCGATGTTGCCCCCGATCCGAAACTCGCCTTCGGCGCGCCCACCGTCGATGGTCATGTGACCGTCGTAGGTCAGCTTGCCCTCGAGGCTGTCGTTCGGCCCGAGCGTGAATTTTTTCTGTCCATCACGCTTGGATTCGGACTGGCCGCCCGTCTCCGCGTGCGCGTTCTCCGCGACGGCCTCTTGTGTTTCCATCAGTGCACTCCCCGCCTAGGTAATTTGACCTCGTGTCCCACCCGAAGCCGGGTCACAGAATACTTCAGGCGCCACCCTCACCGGGGTGGTCAACGCCTTTGTTGCCAGGCAAATATCTATAGCTATTTGGTGCTCCGATCCTCGATCTCCCACGCATGGTCGAGCAGGTGCCAGGCCATTCGCCGGGCCACGTAGCGCGGTGGCCACCTCTTCTCTGCTGTCTGCGGTTTGCCGGCCGATTTTTGAATCTCGTCGAGGATGGCTTTCCGCCAGGCTTTCACGGCGGCGGTGTCATCCCGTCTCGGCGTTTTGAGCTTCAGGCCGAGCTTCGTTATGTAAGCGGACTCCGCGTCGATGATGTGGTCGGCGATCTTGTCGCGATCACGCCCGCCGCCGCGAGGTCCCTTGCGCAGCTCCTTGGGCGCCTTCGCGGCAACGGCGTCGAACAATTTCCACGATGCGTTCAGAAGCGCGCATATGCGCTCGGCCTCAGCCGCCCCAAGCGGTTTGGTGTCGCCCGATGCGGGAATGCCCGGCGCGCCGAAGTCGGTCGTCGCGTTCCCTTTCACGCGCTCCACGACCGTGAACGCCGGCTCCGCATCCGAAAAAGCGATCCGGGCCGCTTTGGGCACCGCCGCGTACCTGGATGCATAGGCGGCAAGCGCTTCCAGCGCAGCCGTCTCGTTCTTTCCGGGGCGGGTCCAGCCGGGCCAGTCCAGCGCCGATGCGAAAACTCTCTTGGAGCCGACCTCGAGGTACACGGGGATCGCGGGCATCAGTGCAAAAGTAACCCACGCCCAGACCGAGGGCGAGCCTAGACTTCGGATTCATGACAGCGCTCTATCACGAAGCCCAGCGCAAGCTGCAGGACCGGTTCGATACGCGGCGCCTCGCGGACCGAATCGAGGAAAGACTCGTCCACGATTTCATCGACGAAGACGACGCCGCGTTCATCACTGCGCGAGACATGTTCTTCCTCGCGACGGTCGACCCCGAAGGCAGACCCAACTGCTCGTACAAAGGTGGCGACCCGGGCTTCGTGCGTGTCGTCGACAACCGCACGCTGGCGTTTCCGAACTACGACGGCAACGGGATGTATCTCTCGATGGGCAACGCGATTGCGACTGGGGAAGTCGGAATGCTCTTCGTCGATTTCGAGAAGCGCAACCGGATGCGTGTCAACGGCGTTGCTTCGATCGATGAGAACGATGAGCTGATGGACGCGTATCGACTCGCGCAGTTCATCGTGCGCGTCTCCGTTCGCGAGGTGTTTCCCAACTGCCCGCGATACATCCATCGCTATCAGCTGGTCGAGCGCTCGAAATTCGTACCCAAGAAGACGGGCCGTCCGCCTGTCCCCAACTGGAAGCGCGAGGACTGGGCCTGCGACGTGCTGCCCGAAGGCGATCCTGCCCGCGAGCCGGCTGCTCCCAGCGCCTGACCCGAGTCCGGGTTAAAGTACGGCCGGGGTCGGCGGCTTTATCGCGAGGGAGGATTGACGACGTGAGCATTTTCCGAAAGGCCTATTCCGTTTTCGGTGCGTTGCTGATGCTTCAGTTCTTCGCGCAGCTCTACTTCATTGCTGCGGCGATCTTCACGATTGCTAACGCCAACGACAACGCCAAGGACGTTTACTCGGCGTTCAAGAACGCCGACTCATTCGCCGGCCTTCACGCGCTCAACGGCGACCTCATCGGCCTCACCATCCTGATCTTGGTCGGACTCTCGTTCGGCGCGCGCTACCCGTGGCGGACGACGATCCTGACCGGGGTGCTGTTCGTGCTCTTGGTGATCCAGCTGCTCCTCGCCCACACGGGCATTCCAGCGCTGTCCGGACTCCATGGCCTCAACGCGCTGGTCATGGTTGGGCTCGGGGGCTTCTTGACCGGCAGAAACTGGGCGTTCCGCCCGGGAGCGGAGGCTGCCACCGCCGGGCGGTAGAGGAATATCGCCGCCGCGAGGCCGGATTACATTGGCGCCTTGAGGCGGATTCACTACGCGTGGGTCGTCGCCGCCGTCACCTTCATAGCCCTCATGGGCGCGGCCGGGTTCCGGTCCACACCTGCTGTCTTGATAGTTCCGCTTCAGAACGAGTTCGGCTGGAACCGGGCGGTCATCTCCGTCGCGGTCTCGATCAACCTGATCCTGTTCGGCCTCACGGGACCCTTCGCCGCCGCGCTCATGGATCGCTTCGGCCTCCGCAAGGTGACAGTCGGCGCGCTCATCACAGTTGCTTCCGGCGCGCTGCTGACGACAATCATGAACTCGCCCTGGCAGCTGTATCTGCTGTGGGGCGTCGTGGTCGGTCTCGGCACGGGGTGCATGGCCTCGGTGCTTGCGGCGACGGTGGCGGGCCGGTGGTTCGTCCAGCGGCGCGGCCTTGTTCTCGGGGCGTTGACCGCCGCCGGCGCGACGGGCCAGCTGATCTTTCTGCCGGCGCTCGGCTGGATGGCTCAGAACCTCGGCTGGCGCGTGTCCGCCGTTGCGGTCGCGCTGGCCGCGCTCGTCGTCGTCCCGGTCGTTGCAATCTTCATGCGCAACCGTCCGAGCGATCTCGGCCTTCGCGCATACGGCGCGACCGAAGCCGACAGCGTGCCGCTCGCGACCGGCAGCCCGATCCTCAACGCATTTCGCGGCCTTCGGCTCGGTGTGCGCTCGCGCGACTTCTGGTTGCTCGCGGGCAGCTTCTTCATTTGCGGAGCTTCAACGAATGGGCTTATCGGCACCCATCTGATTCCCGCGTCGATGGACCACGGAATGGCCGAGGTGACCGCCGCGAGCCTGCTGGCGGTGATCGGGGTTTTCGACGTGATCGGGACGCTTGCGTCCGGATACTTGACCGACCGTTTCGATAGCCGATGGCTTCTCTTCTTCTATTACGGCCTGCGCGGCTTGTCGCTGCTGCTGCTGCCATATGTATTCGGCAGCGCGTATTTCGGTCTCATACTTTTCATCGTCTTCTACGGTCTCGATTGGGTCGCAACAGTGCCGCCCACAGTTCAGCTCACACGCAAGATCTTTGGACAGCAGAACTTCGCAATCGTGTACGGGTGGATTTTCGCCGCGCATCAGCTTGGAGCCGCTGCTATCGCATTCGCAGCGGGCGCGGTCAGAACGGTGTTCGGCGACTACCAACTGGCATTCTTGAGCTCCGGCCTGCTCTGCCTGTTTGCGGCCGGCCTCGTACTTCGGATCGCGCGTCGCACGCCGGCCGGCACGGTCTCGGAACCGGTGCAGCCCATTCCGGCGGAGGCTCCCGCCTACTCCTGAGCCGAGCACGGTGGCTTCCGGTCGCCGTCCTCGCCATCGCCGCCGCGCTTTTTCCGCAGATCGCCTTCGCGCATGCCGTTCTGGTGCAATCAGACCCGGCGCCGGATGCGGTGCTCCCAACGTCTCCCGCGATCGTGACCCTGATCTTCACGGAGCCGGTGACGCCGGCCGGAGCCGGCATCAAGGTGTTCAGCCCATCGGGACACCAGGTCGCCGGGCCGGTTAGTTCCAGGGGTTCTGCCTTGTCGGCCCGAATCAGCTCGACCGAGACGGGCACGTTCGTCGTCAGCTGGCAGGTGTTCGCGGCCGACACACATCCATCACGCGGAGCTTTCCGCTACGTCGTCGACCGCCCGAGCTCCAACCCGTATTCGTCGCTGCTCGGCGGCGAGATAGGCACCGCGAGTCCAGTCGGGCTCGCACTGCAAGCGCTCGCCCGCTGGGTGCACTTCGTGGGTTTCGCGCTGGTCTTTGGCGTGGTCGGTTACGAGGCTTTGACCAGCCGCAAGGCCCGCTCGAATCGACTCGTGGGCCTGGGCGTCATATTGCTCATCGCTGCCGAGCCGCTCGCGCTCATAGGCCAGCTGGCCAGCCTTTCTTTCGATGGCGACACCGCGATCGCGGTTCTCGGCTCTGGGTTCGGCCGGCTCCTTGCTCTTCGTTTTGGCGGGGCGCTGCTCGTATGGGCGCTGCGAGCGCTCGATACTCCATCGCCGATCCTCGGCGTGGGTGCCGCCATCGCACTCGTCGATGGAGCAAGCGCGCACGCGATTGCAGGTCTACCTGGCGTCGGTCAGTTGTTAGTCGCCATCCATGTCGGCGCAATGGGCCTGTGGGTGGGCGGGCTCGCTGCATTTCTCGTTGCGCCGGACCGACGTTTTGCACGCTACGCGGCGATCTTGTTTGGAATCGCCGTCATCACCGGTCTTGCGCTGGCGGCCGCACACGTTGGCCTCTCAACTGCCCTGATGACCAGCGAATACGGCCTTGTTCTTATGACAAAAGTGCTAGTGGTCGGAGGTGTCGTTGCGTTTGCAGTGCTCCGGCGACATCGCCTCGAATTCGGCACGTTGCTGGCCGTGCTGGCCATCGCGGCCTTGCTGGCCGCCCTTCCCCCGCCCCGCTGACTACGTCTAGCGGGCGGCTCGAAGTCTCCGGTTGGCCATCACACCGATCGAGGTGCCGATGATCGCCAGGATCGCGACTGAGATGAACGGGCGGTCGCCGATGGCGAAAGTCGATGTCGCCATGAACGTGGTCGTGGCAGCCACCACCCCAGATGCCAGCACGGCCCACCAGCGACCCACGAGAACGCCGACCGCGACTGCCACCACCACGACGATCAGCAATGTCATCGTGATCGACAGCGTACTCGCTACCCGAGACGAGATGGAGCGGGCGATGGGAATCGAACCCACGTGACCAGCTTGGAAGGCTGGCGCACTACCATTGTGCTACGCCCGCTTGCGCGTTCCGCCTGGTGGCCCGTCCGGGGCTTACACACAAGGCCAGCAAGTAGAGTATCCAGCAGGCCCCGTCGTCTAGTGGCCTAGGACGCGGCCCTTTCAAGGCTGAGATCGCGGGTTCGAATCCCGCCGGGGCTACCAACTTGGATCTTCAGCGTTGCATTCCGCACGTCCGGCTCCAACCGTGCGAAAACACGGACGTGGATGCGCACCGCTGGCGCCAACCGGGTCGATTCACGCATTCGACCAGCGCGCACGACCACCCCGCTTGGCCTCGATTTTTTCTAGTGGGCGGCGAGGGTTTCGAACCCCCGACCTCCAGCATGTCAAGCTGGCGCTCTTCCAGCTGAGCTAGCCGCCCGCGGCGGAATGGCTTCGGAGTGGACGCTTATTCTAGGCTGCGTGGCCCAATACATCGGCCGACCACTGGACCACATCGTCGATCTGACGCAACCGGATACGGATTGACGACACCACCGGGATCGCCGCCCCCTTCGGGGGGCGCTGCAGTCGACTGGCGCCGCAACCTCATGGCGTTGTGGTTCGCGGAGTTCACCGCCATCTTCGGTTTCAGCTTTGCCTTTCCCTTCCTGTCGATCTTCATCTCGCAGGACCTCGGCGTTCACCCTGGGCGCGACCTCGACCTCTGGACCGCCGCCGCCGGCAGCGTGTCGGGCCTCGCCATGGCGATCGTCAGCCCGATCTGGGGCATCCTCGGCGACCGATATGGCCGCAAGCCGATGCTCATCCGCTCGATGCTTGGCGGCGCGATCACGGTCGGGCTGATCTTTTTCGTCCAGACACCAATCCAGCTCGTAGTCCTTCGCTTCCTGCAAGGCGCGACCAGCGGCACAGTCGCGGCGGCCACCTCGCTTGTGGCAGCCGAGACGCCACGCCAGCGGGTGGGTTGGGCGCTTGGGGTGGTCACATCCGCCGTCGCGCTCGGCGGCGCGATCGGACCGGTGGTGGGAGGTCTTGCGGCGAGCGCCTTCGGGTTGCGGCTGGTCTTCCTCGGCGGCGGGA
This sequence comes from Candidatus Dormiibacterota bacterium, assembly GCA_036380475.1. Classification (GTDB taxonomy): domain Bacteria; phylum Chloroflexota; class Dormibacteria; order Dormibacterales; family Dormibacteraceae; genus UBA10449. The sequence goes on from DASVEP010000071.1 coordinate 8,120, forward strand.
TCCTGCTGCTGATCGCGATGATCCCCGTGCTCATGATCGTTCGTGAGAGCCCGCGAAAGCTTCGCGATCGCTCACGTCCGGGCACCCTGGCGCTGATCCGGCAGCGGCCCGGCGCGCTGCGTTCACTCGTGGTTCTGATCGGTGCCCAGGGACTCGTCACGGTCGTCAACACGGCGACGCAGCAGCTGATCGTCCTACGTCTTATCGAAATGATTGGCCGGGCGGCTTCAACCGTGACCGGAATTGCGTTCGGCGCCGCCGGCCTCACCAACAGCGTGTCCGCAATCGGCTACACGGCGGCCACTCGCCGAATCGGCTATGTGCGGATGCTCACCGCGGCGTCGATTCTGCTGGCCGTGACGGTGGGCGCCCTCGCCTTCGCGCCAAATCCGGCTGTGGTGGTGATCGCGGTTGGGATTGCCGGGCTTCTTTACGGAGCCATCGTGCCGGCGACGGCCAGCATGATCGGGCTCGAGACGCCGATCGAGGCGCAGAGCACGGTGTTCGGCTTCAATGCCAGCGCCGTCGCGTTCGGATTCTTTCTCGGCCCGCTGATCGGCGGCGGCATCGCAGCCGCTACAGGCGAGGTGCGCATCGCCCTGGGAGTAGCGGCCGGTCTGGCGCTGGGGCTGGCTCTCCTGGTGGCGCTGGGGACGCGGGAACCGTCACGCTAGATCGATGAGACGCCTTGCCGTCGTCCTCGGAATGCTCGTGGTCTGTGCCTGCACGGATTCCCTGGGGGATTCGAGCCCGGCGACCTCGCCTGCCGCGGGCTGCGACAATGGAATTGTCACCTGTATGGAACAACGAACCACGCCCCCACCAACTGTCATCGACGCCGCCAAGAAGTACACCGCCATCGTGCACACCACCCGCGGCGATTTCACGATCTCCTTTGTCGACCCCAAGGTGGCCCCGCAGACGGTCAACAACTTCGTCTATCTCTCACAGAATCACTATTACGACGGCCTCACCTTCCATCGGGTCGTGCCGGGTTTTGTTGTTCAGGGCGGCGATCCGCTCGGAAACGGCACCGGCGGGCCCGCGTACAAGCTCCCGAACGAAACGAACCCCTCGAAATGGCCGCGAGGCACGGCGGGAATGGCCTCGAGCGCGGCCGGGGTCAGCGGCTCGCAGTTCTTCATCACAACTGGCGATGCGCCGTTCCTCGCCACGAGCGGTGTCTACAACCATTTCGGCGAGGTGACCTCGGGCATGGACGTCATCGACAAGATCCAGGTCGGCGACAAGATGACTTCGATCGATATCAACGCAACGTGAAGCATGGGCCCCTAGCCGTTTTTGCCCTCGCATGCGCGTTCGCGCTGGCCTCTTGCGGCTACGCAGACCCGTACGCAGCCTCGGCCCCGGTCGCGAACGAGAGCCCTGCGCTCACCGTGACCCCGTCACCGGGTACGGACGACTTCAATGCCGGCGCCGGCCTACCGGTGGTCACATACCCCGACGGCCTCAAGTACATCGACCTCACGGTCGGCACCGGAGCGGTGGTCAAGAGCACCGACAACGTGACGGTGAATTACACCGGTTGGCTGGCTGACGGAACGAGCTTCGACTCCAGCCGCAACCCCGGCCGCTCCCCATTCCCGGTCACCCTTGGTCAGGCCCAGGTCATTCCTGGCTGGGATGAGGGGATTCCTGGAATGAAGGTTGGCGGCAAGCGCAAGCTCATCATCCCTGCACCACTCGCCTACGGTTCCGCCGGGAAGCAGGATTCGACGAGCGGCGCGTACATCATTCCACCGAACGCGACCCTGACTTTCGAGGTCGAGGTCCTTACTGCCGCGCCGGGACCAAGCCCGTCGCCGATTCCGACGCCTTCGCCGAGTCCCAGCCCGAGCCCAAGCCCGAGCGCCAAGCCGACCTAACGGCTCCAGCGGCTAGGTCGCGGTCAGCGTGCCCTTCATGCCGGCCGCCTCGTGGCCGGTCTGGTTGCAGAAATATGTGTACGTGCCGGCAGGAAGGTTCGACACCGTGAAGACAAAGGTGTCGCCGGCCGACACGAGCTCGCTGGCCTGCACATTGTTGCCCGCACTGTCGCGGATGACAAAGTCGTGCGAGACGGTGCCGCCGTTGACCAGGTAGAAGACCACCTTTCCGGACGGGACGGTCATAGTCGCCGGATCGAATTTGAACTCCGTCATCGAGACCTTGAAGGATCCGCTCGGCTGGCCGGAACCGCCACCGCCGCAACCCGCCAAGAGGACCAGCACCGCGAGCGCCGCGACGGCTGCTCTCATCGGAACAGCGTCACCCCGAGGTAGAGGATTCCGAACAGGAAGATCCACACCACGTCCACGAAGTGCCAGTACAGCGTCACCGCAGCCACGCCGACGTGATTCTGCGGAGAGAACTGGCCTTTGGAGGCGCGGTACAGAATGATCAGGATCAGGATCAATCCTCCGAGCACGTGGGCGCCGTGGAACCCGGTCATCGTGAAAAAGGCGCTGGCGAAAGTGTTCGCGGTCAACGTCAAGCCCCGACCGAACGCCTGGATGAACTCGTACAGCTGGCCGGCCTCGAATCCGAACCCCAGGACGATCGTCGCTATCCAGAGTGTGAAGAAGCGGCGACGGTTGCCGTGCGTGAGGGCATCGCTGGCGAAATGGCAGGTGACACCACTGGAGAGCAGGATCACGGTATTGATGGCCGGGATCGGCCACCATTCGACGTAGAACTGCGGCGTGCTCGAGGGAGGCGGCGGGGGCCAGACGATGTGCGACCCGTACAGATAGAAGTAGGTCGCGAAGAGGCTCCCGAAGAACATGACCTCGGAGGCGAGGAAGATGTACATGCCCATCATCCCCGGCTTGATCGCTGGGTACTGCGGTCCGCTTTGCTGGTGGATGGTCGCTACGGCCATCAGTGATGCACCTCGCCGCCCGCGGATTCGTCAGCCGGGAACATCCGCACATCTTCGACCAGGACCCACCCCACCACTCCGGCGAGGAATATCAGGCCCCCAATGACAGCCAGCGCGATCCGCACCTCGGACGCGAAAGGGATCGCGGCAAGGCCCAGGAAGAAGGCGCCGGCGCAGATCACGAATGGCCACCTGCTGGGCGGGGGCATATGGATGCCCAGCTCTTTAGCCTTTGCGTCGAAGTCCACGACGTTCTCGATGTGACGCGGGATCTCCATGTCGTATCGCGACGCTGTCGCGCGAGCGGGATCGGCCGCCCGCCACGCCTGGAATGCTGCCGAGGCCGCGTAGCTCGACGGCCACAGCTTGTAGCCGTCGTTGCGGCAGAGGTCGAGGAACCTGGGCGTCAGCAAGCCGCAGCGCGGGCACGTGACGGCAAGGGCAGGGTTGGAGATATCGACGAATCGGGGCTGCTTTGATGCGGCCAAATTCAATTTCGGATTCTATCAGTGGAGAAGATGCCGTCCGGGAGTCGCACCCTCTCGGCGCCGAAGAAGTGCGCCGGCTGGGGACGCCGAGAGAATCGGTGACCAGGTGGTCCAGCTGCTAGGCGCGGCCGAGCACCGGAGCGCGCGCATCCGTGATGCGTAAGCGAGGAGCGCAGCCTGCAACAACGCAGATGGGCCGGATGGGCGCCGAGGCTCCGGCGGCATCGGCCGGGGCACTTCTATACTTGGCGCCGTGAAGGCACGGTCACTTTCGGGGCTGTGGCCACTGGCCATCCTCCCCGCGGCCTTCCTGCTGGGCTCGTGCGAGGCGCCCGGCGGAGTCTCGCCGATCTTCCCGAACCCGGTGTCGCCCAACGGCCAGGGCATCTACGACACGTATATCGGGATATCGATCCCGGCGATCATCATCTTCCTCGGCGTCGAAGCGGCCTTGCTGTGGGTCGTCATCAAGTACCGCCGCTCGAAGCAGCCGCCCGGCTACGTCCCGCCGCAGATCCACGGCAACACCACCCTCGAGATCGCGTGGACGATTGCGCCTCTCATCGTTGTGCTCGCCATCGCCGGATACAGCTTCGTGGAGCTCCAGAAGGACTTCCAGCCGATCAGCAACTATGACTTCGAGATCGTGGTGTCCGGCCACCAGTTCGGCTGGAATTACACCTATCCGGAAGGCTTCACGGTGCACCAGGAGGGAACCCTCGCGGGCGACGTGACCCCCTTCGTTGTGCCGATCAACAAGCTCATCCGTCTTCGCATGCAGGGGACCGACGTCATCCACTCCTGGTGGGTGCCCGCGATCTCCGGCAAGACCGACGCTGTGCCCGGATACGACAACTTCACATGGCTGAAGGTCGATCGTGTGGGCACGTGGCGGGGGGAGTGTGCGGAGCTATGCGGTGTCGGCCACAGCACCATGCAGATCATCGTGCAGTCGATGACCCAATACGACTACGACGTGTGGGTCAGAGCGCAGCTGGCGGCGAAGAACGCCTCTCCGAGCGCGAGTTAGGATGGACAAGTGGTCCGCCGGCGAACAAGCTCGTCAAGGCGCGGCCTTGGCGGCCGGTGCCAAGGAGACGACGAGCACGCGAGGGAGCGCATCGCGTCAGATGCGTGACCGAGCGCGCGCAGGAGACGACGCAGGCATCAGCGAAGCCCGGCCGACCAGGCCGATGATTTGGCGAGCGCCTTCGCCGGCGGAGCACTAAGTGGCAACGACTGCTCAGGTCCTGCCCAAGCCGAAGGCTTACGACGACTCCTTCTGGAAGCCGATCACGCTGTGGCTGACCACCACGGATCACAAGCTGATCGGGATTATGTACATGGTCACGGGCCTGTTGAGCTTCGTGCTGGCGGGCATCTTCGCCCTCATCATCCGGCTGCAGCTGTCGCAGCCCAACCTCTCAGTGGTCGACCACGAGACGTACAACCAGCTCATCTCGGCGCATGGCGTGACGATGATCTTCTTCTTCGTCACGATCTTTCTTACCGGGATCGCCAACTACATGGTCCCGATCATGATCGGCGCGCGCGACATGGCCTTCCCGCGCGTCAACCTGCTCGGTTTCTGGCTCGTCCCGGTCTCGCTCCTCCTCTACTACGGCGGCTTCTTCACGGGCGGAGCGCTGGACGCCGGCTGGACCGGCTACGCCCCGCTTACGGAGAAGGCGTACCAGGGGCATAGCCTCGGGGTCGACTTCTGGGCGCTGAGCATCATCGTCTGGGCGATCTCCGGGATCATGGCATCGACCAACTTCCTGACCACGATCGTGGCGTTGCGCGCGCCGGGGATGAGGCTGACCCGCCTGCCCCTGTTCGTTTGGGCGCAGATCTCAACGTCGATCCTGCTGCTGGTCGTAGGCGCTCCGCTCGCGGCGGCCATGATCCTGGTCGAGTTCGACCGCCAGCTCGGGACGCAGTTCTTTACAACTCAGGGCCGGCCGGTCCTGTACCAGCACCTGTTCTGGTTCTTCGGCCACCCAGAGGTCTACATCATGATCCTGCCCGGTTTCGGCATGATCTCGGAGATCATTCCGGTCTTCGCGCGCAAGCCGATCTTTGGATACATGACCATGGTCGCAGCGCTGTTCGGCATCGTCTTCCTGTCGATGACCGTGTGGGCGCATCACATGTTCACGGTCGGCATGAACACCTACGTCGAGGGCTTTTTCATGCTCATGACGATGCTGATTGCGGTACCGACGGGGATCAAGTTCTTCAACTGGATCGCGACCGCATGGTGGGGGTCGATCGAGTTCACGGTGCCTATGAAGTTTGTTTTCGGTTTCCTCGCCACCTTCCTTATCGGCGGCATCACAGGCATCTACCTCGCCTCGGTGCCGGTCGACACCCAGCTGCACCAGTCGTACTACGTCGTCGCTCACCTCCACTACGTTCTGTTTGGAGGTAGCGTGTTCACGATCTTCGCCGGGTTGTACTACTGGTTCCCGAAGATCACCGGCCGCATGCTTGGTCGCGTTCTCGGCGAGTGGAACTTCTGGACGCTCTTCGTCGGCTTCAACGGGACGTTCCTGATCATGCACACGCTGGGACTGGAAGGGATGCCGCGACGCATCGCGACTTACGCCAACCCGGCATGGGCGACGACCAACCTGATCATCACCGCCTCGTCATTTCTCATCGCGTTTTCGGTACTGCTCTTCTTTATCAACGTCGTTCGTAGCTGGCGTGGCGGCGAGATCGCCGGCAACGACCCCTGGAAAGCCAATACCCTTGAATGGGCGACGACTTCGCCTCCGCCTCCATACAACTTCTCGAAGGTTCCACCAGTGCGCAGCTTCATGCCGCTGCGTGACCTGCGCGAGGCAGGCGAGGTCCCGGTCGAACCTGAATTTGCGCCGGTACCTGGATAGCCGATGCTCGTACTTGCCGGTGAGTGGGTGACAGCGTGGCTCGCCATGAGCATCACGTTCCTGGTCGCGGCACTCGGAGTGGTCGGTTTGGGGTGGTGGGTGCTGCGAGGAGACGCGCGCAACAGGGCGGCCGAAGAGGTCGGAGAGGTCGAATCGCACGACGGCGAGCATTAAGGGCTAACGAGCAGCCGCCGCCGTCCTCGTAATGAACCCAAACGTAATCGACCTGTTGATCGCTGTCGCCACCGCCATAGGCGTTGTGAACGGCTACCGTCGAGGCTTCTGGTTGTCCTCGGCGCAGTACGCCGGCCTGGTCGTCGGCGTTGTCCTCGGCGCGGTTGCCGCGGGACCGCTCCTGGATTACATCGCGATCCACAACCCGGTTGCCCGACCCCTCGGCGCAGTCCTCGTTCTGGTCATCGGCGGGAGCCTCGGCTCGAGCATCGGCTTCGCGGCCGGAGAGCCAATCCGGCGCAGGATCCTTCGCAAGGGCGTGCACACCATGCCCGACTCGATCGGTGGCGCTGCGCTTTCGACGATCGCAGTTCTGACGATGTGCTGGTTTCTCGGGCTGAGCTTTTCCAACGGCCCCAGCCAGGAGGTCGCGCAGCAGATCCAGCGCTCGACAGTGCTGCGAACCCTGGACTCGCTGGCGCCACGCCCGCCGGGATTTCTTGCCCGGGTCGAGGGCATCCTCGGAGGCGTCACGTTCCCGCCTGTGTTCGCCGGCCTCGAGCCCGCTTTGCCGGCTCCGCTCCCGATCCCCGCCTCAGTCGACAACTCCGCGGTCAGGCACGCGGCGCAGCTTGTCGTGAAAGTGTCTGGTGTGGGCTGTGGGGGGCTCGTCACCGGCAGCGGATTTCCGATTGGAAACGGCTATGTGGTCACCAACGCGCATGTGGTGTCTGGAACGGGATCTCATCGGATCGAAACCCCCGACGGCGTCGTCATGAAGGCCGAAGTCGTCTATTTCGATTCCGACCGCGACGTTGCGCTCCTATACGCACCCGACTTCGCCAAGGCGGCCCTTGATCTCGGCCCGGCCGAGCGCGGCACGGACGGAGCTGTTATCGGCTATCCCGGTGGCGGCCCGGAATCGGTGCAGCCGGCCGTGGTCGACGGAGCGATAGAGGCAGCGGGCCGCGACATCTACAACCAGAAGCCCGTGACGCGTGAGATCTTCGTGATCCAGGCGAGGGTGAGGCCAGGAAACTCGGGCGGACCGCTTGTCGATATGCAGGGCCGCGTATTGGGCATCGTCTTCGCGACCTCAGCCAGCGAACCCGATCAGGCCTATGCGCTCACCGACGACGAGATCACGGCTGCCGTCCAGCGGGCGCATGGCGCGCATGCGGCGATGGACACCAGCCACCTCCAGTGTGCCGCTTAGGTTTTTTCCGGCTTCGCTTCTTCTATCAACAGCACCGGGATGCCGTCGATGATCGGATAGAGGACCTTGCAGTTCGGGCAGCGAAGGCTGTCCGGTTCCTTCAGCTCCAGCTTCGTGTGGCACTTGGGGCACGCCAGTATCTCGAGCAGCTCTTGAGAGATCACGCGCCCATGGTAGTACGGTTCGACCCGTGATCCTGCGCCGCCTTTACCTCTACCTAGTCAGCATCGCCGCGCTGACCGTTCTCGCTTTCGGCCTGGCTCTGCTGGGCAACACGATTCTGCTTTTTGTCTTCGATCGGCTCACAACCGACTCCGATCGATCGGCGCTGGCCGGATACACCGCCACGGTCGTGGTCGCGTTTCCGGTGTGGGTGGTTCACCAGTGGTTCGCTCGTCGCTTCGCAATGCGCGACCCCGGCGAACGTGCGTCGGGCATCCGGCACCTGTATGTCTACCTCGCATGCGCGGCGTCGTCGATCGGAGCAGCGGTCGCGCTGGCGGCCACGATCACGAGCGCTTCCGTCGCGCAGCTCGACGGCTGCTGCTACGACCAACTCGGTACTGCCCAGGCGGGCTGGGTGACCGCGGTGCTTCTGGTGATCTGGGCCTTCCATTTCCGGATCGCTGCTCGCGACCACGCTGCCGTTACACAAACCGGCGCCTCGGCGACACTCCGCCGCTGGTACGTGTACGCAGCGCTGTTCGTCGGCCTGTTCATGATGCTGATCGGCGCGCAAGGCGTAATCCAGGTGCTGTGGATCAAAGCCATTCACAGCACGTACCAGAACTACGCGCCCCTTTCGTTGTCGATCGGGCGCCTCGCCGCCGGCTTGCTGCTCTGGGCCTTCCATGCGCGAGTTCTCGCCACGCGGTACATCGAAGAGGACCGCAAGTCCACGCTGCGGGCGGTCGAAGGATTCATCGCGGTCGCCGTTTGTATCGTCGCGGCGCTGGTCGGCGCCAGCCAGATCCTGTATTACGGGGTCGCCCGCGCACTCGGGATCGAGAACCCCGGCGGTGTGGGCACCGATCTGCTGGCTGGGATGGCTCAGCCGGCGTCATACGTCATCGCATACGGCATCGCGTGGTTCTTGATCAGGCGCCGCTTGACCCACGACGCGGCCGCCGGTGAAGCGGTGCGGCAGGCCGGCATCAGGCGCCTTTACACGAATCTCGTCGCCCTGGTATCGATGGGCGCGTTTGGAATCGGCGCCGCGGGGTTGCTCGGCACGCTGTTGGAGCTTGCAGAGGCGCCGTTGATCGGAGTTGGAACCCCGAGCTGGAAGGACCCGATCAGCCTCTGGATCACGCTGATGATCGTGGGCGCCGCCGTCTGGCTCGCCCACTGGCGGCGCGTCCCCTGGCTGGAGGAACGGGTGGCGTTGAGCCGCCGCCTGTACCTGTGGGCCGTGCTTCTGGTGAGTGTCCTGGCGATTCTCGGTGGCAGCATTGGAATGCTGTACGTGGTCTTTCAGCAGGTGTTCAGCGCGCAGCCCCGGTTGAGCGACAGTCGCAACCTGTCCTTCGGGCAGTCCCTCGCCATCGTTCTCGTCGCGGCGGCGATCGGCATCTACCACTGGAGGGTCATGAGGTCGGATGCCCTGGCGCGACACGCCAGGATCACCACGCCTGCGCCGGCCGTTGAAGCGCCGCCGATCACCGCGCCGATCGTCCCGGCGGAACCGATACCGGTCCCCGAAGGCCCCGCGGGAATGCATTTCGAGCTCTCGGTTGTCGGTGCCACCGAGGACGACGTGCACCAGGCGCTAGCGAATCTTCCGCCGCAAGCTAGCTACAAGCTCACGCCCGCCGACCACTCGACCTAGAACTGGCGCCACAATGTCGCTGATGGACGCCCACAAAATCCTGACGACAACCCGCGCGGTGCGGAAACGGCTCGACTTCGACAAGCCGGTTTCGCGTGAGCTGATCATGGAGTGCCTGGAGGTCGCGATCCAGGCGCCGACTGGCAGCAACTCCCAGGGCTGGCAGTGGATGATCGTGACCGACCCGGAGAAGAAACGGGTCATAGGCGAGTACTACCGGGAGTCGTGGTACGAATACGCGAAGAGCGGACGGCATAGATATGCCGAGGACGACCCGCGGCGCAAACAGCTGCCCAGGGTCGCCTCGTCGGCCCAATACCTCGCCGACCGTATGCACGAAGTCCCGGTCATGGTCATCCCGTGCATCGAGGGACGCGTGGATCTACCCGGGGTGACGAATCTGCAGATCGCAGGCCTTTACGGCTCGATCCTTCCTGCCGCCTGGAGCTTCATGCTCGCCGCACGCGCCCGAAGCCTGGGCACTGCATGGACCACTCTCCATCTGAAATACGAGCGAGAAGTGGCAGAGCTGCTGGCGATTCCGTACGAGCGTTATTCACAGGCTGCCTTGATCTCGGTGGGATTTCACACCGGCGGCGAATTCAAGAGCGCGGAACGGATTCCGCTCGAACCGATCGTCCACTGGGACAGCTGGTGATCGATCCCGTCGCCCTTCTCGACCTGGCCGACTGGAGACGCCGGGTCGGTGATCTCTATAGGATTGGCGGCCCCGACGCCCTCGAAGAATTCAGGAAAGGACGCGACCGCCTTTTCAAATCGCACCCGCAGTCGCCAATCGAGCCAGAGGAGCGAGCTTCATTCTCCGGGCTCAAGTATTTCCCTGGCGATCCCGCGTATCGCGTCGACGCCCGCATGGAGGCCGGCGATGGGTCGGAGCTCCTCATCGACACCGGCGGCGAGGACGGCGCCGTACGGTACCGGCGCGCAGGGGAGCTTGCCTTCCGCCTGGCCGGAGAGCCGTGCAAGCTGACGGTGCTCAGCCTGGTCCAATACGCCGGCGGGCTGTTCGTGCCTTTCAAAGACGCAACCGCGCCGCGCGAAACCTATGGCGCCGGACGCTACCTGTTCGACACCGCGAAGAACACGGACGGCCTCGTGCTCGAGGTCACGCCCGGGTCGGCGGAGGTCGTCATCGATTTCAACTACGCCTACAACGCTTCGTGCGCGTACAGCCCGCGATGGGCCTGCCCACTTGCTCCCCCGGAGAACTTCCTGCGCCTGCCCGTCCGGGCTGGAGAGCTCTCCTACAAGAGTTAGGCTCGGCCCGGAAAAGCCCTCGACGGATCTTCGGCGCCCATGCGGCTCATCTTCGGGCTCAGCTTCTGCGCTGCTCGCTCGCGCATGCACGATGCGCTCGCTCCGCTGCTCGGCGCTTCACCCGAATCTGAGCCACCTGGATCGCCGAATTTCTCGCCGAGGGTTTCCGGCCGAGCCCTAAGCGGGGATGGCGCTGCCGCGCACGACCCTGATCAGCTCACCCGCGAGCGCGATCGACTCGTCTGTCTGATAGACGTTGTTGTTGAACGTGAAGCCACCAAAGCCGGCTTCGATGTATTTGCCGATCAACTCTGCCGCCTGGTCCAGGTTCGCGACAGTTGCGATCGCTCGCCGCTCGGGTGTGAGGCCCTCGAGGATCGCCTTGGCGTCCTTCTCGGTTTCCGCCAGCACCAGCGTTACGCCGAGGGTAAGCAGGACATCCGATGGATCCCGTTTGACAGCCTCGCAATGCTCCTCAAAGATCTGCTTCTTTCGCCTCAGGTCGTCGAGGCTGCCACCAAACCAGTGGCCGATGTCTCCATGCTCGGCGAGAAGCCGCAGCGTCCGGCGCTCGCCGGTCCCACCGATGAGGATCTTCGGGCCTCCCGGCTGCACAGGGCGGGGGACGTTGAGCGCGCGATCGATCTTGTAGTACTTGCCTTCGAATGAAGGCCTGTCCTGGGTGAACATCAGCTTGGCGATCGTCAGCGCTTCCCCAAGGCGATCCATTCGCTGGCCGATGGGCGGAAACTCAGCGCCATACCCCACGTGCTCGTCTTCATTCCACGCCGCGCCGATGCCGAGGATGGCACGGCCCTTCGAAATGATGTCCAGCGTCGTCACCATCTTCGCCAGCACTGCCGGGTTGCGATAGGTCACCCCGGTGACAAGCGTTCCAAGCTTTGCGCTCGAGGTCTGCGTCGCGAGCGCGGAGAGTGTGGTGTACGCCTCCATCATCGGGTCGGTCTCGGGACCGATCCCACGTATCTGATAGAAGTGGTCCATCACGGTGATGAGGTCGAAGCCGGCCTTCTCGGCGGCCTGGGCGTTATGCACCACGCGCTCGAACAGCCGGTCGTTGGGCACGCCTGCGAACGTGTAATTGGGCATGTGAAATCCGAACAAGACATTCATGTCTTCGAAAACTCCTCTCTGACGCTCCCGATTCCGCAACCACATCCTCGGCCCCATAGATAGAATTTGTCGCCTCGGCCGTGGCCATAGACGAATCACGTAACGGCAAGGTCAACTCGCTTCAGCTGGTCCAGGTGGAAGGCTTCCTGGAGGTGGCGCGGCGCGGCAGCGTCAGCAGGGCCGCCGAAGCCCTCTTCATCACCCAGCCCACGCTGACCGCACGCCTTCACGGCCTCGAGCGCGACCTCGGCACCCCGCTGTTCCTGCGCACGCCCCATGGCATGCGGCTGACGGACGCCGGCAAGGCGTGGGTTCCCTATGCGGAGAGAGCGCTCCGGGCACTGGCCGAAGGACGCGATGCGCTCGAGCAGGTGATGTCGGCGTCCGCCGGGCACCTGATGATCGCCGCGGCCCCTGCCGTGAGCACGTACGTCCTTCCGCAGCTGCTCGAGAAATTCGTTGCCGCACACCCGCGAGTCGAGGTTTCGGTGCGCACCGGGCACTCAGAGGATGTCGTCGAACTGGTCCTGCGCGACGAGGTGCAGCTGGGTCTGGGCCGCGCCATCCGCCATCCGGACCTGGAGCTGCGGCCGTTCCACACAGAGGAGCTTGTCCTGGTGTGCGCCCCGGACCACGCCTTCACGAAGAGGCGGACTGTGACCATGGCGGAAGTGGCCGGAGAGAAGCTGATCATGTTCGACCGCACGTCCAGCTACTACGAGATCACGCAAGCCGCCTTCGTTTCGGCGGGGGCGATGCTGCGAGGTCTGATGGAGCTGGACTCGATCGAAGCCGCCAAGAAGATGGTCGAGCGTGGTCTGGGTGTGGCGCTCCTGCCACGAACGGCTGTTGCGCGCGAGGTCGAGGGCCACACCCTGAGCCTCGTCCGCATGAAGGACGCCCCGCCGATGCACAACTCGATCGTCGCCTACCGCCGAAGCGATGCAGGCAAGCCAGAAGGCATCGTCGCTGCGTTTCTCGCCTTGCTGGGCACGATCGAGTAGTCCCAGCCCTCTCCCGAGCTATCGGCTTTATTGATCGTAACGATCAAATCAATTAATTGGACTTATACCGCCCTCGTTGCTAGTTTGTCGTCCATGGACAGCCAAGAGCAGACCCAGCAACTCGAGACATCGGGCCAGCCCTCGCTCTACGAGTGCGAATGCCCGGAGCCGTGCAACTGCGACCACGAGAACGATTGATGGATCTCGTGTCCACCCCCCTCCTTCCGGAGGGCTTCAAAGTACCCGCGTCCCGAGCCGAGGATCCAAGCCGGCGCTTGCGCCGGCTGCTGGCGACAAAGCCGTTCGTGTTCGGGCCAGGGGTCTACGACCCGTTTGGCGCGGAGCTCGTCATGTACCACGGGTTCGATGCCGTCTACTTCAGCGGCTATTCGTTCGCCATCGGCCATCTCGGCACGACCGACATGGACATCTACTCATCGGTCGAGATCGCCGACGGCGCGCGCCGAACGGTCAGCGCGCTCCGCAAGTTCCAGCTGACCATGGCGATGGGCGACCCCGACAAGGGAGTTGCTCCAGTCCACCTCGAGATCCCGCCGGTTGTTGTCGACATGGATGCGGGGTATGGCAACCTCTTCAACGTCCAGCGGACGGTCGACCTTTACGTCCGAGCCGGCGTGGCGGCTGCCCACCTCGAAGACCAGGTCATGCCCAAGCGCTGCGGCCACATCGCAGGCAAAGCCCTCATCTCAGCCGACGAATTCGTAGGCAAGCTCAAGATGATGCGCAACGCGGCGGACGATCTCGGCCACACAGACTTCGTGATCATCGCCCGCACCGATGGCGTTTCCGCCACCGAAGCACCCGAGACCAAGCGCGGCATTCAGCTTGCCATCGACCGAGGCCTCAGATACATGGACAGTGGCATCCCCGACCTCCTGTGGTGCGAGTTCCCCACCGCCGAGCGGGGGCCGACAGAGCAGTTTTGCAGCGAGATCCACAAGCGCTTTCCGGGCGCTCGCTTTGCCTTCAACTACTCCTCGTCGTTCAAGTGGCACAACGAGAAGAACCCGATCACGTGGGAGGAGCTCGGCCAGCTCGGGGTCGGGTTCATCTTCATCACGCTCGCCCTTCAGCACGCCGCCGGTCACGGCATGTCGGTCCTGCTCGACGACCTGAAGAACCAGCAGGAGGAGGGCTACATGGCGCTCCAGCGAAAGGAGTGGGCCGCCGGCGCCGACATCCCGACCAAGAGCCACCACCTGTTCACGGGGGTTCCGTACCACCAACACGTCGGTCAGGAATACGGGGCGACCCGCCTAAGCGAAGACCTCGACGAGCACCTGGAGGTCTCAAAAGTAGTCTGAGCCACTAAGTCAACCCGCCGCAAAGTAAGCTTTTACTTAACAGAGAAGGCGGGTTTGATCTCCTATCCGTTTCGCTACGTCTGGTGGCTGCTGTCGAACCTATGGAGATCGATCGGTAAAGCACCGGACTACGTGATCTTCCTCCTTGAAGACGCGCCGCCCACACTGCCCGATCCTCCGAGTCCCTTGTGGCAGCGATTCATCTCCCAGCCCCGGCTGAGCGTGAAGGAGCTCGGCGAGCGCTTCGATGCGATCGCGCGGGATTCTCGAACCAAAGGGGTGATTCTTCACCTCCGGCCGGTGCCCATGCCAATGGCGACCATCCAGGACCTGCGCGAGCTGGTCGCGAAGCTGCGATCGAGCGGCAAGCGCGTTGTGGCCTGGGCCCCCTTCTACACAACCGGCACCTACTACCTGGCGAGCGCTTGCGACGAGATCCTGCTCATGCCCGCGGGCATCGTGCGCCCGCTGGGCTTCTCCTCAACCGGCGTGTTCCTGGCCGAGGGCCTGGCCCGGATCGGAATCAAGGCTGACTTCGTCCAGATCTCGCCATACAAGTCGGCGGCCGACCCTCTGACCAAGGCGAGCATGTCGCCTGAGGTCCGCGAGCAGCTGACGTGGCTGCTCGAGTCGAACCACAGCGAGCTCGTTCGAGCGGTTGGCGAGAGCCGGCACCTCTCCGAGGATGCCGCTGCGACGCTCATCGACAGCTCCCCGTACACGGACAGCGCCGCCCTCGAGCAAAGGGTCGTCGACGGCCTCATGCCTGAAGAGCAGCTCCCCGATCACCTTGGCGGAGGCGGGCAGCTCGCCCGGATCGCAACCTGGGACCAGGCTCGGCGCAGGCTGCCATCGCGGCGCCCGACCACCGGCCGGGGCACATACGTGGCCGTCATGCGAGTCGAGGGCACGATCATCGACGGCCGCAGCGGGAGGCTGCCGATCGCACCGCCCATCGAAGTGCCGCTGCTCGGCGAGGACCGGGCCGGCGACCTGAGCATCGTTCCCCTTGCGCGCCAGGTCGCCGCCGACCGGCACGCAGCCGCCGCGGTCCTGTTCGTGAACTCGCGTGGCGGATCGGCGACGGCATCCGAAGCCATGCGCCAGGCCATCGATCTCATCAGCAAGCGCAAACCGCTCGTCATCGCGATGGGCGCTGCGGCCGGCTCCGGCGGCTACCTCGTGGCGACGCCGGGCAAGTGGATCGTGGCCCGACCCGGCACGCTGACCGGCTCGATCGGCGTGCTTACCGGCAAGCTCGTCACCGGCGGCCTGTTCTCGAAGCTGGCCGTGAACCGTGAGACGATCGCCTTTGGCCAGCACGTCACCCTCGAGGGTGACGACGATCCGTTCACCGACGACGAGAGGAGGATCGTCCAGCAGGAGATCGAGCGGGTCTACGAGCTCTTCATAGAGGCCGTCGGCTCGTCCCGCGGGATGACTCGCGACGAGGTCCACCCCATTGCAGCGGGTCGCGTTTGGACCGGCAGCCAGGCCCTGGAGCGGAAGCTGGTAGACGAGCTGGGCGGCATCGATACAGCGCTGCGGAAGGCACGGAGCCTCGCCGGTCTAGATGATGCGACACCCGCGCGCGAGGTAAGGGCGCCCCGCAAGCCGGTGCCTCCACGCGCGTTGCCCACCGCAGCAGGCCTGGTCGCCTATCTGCTGGAGGGGATTGCGCTGCTCGGCCGAGCGTCGGCTCTGACTGTTATGGAGGTCTTCGCGCCGGACGTCTACTAGCGCTCAGTCGAGGGGAGGAAACTTCTCCGGCCGCCGCTCGCGCATCAAGTCGTAGATCGCGTCGATGACGCTCTCGCGGTTCGGCTTCGAGAAATAGTCGCCATCCGGACCGTACGCCGGGCGGTTTGGCGAAGCCGCGAGGGTGCGCGGGGAGGAGTCGAGGTGCCACCACCCATCCTGCCCTTCGAGAACCTGCTGCATCATGAAGGCCGACGTGCCACCCGGCATGTCCTCGTCCAGAAACAGGACCGCATGCGTCTTCTCGAGCGAGCGAACGATCGAGCGGTCGAGGTCGAACGGGACGAGGGTCTGCACGTCGATCACCTCGCATGACGCTCCGAGCTCTTCCAACGCCCGCGCCGCGTCCAATGCAATCGCGCAGCACGCCCCGTAAGTCACCACAGTCACGTCGGTACCCGCTCGCAGCACCTCCGGCACACCCAGCGGCACCGTGAACTCGCCGATGTTGTCGGGCACGCGCTCTTTGAGGCGGTAGCCGTTGAGGACCTCGACGACAACAGCCGGGTTATCCCCGCGGAAAAGGGTGTTGTAGAAGCCCGCCGCCTGGGTCATGTTCCTCGGCACGGCGATGTACATGCCGCGGAGCGCGTTGATCAGCAGTGCCATCGGCGAGCCCGAGTGCCAGATACCGACGAGCCGGTGTCCCTTCGTGCGCATGATCACCGGCGCCTTCTGGCCGCCCACCGTCCGCCAATGAAGACTGGCGAGGTCGTCGGATGCCAGCTCCAACGCGTAGAGGAAGTAGTCGAGGTACTGGATGTCGCAGATCGGCCGCAGGCCGCGCATGGCCGCGCCGATGGCCTGACCGAGGATCGTCGCCTCGCGGATACCGGTGTCCGTCAGCCGCAGGTCGCCGTACTTCGCCTGCAGGCCCTCGAACACGAGGTTGACGTCGCCCAGGCGGCCGACGTCCTCTCCGATGACGAACAACCGAGGGTCGCGCGCGAGGTTGGCGTCGAAGTTGCGCAGCAGGATCTGGCGACCGTCAACGCTCGGCGAGCTCTCTGAGTATCTGGCCGGGGCGACAGGGACTTTGAGCGGAGAGGAATCCGACCTGCTGTAGACATGCGAGTTGTAGCGCTCGGTATTCTCGCGCCTGTACTCGGCGATGAACTCCGCGAGCTCCGTGCGCTCGGGAGAGTCTGAGCCGCGCAGCGTTCGCATCGCAAAGGACGCCGCGGTGATGATCGCGGATCGCGTGACCTTGTTGGCCTCGTTCAGCGTCGACGCCACCTCGGCGACCTTCGGAGTGTCGATCCGGCGCAGGATCGAAACCACACGGTCGCGCTCTTTGCGCATCGGCGCCTGATAGGCGTCCCAGGCGAGATCCCGCGCTGCCTCCACAGCCTCCTTGTCCGCCGCCTCCCAGCCTTCGATCTGCGAATCGCTCGCCATGCCACACTCGATGATCCATTCGCGCATGCGGGTGATGCAGTCGTACTCGACCTCGAACCGCAGGCGCTCCTTCGACTTGTAGCGCTCGTGGCTGCCGCTGGTCGAATGGCCCTGCGGCTGCGTGAGCTCGGTGATGTGGAAGATCGCGGGCTTGTGCTCGCTGCGCACTCGTTGCACGCCGGTCCGATACGCATCGATGAGCGCCGCGTAGTCCCAGCCCGGAATGACGTAGATGTCGATGCCGGGGCGATCGTCGGGAGTGAAGCCACGCAGCACGTCGGAGATCGAGCCCTTCGTCGTCTCCGCGCTGACGGGCACCGATATTCCGTAGCCGTCGTCCCACACCGAAAGGGCGATAGGAACCTGGAGGACGCCCGCAGCGTTGACCGTCTCCCAGAAATGGCCCTCGCTCGTGGCGGCGTCGCCGATGGTGCCGAAGGCGACCTCGTTGCCATTGACCGAGAAGCCATCCTGAGCCGCAGCGAGCTGCGGGTTGTTCCGATACAGCTTCGACGCATACGCCAGGCCGAGGAGGCGCGGCATCCAGCCGGCCACGTTCGATACATCGGCTGTCGAGTTGGGCGTGTCGATCGACCTCTTGAACTCGCCGCGATCGTCGATGAACCTGGTTGCGAAGTGGTTGCCCATCTGGCGGCCGCCCGACGCGGGGTCGGCGTCGAGGTTGGTGTTTCCGTACAGCTGAGCGAAGAACTCGCGGACGTTCGACATGCCGGTGGCCCACATGAAGGTCTGGTCGCGGTAGTAACCGGCCCGCCAGTCGCCTGGACGGAACACCTTGGCCATCGCCAGCTGCGCAACCTCTTTGCCGTCGCCGAAAATCCCGAACGTCGCGTTCCCGCGGAGCACCTCGGCACGCCCGATGATGCTGGCGCGACGGCTGCTGTATGCGAGGCGGTAGTCGGCGATGACTGCTTCGGCAGCGATAGCGGTCTTGGAGTTGCGAAGCGTTTTGGCCATCGTGAAGGGGCTGAAAGCTACGTTATCACGCGTTCTGCGCGCTTCCGCCATCCGGCGGCCGCGGGGTGGAAATCGATTTCAGCCTGCGCCCGCGCGCTCCGCCTTGTGAGGGCCATCGGCCCGAACCAGGCCCGGCCTGCCCGCGGAGACAGCGCTCTTCATGTGCACGTACGCCCCCTGGAGGTCGCCGCGGCGCTCGAGGATCTCGGCATACATCCGGTGGCACCGGAGAAGCCGCTCCCCCACTCCGTTCTTGTTCAGGCCCTGAAGGGCGAGCTCGAACTCCCGGTCTACGGTCTGGTGGTCGCCGCGATGCTCGGCCACGCGGCCGAGCCACATGTGCGCCTCGGCGATGGTCGACCCTTCCTGCATGCGCTCCGCGAGCTCAAGTCCCTGCTCGGCGAGCGCTGCCGCTGCATCGACATTGCCTTCCTGGAGGCTTAGCTCGCTCAGGCTGAGGATCATGCTCGCTCGGCCAACCTCGAGCTGGGTCTCATCGGTGAGCTCGAGCGCGCGATCGAGATGCTCGCGGGCGCCCGCGTGATCGCCCTTCGCCATCATGAGCAAGCCCAGGTCGTTTTCGATCCGAGCCAGCGAGACGCGATCGTGCAGCACCTCGAGGAGCGCCACCGATCGGTTCGCGTACCTCACCGCGGCTTCGGTCTGTCCGGTTTCCCGGTAGGCGATGCTCATGCCGTGGTACATCAGGGCCAGGCGTCGCAGGTCGTGCAATGAACCCGCGACCTCGATGGCTTCCATGTAGTAAGCCATCGCGTTTTCCCACTCGCCCTCGGCTAGGTGCGACGTGGCGAGCACGCCAAGCAAGCGCGCCTCGGTGGTGGCCGGCACGGGCCGGAGGCTCCTGCAGAGACTCAGGGCGCGCTCTGCGATGGCGACGGCGCCGGGCTGCTGGGTCATGTACGCGAGCGACGCCACCGACCCCAGGCACTCCGCGAGCATCAGCGTGTCGCCGATCGATTCGAAATGCGCCGACGCCTGCTTCAAGAGATCGCCTGCCGGCTCTGGTTTGCCGAGCTGGAGGTACGCGCGGGCGATGTGATAGCGGATCGGGCCGAGACGGTAGGCGGAAGAGCCGAGCCCGAGCAGCTTGTGGCCGAGCTCGATGGCTTCGTGATATTGCCCGTGGGCGAACAACGACTCGAGCTCGACGAGGCCGTCTTTGGTCTCGTCGCTCACCCCACCGGGATCGGCGAGGAAGTATTCGACTGGCTTGCCGGTCCGCCGCGCTATGTGTTCGAGCGTGGGCAACGATGGGCGCGTTCGTCCCGTTTCGATCAGAAAGATGGCGGGCGCGGTGACGTGACCCTTGCCAACCTGGGCCAGGCTCAAGCCCGACTCATGCCGGGCCTGTTTCACAGACCCCGCCCTCAAGTTCACCCCAGGCAGCCGTCGCCGTTCGGACTTTTGCGGCGCACCCTCCGCAACAGATGCGCTCCGCTGCCGACCCACGAACGGAGAGCTTAGACGAATTTCCTTAATGGGTCTACTCGGGCTGTCCTGAAACGGTCGTTACAGCCTGGGTAATTCGCACCAGATCAACTGGCTGGATAGGTCCCGAAGAGCTTGATCTCGGCGGCGGCTTCCTCGAGGTCGCTCAGCGCAGCCTCGGCGGCCTCGGGGGCGGTCACCTCCCCGTTGATCGAGAAGTCGAGATAAAACCGATACTCGAACGGGCGGCCGAGGATCGGCCTGCTGTCGAGACGCGTCAGGTTGACGTTGCGCCGTGCGAAGCAGTCGAGAGCGTGGGCGAGGCTGCCGGGCTTGTGCGCGGCGACGAACGCAAGGGAGCATTTCGACATCGTCGCGCCCTGGAGCGGCCTGCCAGGATCGCCTTTCTCGACGACCACGAATCGGGTCCTGTTCTCGGAGTCATCCTGGATCGATTCCGCAAGCACGTAGAGGCCGTAGCGCGCGGCGGCCGCGCGGCTTGCGATCGCCGCGGTTCCCGGCATGCGCTGCTCGGAGACGGCCCGCGCAGCGCCGGCAGTGTCGTGAAAGGCCACCGGCTTGATCTGGCGCGCATGCAGGTAACGACTGCACTGCGCCAGAGCCTGCGGGTGCGACAGCGCCCGCTCGACCGGGCCAGGCCAGCCGAGGAGGCAGTGCTGAACCGGCTGCACGTGTTCGCGCACCACGCGAAGGCCGGGGAGCTCCCAGAGAAGGTCCGACACCTCCTGCACGACGCCCGCGCTGGTGTTCTCGACCGGCAGGACCGCGGCAGCGACTGCGCCGATGGCCAGCGCCTCGAAGGTCAGGCGGAACGTCGCATAGCCAACCGCCTCGGCTTCCGGGAACAGGGCTGCCACCGCCTCGTCCGAGTAGGCGCCAGGCTCCCCTTGATAGGCGATCTTCAAATCGAAATGGAGACTACCCGAAGATCATGTGGCGCAGCGTGTCCGCGACGTGGTTGTGCTCGTTGGGTACGTCCGGGGCGGTCGCGTGACCGTTGCCGATGTGCTCGCCGGCCGCGATCTTTCTCAGGTCGTCGTCCGTGACCTCGCGCTTCGTATCGGCAACCTGCAGGAAATGCTGCCAGGCCGCCTCACCCTGGCCGTCGGCCAGCTTGATGCCAAGCAGGCCGAGGCGGTGGTGAAACGCATGCCTTCCGGAGCGCGCCGTGAGCACGATGCGCGAGTCGTCGAGCCCGACATCGGCCGGCTTCATGATCTCGTAGTTCAACCGATCCTTAAGGACGCCGTCCTGGTGGATACCCGACGCGTGCGCAAACGCGTTCGCGCCGACGACGGCTTTGTTCGGCTGCACCGGCGTGCCGGTCAGCTCGGCGACCAGCCTCGACGTCCGTGTGATCTCTCTGGTGTCCACGCCGCACTCGAGACCCAGCGTTGCCTGCCGGACGTTCAGCAGCATCACGATCTCCTCGAGCGAGGTGTTGCCGGCGCGCTCGCCGATGCCGTTGATCGTGCATTCGACCCGCCGGGCGCCCGCCTCGATGGCAGCCATCGTGTTGGCCACCGCAAGGCCGAGGTCGTTGTGGCAGTGGACTGAAAACAACGTCTTGTCGCTGCCGCGGGCGTCGGTGATGACACGGCGCACGATCCCGCCGAACTCGCTCGGGAGGCAGTAGCCCGTGGTGTCGGGGATGTTGATGACGGTCGCGCCCGCGGCGATCATCGTTTCCACCGTCTCGACCAGGTAGTCGATATCCGCGCGGCCCGCGTCTTCCGGCGAGTACTCGACGCGGTCGCACAGAGAACGTGCATAGGCGACCATCTCGGAGCCGCGCTTCAGCACCTGCGCCCGCGTCATTCCGAGCTTGCGTTCGATGTGCACGTCGGATACCGACAGCACGATGTGGATCTGCGGCGTCTCCGCCTCTTTGATCGCGGCCCACACGGCATCGATGTCCTCTTTTACCGCCCGGGCGAGGGCCGTCACGGTCGCGCCGCGAATTTCACGGGCGATGCGCCGGCACGACTCGAAGTCGCCCGGTGAGGAGATCGGGAAGCCGGCCTCGATCACGTCGACGCCGAGCTTCTGAAGCTGGCGCGCGATCGTCAGCTTGGAGTTCGCGTCGAGGTGGAACCCAGGTGACTGCTCGCCGTCACGCAGCGTCGTGTCGAAGATGAATACGCGATCTACGTCGGATTCCCTTGTCATTTCTCTACCGGCTCCAACCAGGTCATCATCGAGCGCAGGTCGCGCCCGACCTTCTCCACCGGATGCTCGGCATCCTTCTTACGCATGGCGAGAAAGTGCTCCCGCCCGTTCGAGTTCTCGTCCAGCCACTTCTCCGCAAAAGAGCCGTCCTGGATCTCGCGCAGCACCTGGCGCATGTTCTCGCGCACCTGGTTGTCGATCACGCGCGGCCCTGAGACGTAGTCGCCGTACTCGGCCGTGTCCGATACCGAGTAGCGCATGAAACCGAGTCCGCCCCGATACATGAGGTCGACGATGAGCTTCAGCTCGTGCAGGACCTCGAAGTACGCGATCTCCGGCTGGTAACCCGCCTCGACCAAAGTTTCAAAACCGGTCTTCACCAGAGAGCTGACGCCGCCGCAAAGGACCGCCTGCTCGCCGAACAGGTCGGTCTCGGTTTCTTCCTTGAACGTGGTCTCGATGATCCCGGCGCGTCCGGCACCGAGCGAGCGGGCGTATGCGAGCGCGCGCTCGCGTGCGCGCCCCGTGGCGTCTTGATGCACGGCGAGCAGAGCCGGCACGCCCTGGCCGAGCACATACGTGCTCCGCACGAGGTGGCCCGGACCTTTGGGCGCGATCATCGCAACGTCGATCTCCGGCTCAGGCTTGATCTGTGCGAAGTGGATCGAAAAACCGTGGGCGAACATGAGCATCGCGCCCGGCTTCAAGTGCTTCTCGATCGACTCGCGGTAGAGCTTGCCCTGGAAAGCGTCGGGAGTGAGGATCATGACCACCGAGGCTTCCTTGACTGCGTCCGGCACCTCCATGGCACGCACGCCGTCGGCGGCCACGCGCTCGAACGACGCGCTGCCTTTGTACAGGCCGACGCGCACGTCCTCCCCGCTGTCGTGGAGGTTCAGCGTGTGGGCGCGGCCCTGGCTGCCGTACCCGATGACCGCTACCGGCTCGCCGAGCTTCGGTGGGCAGTCCTTGTCGTAGTAGATCTTCATGCGCTTCTCCTCATGACGACGGGGCCCGAGCGCACCACGTCCTGGACTCCATGCCTTCTCAGCTCATCGACGAATTCGCCGACCTCGGTGCCGTCGCCGGCGAACTCGACCGTGGTTCCCTTCTTTCCGCTGTGGAGCACCTTGGCCCCGCGCTCGATCAAATCCGACAGGTCGGCGGCGGCGACCGTGGCCACCACCAGCTCGCGGCTGTGCACGTCGTGGCCGGTCAGGTCTTCGACCTCGACCACCTCGACAAGGCGCTCGAGCTGCTTGCGCACCTGGTCGACCTCGGCGTGGCCCGCATCGACCGTCAGCGTCATGCGGACCTGGCCGGCCTCGCGGCTCGGACCCACCGAGATGGCGCGCACGTGAAATCCGCGGCGCCGGATCAAGCCCGAGACCTTGCTCAGGGTTCCGGGGCCGTCCTCGACGACCACGGACAGGACGCGGAGTCGGTCCTCGGTCATACCTCGGGCGCCTCCCAGAAGTCGTTCAGGCTCTTGCCCAGCGGCACGATCGGGTAGACGTTGGCCTCGGGGTCGATCCGGAAGTCGATCAGGAACGGGCCCTTGGTCCGCTCCGCCGCGTCCATTGCGGGGCCGATTTCTTCGAACTTGTCGACACGGATCCCGGGCAGCCCGTACGCATCCGCGAGCTTGACGAAATCGGGCATGTGCTTGAGGTCGGACTCGGAGCGCACCCCACCGTAAAAGTCGTCCTGGAACTGGCGGACCATGCCGAGCGAGAAGTTGTTGAGGATCACGATCTTGACGTCGAGCTGGTGCTCGACCGCGACCGACAGCTCCTGCGCCGTCATGACGAAACCGCCCTCGCCGGCGACGCACCAGACAGCCAGCTCGGGCCGCGCGAACTTGGCGCCGATGGCGGCCGGCAGCGCGAATCCCATCGTGCCGGAGCCACCCGAGTTCAGGAACAGCCCGGGCCGGTCGTAGTTCCACCACAGGGCCGCCCAGATCTGGTTCTGGCCGACGTCTGCGACCACGATCGCCTCGTTGCGGCACCGCTTGTACATGTCGATCAGAACGTCCTGCGGCTGCAGCTGTCCGTTCGAGTGCGTGTAGCGGAGAGGGTGCTCCTCGCGCCAGGCATCGATCTGGGCCAGCCACGTGCCGCGGCTCTTCTCGGGTTCGGGGAGGTGCGGGATCATGGCCGAGATCGCCTTCTTCGCATCGGCCACCAGCTCGATGTGCGGCCGCACGTTCTTGCCCATCTCCGAGCCGTCGATGTCGACGTGGATGAAGGTCTTGACCTTGGGCGCGAAATCGGCGAGGCGGGCCGTGACCCGGTCGTCGACGCGCATGCCGACCATCATCAGAACGTCCGCGTTCTGCACTGCTTTCAGGTTCCAGCCGGTGCCCATGAAGCCGGTCATGTGGAGCGAGAGAGGGTGGTTCACCGGGAATGCCCCGATGCCGAGCAGGGTGGTGCCGACCGGCACCGCCGCCTTCTCGGCGAGCTCGCGCAGCTCCCCTTCGGCGTGGCTCAGCAGGACACCGTGCCCCGCGAGCACGACCGGGCGCTCGGCTCCCGCCAGCGCGACCGCGGCGGCCTTTGCCTGGTCCAGGTCGACGTGCCCGTTGAGCTTGTAACCGGGAATCTCCAATCGCTCCGGCAGAACATGCGGCGCATCGGCCTGCTGCACGTCCTTGCAGATGTCGATGAGCACGGGTCCGGGCCGCCCGGTCGTCGCGATATGGAACGCCTCGTGGATCACGCGCGGCAGCTGGTTGATACTCGTGACGAGGTAGCTGTGCTTGGTCACCGAGCTGGTGGCGCCGATCACATCGGTTTCCTGGAAAGCATCTCGGCCGACCATCGTGCTGGCGACCTGGCCCGTGATGGCGATCATCGGCACCGAGTCCATGTACGCGGTGGCGAGACCCGTGACCAGGTTCAGCGCGCCAGGCCCGGAGGTGGCGAAGACCACGCCCGGCTTGCCGCAGGCGCGGGCGTAGCCGTCGGCCATGTGCGCAGCGCCCTGCTCGTGGCGGACGAGGATGTGCTTGAGCGTGGGGTGACCCGGCATGTGCTGGTAGATAGGCAGGTTGGCGCCGCCGGGGTAGCCGAATATGAATTCGACTCCCTCGCGCTCCAGCGCCTCCAGGATCATGTCCGCTCCGGTCACTGCTTCTCCTTACAAACAAGAAGCCCCCGCCTTTCGGTCGGGGGCTTTGCGATCTCTTTGCGACTTGGGTTAGGTCGCGCGAGCCCCCGACTGACCAAGGCCAATAAGGCCCAGAAGGCCAAGGAGCTCTACGAGCGCGCGGGACGACCTAGCCATGTGTCGCACGATCTTAGGTCATTTTCCCTACAGGTCTTTGTGTTTCGGCCACAAACAACACCGCCCGCTCTTTGAACTGCTCCCATGCATGTCCCGCTCGAGGGGCCGGTACAGTGGGGCACCGATGCCCGCAACCTTGGCCCAGAAGCTGTGGGACGCGCACGTGGTCCGCACCTCTCCTGGCGAACCTGACCTGCTCTTCGTGGACCTGCACCTGGTCCACGAGGTCACGTCGCCCCAGGCTTTTGAAGGGCTGAAGCTGGCCGGGCGGCACGTCCGCCGGCCCGACCTGACTTTGGCGACCATGGACCACAACGTCCCGACCCGCGGGGGTGCGCGGGCCGCCGACGACCTGTCCCGGAAGCAGATGGAGGTGCTCGCCGAGAACTGCAGGCGCGAGGGGATCCCCCTCCACCAGATCGGCAGCCGCCGGCAGGGCATCGTTCACGTAATCGGCCCCGAGCTTGGCCTCACGCAGCCCGGGATGCTCATCGTCTGTGGCGACTCGCACACCTCCACTCACGGCGCCTTCGGCGCGCTGGCCTTCGGCATCGGCACGTCCGAGGTCGAATTGGTGCTGGCGACGCAATGCCTGCCGCAGACCCGGGCGCGCGACCTGGCCGTGACCGTGGAGGGCGAGCTCCCGATCGGGGTCACCGCCAAAGACGTGGTGCTGGGCCTGATCGGGCGCACGGGCATCTCGCTGGGGCAGGGTCACCTGGTCGAGTACCGAGGCTCGACCATCCGTGCCCTGAGCATGGAAGGCCGGATGACGATCTGCAACATGAGCATCGAGTGGGGCGCCAAGGCGGGCATGGTCAGCCCGGACGACAGCACGTTCGGCTACCTGGAGCGCCGTCCCTATGCCCCGCGCGGGGCGGCCTGGGACACCGCGGTCGACCACTGGCGCTCCCTGGCGACCGACGCGGACGCGGTCTTCGACGAGGAGATCGTCCTCGATGCCACGAAGCTGGAGCCGCACGTCACGTGGGGCACGAATCCCGGCCAGGTGGCTCCGGTCACCGGCCGTGTACCCCAGCCCCGGTCCGACACAGACGCGCGCGCTCTGCGCTACATGGACCTGCTGCCGGGCACTGCGCTCGCCGACATCGCGATCGATAGGGTCTTCATCGGCTCGTGCACGAACGCACGGCTCGAGGACCTTCGCGCCGCGGCCAAGGTCATCGCCGGCAAGCACGTGCACCCGAGCGTGCGCGCGATGGTGGTGCCTGGATCGACGTCCGTGAAGCGCGCCGCCGAGGATGAGGGCCTGGATGCTGTGTTCAAGGCTGCAGGTTTCGAGTGGCGCAACGCGGGCTGCTCGATGTGCCTGGGCATGAACCCGGACATCCTCGCCCCCGGAGAGCGCTGCGCGTCGACCAGCAATCGCAACTTCGAAGGCCGGCAAGGGGCCGGCGGCCGCACGCACCTGATGAGCCCGCCGATGGCGGCGGCCGCCGCGGTCACCGGGCACCTCGTCGATGTTCGCGAGCTGCTGTAAGCGATGGATCCTGTTGCGCAGGTCAGCGGCCGGATGCTTCCCCTCGACCGCGCCGACGTGGACACGGACCAGATCATCCCCAAGCAGTTCTTGAAGCGGATCGAGCGCACAGGCTACGGCCCATTCCTTTTCTATGACTGGAGGCAGGCGAGCGACTTCGTGCTGAACGCGCCCGAGCACAAGGGCGCTTCCGTGCTGGTCACCGGCGCGAACTTCGGTTGCGGATCCTCACGCGAGCACGCTCCATGGGCGATTCGAGACGCGGGATTCCGCGCGATCGTCTCCCCGAGTTTCGCGGACATCTTCAAAGCGAACTGCTACAAGACGGGGCTGCTCGCGGTCACGCTGCCGGAGAGCCAGGTGCGCCACCTGATCGACCTTGCGTCGGAGGATCCTGATGCCAGGATCACGGTCGACCTCCAGGCGCAGGAGGTGCGCGGAGAGGGATTTGCGTATCGGTTCGAGATCGACCCATTTGCACGCGAATGCCTGCTCGGTGGCCTCGATGAGATCGGGCTTGTCGAACGCCACGAAACATCGATCTCGGCTTACGAAGCCCACCGCGACGCCTGGCTGCCCGCGGTCAAATAGTTCACCTCCCCACCACATGGGGAGGTCGGCCAGACCGCGAAGCGGGCTGGCCGGGTGGGGAGATCAGGGCTTGAGGATCGCTCCTTCCGAGGCCGACCCGACCAGCAGCGCGTACCGGGCCAGCACACCCTTGCGATAGTTCGGCTCGGGCGGCGACCAACCCTTGAGGCGAGCCGCGACGTCCACTCCTTCGACCGCAAGGCGGCGGCTCTCCACGTCGATGTCGATCATGTCGCCGTCCTGGAGCGCGGCCAGCGGTCCGCCGGCAGCGGCCTCGGGCGCGACGTGGCCGATCATCAAACCCTGCGTCGCTCCTGAGAAGCGTCCGTCGGTCACCAGCGCCACCGTTTCGCCAAGTCCCTCACCGACGATGGCCGCCGTCACCTGCAGCATCTCGCGCATGCCCGGTCCGCCGCGCGGTCCTTCGTACCGGATCACGACCGTGTCGCCAGCTTTGATCTTTCCACCGAGGACGGCGGCGAACGCATCTTCCTCGCGGTTGAAGACTCGCGCGGGACCACGATGGCTGGTTGGCGTGTGCTGGGTCACCTTGACCACGGAGCCCTCGGGAGCCAGCGACCCGCGAAGCACTACGAGTCCGCCCTCATCTCGCAACGGTCGCGACAACGGCGCAACCACTTCTTGGCCGGGCGTCTCGCGCACGGACTCGCACTCCTCGCCCAGGGTGCGGCCGGTCACCGTGAGAGCATCGCCGTCGACGTAGCCACCCTCGATCAATCGCTTCGTCAGCACGCCGATGCCGCCCGCGCGATGAAGCTCGACTGCAGCGAACCGGCCGCCCGGCTTGAGGTCACACAGCAGCGGCGTGCGCCGGCTGATGCGGTCGATGTCATCGATGTGAAGCTCTACGCCAGCCTCGCGCGCCAAGGCCAAAAGATGGAGTACCGCGTTTGTTGAGCCTCCGCTGGCGGCCACGGCGGCGATCGCGTTGTCGAACGCGCGGCGTGTGAGGATGCGCGAGGGGCGCAGGTCGTTTTCCAGAACGGTCATCACAAGCCGGCCCGCAACCTCTGCCGCGCGGTGCTTGTCAGGATCCATCGCCGGAATGGAGTTGAAGCCGAACGGGGAGAGTCCGATGACCTCCATCAACATCGACATGGTGTTGGCCGTGTACTGGCCCCCGCAGGCGCCGGGTCCAGGGCACGCGACCAGCTCAAGTTCGGCCAGGTCGGCCGCGCTCATCTTGCCGGCGGCCACGGCGCCGATGGCTTCGTAGACCTCGCCGACCGCGACATCTTTCCCGCGAAATCGACCAGGCATGATCGAACCGCCATAAAGAAGGATGGCGGGGCGGTCGAGACGCACGAGCGCGATCGCCGACGCGGGAGTCGTCTTGTCGCAAGCGCAGATGGCGCACATCGCGTCGAACTGGTGGCCGCGACCAACCAGCTCGATCGAATCGGCGATGACCTCGCGGCTCACGAGCGAGGTCTTCATGCCCTCGCTGCCCATCGTGATGCCGTCGGAGATGGCGATCGTGTTGAACTCCATCGGGTTCGCGCCCGCTGCGCGGATGCCGGCTTTGACGGGAACCGCCAGCTCGCGGAGCCCGAAGTTGCAGGGCATCGTCTCGAGCCAGCAGTTGGAGACGCCGACGAATGGCTTCTTGAGATCGTCTGGCGTCAGTCCGATTGCGTACAGAAATGACCGCGCTCCGGCTCGGTCCCGTCCCTCGTACAGCGCGCGGCTCGGCAGCTCATGTGACGGCACGATTTGGAAGTCTAGCTTCCGGAGGGCCCTGATATCGTTACCGCCCGTGAGGCCGTACCACGTCCTCCGCTGAGCCCCGACTGAAGGTTCTCGTCACAGGTGGAGCCGGCTATCTGGGGGCGTTGGTGACCGCCCATTTACTTCATCAAGGTCACGCTGTTCGCGTCCTGGACAGCCTCCAGTACGGCGGAAGCTCGCTGCTCGGCATCGCGTCAGAGGATGGGTTCGAATTCTGTTTCGGTGACGTCCGAGACGCCGGCGTCGTCCAGGCCGCACTTGCAGGCGTGCATGCAGTGGTTCACCTGGCAGCGATTGTTGGCGACCCGGCCTGCTCAAGAAATCCGGCGCTCGCGCGCGAGGTCAACCTCGACGCCTCCCTCCAAGTCGTCGCGCTGGCGAGGGCAGCCGGAGTTGAACGATTCGTCTTCGCCTCCACCTGCAGCAACTACGGTCGGATGAGCGACACGAGCGCGCTCGCAACAGAGGAGGCCGAGCTCCGGCCCATCTCGCTGTATGCGGAGACCAAGGTCGCTCTCGAGACTGAGCTCTTGGGATCCAACTCGGATGGATTCGCCCCAACCGTGCTTCGATTCGCGACTCTGTACGGACTTTCCCCGCGCATGCGTTTCGACCTCACCGTCAACCAGTTCACGATGGAGATGGTGACGCGCGGAAGGATCGCGGTTTATGGAGAGAACTTCTGGCGCCCGTATGTCCACGTGCGCGACGCTGCGCGGGCCATCGAGAGCGTGCTGACATCCGCGCCGGTTCGGGTCGCCAAGAGGGTCTTCAATGTCGGCGACACAGATGAGAACTACACGAAGCGGGACCTCATCGAGCTCATCAGCAAGGAAGTTCCCGGCTGCATCGTCGAGTACGTGAAGAAAGATGAGGATCCCCGAGATTACCGAGTGTCGTTCGAGCGCATCCGCTCGGAGCTCGGCTTTCATGTCACGCGACGAGTGCCTGACGGGATCCGCGAGCTGACCGCCGCGCTACGAGGAGGCCTGTTCGAAGACGTGGAAAGCCCTCGCCACTACAACAGCCCTCCGTGAGCAAGGAGGCGGCGGGGCTCAGGGCGATCATCCTCGCCGGCGGAAAAGGGACGCGGCTCGCGCCTTTCACCGTCAATTTCCCCAAGCCGCTCATGCCCCTGGGCGACATGCCTGTGGTCGAAGTCCTGATCCGCCGCCTGACCGCTTACGGGATCACCGACATCACGCTGACGCTTGGTCATCTCGCCGAGCTCGTGAAGGCGTACTTCAGCCACCGTCAGAGCCTGGTGGACACGATCACTCTCCGCTATGTGGAGGAAGACGAACCCACTGGCACGGCCGGGTCGCTCGCCCTCATCGAAGGTCTCAACGAAACATTCCTGACCATGAACGGGGACGTTCTCACAGACATCGACTTCGACGAGCTCATCAGGTTTCATCGCGAAAAGGGAGCGGACCTCACCATCGCGACGCACGAACGCAAAGTGAAGTTCGACCTCGGTGTCATCGAGCTCGATGCCGACCACCGCGTGCGCGGCTATCTGGAGAAGCCCGAATCCGTGCACCACGTGAGCATGGGCATCTACGTCTACGAGCCGCGGGTTCTGGACCTGATCGAGAAAGGGACCTATCTCGACTTCCCGACCCTGGTCCTCAAGCTCCTCGACCAGGGTCGCCCGGTGTGGTCTTACCTGACGGATTGCCTCTGGCTCGACATCGGACGCCCAGACGACTACGCGACCGCGCAGCAGATGTTCGCGGAGTCGCAGGGAACATTCACGAGTGTCTGACAGCCGGATTCCCCTGAGCGACCTGGCGTACGGCCCCGAGGAGCAAAACGCCGTCGCAAGGGTCCTCGCCGGCGGTTGGATCACGATGGGGCCCGAGGTCGAAGCGTTCGAGCGAGAGTTCGCCGCCATGCTCGGCGCGCGCCATGCCCTGGCCGTAGCCAACGGAACCGCTGCGATCCACCTTTCCTATCTCGCCCTTGGCCTTGGCCCCGGCGACGAGATCGTCCAGCCGGCGATCAACTTTGTCGCCGCTGCGAACCTGTCGGTCATGATCGGCGCGCAACCGGTGTTCGCGGACATCGTTGCGCTCGACGAGCCAACCATCGATCCCGTGCAGGTCGAGGCCGCGATCACACCGACCACGCGCGCCGTAGTGGTGATGCACTACGGCGGTTATCTCTGCCGCATGTCGGACATACGCGCGGTCTGCGAGAAGAAGAACGTCGCCCTGATCGAGGACGCGTGTCACGCGGTGGGTGCGCGACACGAGCTCGGAGCAGCGGGGACGATCGGCGACATTTCGTGCTTCTCGTTTTTCGGCAACAAGAACATGGCCACCGGCGAGGGTGGCATGGTCGTGACGAACCGAGACGACCTCGCCGAAAAGGTGCGCCACCTGCGCTCGCACGGGATGACGAGCCTCAGTTGGGATCGCCGTCTGGGCCACACGCGGTCCTACGACGTGGTCACGCCCGGCTTCAACTACCGGCTCGACGATCTACACGCTGCACTGGGCAGAAGCCAGCTGGCAAAGCTGCCGGTCAACAACAAACGCCGAGGCGACCTTGTCGCCCGTTACCGAAAAGGCCTTGAAGACCTGCGCGGTTGGACGATCCCATTTGCCTCATACCGGGGCGACAGCGCTTACCACTTGATGACGATCGTTGCGCCTGATCAACCCGCGCGAGAGCTGGTCGTCGAAGCCCTTTCGAAGCGGAACGTGCAGACGAGCCTGCACTACCCGTTCATCCCGCATTTCAAGGCTTTCCAGTCGGCGGGGCAGGACAACCTCGGCCGCTCCGATGCGTATGCAACTCGTGCCATCACTCTGCCCCTCTACCCCGGACTCGAGGAAGAGCAGGTCGAGCGCGTCGTCACCGTCATCCGAGACGCTGTCGACTGACTCCCCGCCTCCCGTGAACCTCTGCGTCGTCACCAGCTCGTATCCCGCCAACCCAAACGACGTCGCCGCGCCGTATGCGGCTGACTTCTGCCGCGCGATCGTCAGGCGCGGCCACAAGGTCGTTGTCGTCGCACCTGAGCGGCCAGGCATCGAGGCCGACCCGGCAGGCGTGCCGGTGTTCTGGGTTCCGTCGCGCCAGTCGGGGAGGGCGCTCGTGTCTACGAATCTGTTGTCGCCCTTCCAGCTCTGGCGGACTCTGCAGCTCATGGGTGACTGGGAGAGCCTCCTTCGCCGCACGGTCCGCGAGCAATCCATCGACGTATGCCTCGCGCTGTGGGCGGTGCCGGCCGGCTATCTGGCGTGGCGCCTGCGCGGCGCCACCGGTGTGCCCTACGCGGTGTGGACCCTGGGCTCGGATATCAACACCTATGCGCGCTACCCGCTGATGCGCTTACTGATCCGGCGGATTCTCCGCGGCGCCCGTTGGCGCTTTGCCGACGGCATCGAGCTCGCGAAGCGCACGGAGATCGTGGGCGGGCTCGACTGCGAGTTCCTGCCCACGTCGCGAGCAATGAAACCATCCGGCGAGGCCCTCGACATCCCCGGCAAAGTGCGGTTTCTATTCGTCGGCCGGCTCGAACGCGTGAAGGGGATCGACGTGCTCATTTCGGCGATGGCCCGGCTGAAGGACATCGAGGGGACACATCTATATGTGCGGGGCGATGGGTCACTCGAAACCGCTCTCGCGTTGCAAATCAAATCCGAAGGTCTCGAAGCCATGGTGACGATGATTCCGCGCGGACCTGCAAGCCACCTCGCCGCCTACATGAAGGCGTGCGATTGCCTGGTCATCCCATCGCGCAAAGAGAGCATCCCCGTCGTCTTCTCCGAGGCAATCCAGATGGGAATCCCGATGCTCGTCACCGACACCGGGGACATGGGCACGCTG